>NZ_JAJUFV010000072.1 GCF_029263575.1 Microbacterium sp. | reverse complement strand
CGCCGAGCTCCAGGCATCAGAGCGCGAGGTATGGCGCGCCGTCGGTGTCTTCGCCGATGAGTACCGCACGGTGCTGGCGGGAATGCGCACGGCTTACCGCGATGCGGCCGACCTTGTCAGCGAGGCGGCGGCTATCGTTCGTGAAGCGGATGCGGCGGTGCTCGGCCCGCTCTCAGCGCTGCTTGTCGTGCTGATCGATGACGCTCAGGCTATCTCGCGCGGCGTGCTCACGGTCGTGCGGGCCCTGCGTGAGCGCGGCATCGCGGTGCTGGCCTTCGGCGATCCCGACATCTCATCCGGGGCGTTCCGCGGCGCGAGTCCGCAGCTGTTCCACGAGCTCTCCGGGCTGCTCGATGAGGTGTTCGTGCTCGATGCACCACATCGTCAGGCGCCCGGGCTCACCGAGCTGACCCGAACGCTCACCCAGGCGATCGGCGTCGCCGGGCGTGTGGAACACCGTCGCCCACCCGCGCCGACGCCGACGACGCCCGACCCGTGCGTGCAGGCGTTCCTCGCGCCTTCGCCATACGAAGAGGCCGACCGCATCGCGGGCACGCTGCGTGACTGGCATCTCACCCACGACATCGCCTGGAGCGACATGGCCGTCATCGCGCACGACACGAGACAGGTGACCGCGCTCGAGACCGAACTCGCCGCCCGCGAGGTGCCTACTCGCGCCGCCGGTGTGCAACGGCCGCTCGGCAGTGAGGGCGTCGTGCGCGACATCGTCGGAATCGTCCGTCTCGCCCTCCAGCCGGTGCACGAGCGCGAACCCGAGGCGCTGATCGCCGCGTTGTGCTCGCCGTTCGGAGGAATGGATGCGGTGGGCCTCCGCCGCCTGCGAGCACGCCTGCGACACATCGAGCTTGCAGAAGGCGGAACGACCCCGGCGGCGGAACTGCTGCGTCAGGCGATGGCATTTCCGGCGACCTTCACCCTGGTCGACGCGCCCGAAGCACGCGTTGCCCTCCGCTTTGCCACGACGCTCGCCGAGACCACAGCGGGGGCCGAGGCAGGCGAGACCATCCATGAGCTGCTCTGGCGCATCTGGGCCGATGCGCGTGCGCGCGATGGCTCCACACTGCAGCGGCACTGGCGCGAGATCGCCGATCAGCCGGGCGGTGGCGAGACCGCGCATGCGCTCGACGCCCTCGTCGCGCTGTTCGACGCCGCGAAGCGATTTGTCGAGCGCACACCCACCGAGCAGGCTGCGACCTTCGTGCGCGACATCCTCGACAGCGAAGTTCCTGAAGACACGCTGTCGACTCCCGACCGTCCCGGCCTGGTCACCCTCCTCACACCGGCGACCGCCCTGGGCACCCAGTTCGAAGCCGTCGTCATCGCCGGTGTGCAAGACGGCGTCTGGCCCAACACACGTCTGCGTGGCGGCATGCTCGAGACCTGGGCGCTCGCCGACGCGATCACGGCCGCTCGCACGGGGCGAGAGCCGACGACCCCGGGCGTGCTCGACCGTCGCCGCGAGGCGCTGCACGACGAGCTGCGCCTTTTCGTGCGGGCGGTGTCGCGGGCACGTTCTCGTCTGGTCGTGACTGCTGTCGACGACGACAGCACCGGCCCGAGCCCGCTGTTCTCGTTCCTTCCCGACCCGCCGCCGCTGTCCGAGCATCCGACCGCTGAGCATCCGCTGACCTTGCGCGGGCTGGTCGCTCGGCATCGCCGCACCCTCACGAGCTCGACGGGTGTCGCAGCGCGCGCAGAAGCGGCGGGGCAACTGGCCGTGCTCGCGGCCGAGGGCGTTCCCGGTGCTGATCCGGACGACTGGTACGGCACAGCAGCGCCGTCGACCGACGCCGGGCTGCACGATCTCGCGACCGAGGCGGCACGCGTGTCGCCGTCGAAGCTCGAGTCGTTCGAAGAGTGTGAGCTCAACTGGGCCATCTCATCGCTCGGCGGCGATACCGTGCTGCCACCCGCGGCTGGCATCGGCACGATCATCCACGAGGCGATGGAGACGGTGCCAGACGGTGACCTCGACAAGTTGCGCGCCGTCCTGGAGAAGCACTGGCCAGAGCTCGATTTCGAGACCGAGTGGATCGGCCGCAAAGAGCATCGCCGTGCCGACGTCTACCTCGAGCGACTGCACGCGTACCTCCGTGCAGTCGAGAGCGAGCGTGGCCGGGTTCTCGCGAGTGAGGTGGAGTTCCGGTTCGCCGTTGCGGTCGCCGAGCACGCCGCGTACGAGATCGAGGCGGGGACGACGCCTCCCGCGCCCGCCGTGCATATCGGTGTGGATGCGGATGGGCCGCACCGGGCGATCGTGCACGGATTCATCGACCGCGTCGAGGCGTATCCCCGCGGTGCAGGTGAGCACGCCGCCGCGCGCGGGCAGAAGACGACGCCCATGACCGAGGGTGCGAACGGTGAGCGTGTGGTGGTCGTCGATCTGAAGACCGGAAAGTACGAACCAGACTCCGACAGCAAGGTCGAAGAGCACGCACAGCTCGCCGCGTACCAGATTGCCGTCGAGCAGGGGCTCGTCGCCGGCGCGGACGCGACGGCTCTGGCCGGGGCACGGCTGCTGCTCGTGGCCAAGACGCTGTCAGGCAGCGACTATCGCATCGCGCACCAGCACACGCTCGAGGGCGAGGCGCGGGCACGCTTTCTGAACCGACTGGCCGATGCCGCACGGGGAATGTCCGGCAGCAGCTTCACCGCGCACATCGAGGCGCACTGCGCCGACGTGCAGTGGCGGGTCAAGCCCTGCCGTATCCACACGGTGCCGGCGGTGAGCGCATGACCGCATGGCACGACAGCACGCTGTCGGCGCTCGATGTCGCCGCCGCGCTCGGGCAGCCACCGCCCACGAGTGCGCAGCAGCGGGTGATCGAGGCGCCACCGACGCCTGCCCTCGTCGTCGCCGGTGCGGGCAGCGGCAAGACCGAGACGATGTCGGGCCGCGTCGTCTGGCTCGTGGCCAACGGCCATGTGCGCCGCGATGAGATTCTCGGTCTCACCTTCACGCGTAAGGCCGCCGGCGAGCTGGCCGAGCGCATCGGCGCACGACTCGCTGTGATCGACGAGTTCGGCAGGCGCGGGCTGCTGGCGCACGTGCCGCAGATCGTGGCATCGGGCGCCCTGGCCCGTGTCGATGCCGCATCCACGGCGGCGCAGAAGCATGCCGTGCGCACGCAGGTCCTCGACGAGCTGGCCACCCGGTACGACACCGGGTGGAATGCATCGACGCCTCGCACCTCCGATGATCTGCTGATCCGGCCACGTGTGTCGACCTATAACGCCTTCGCGGATTCGATCGTGCGTGAGCACGCCGCACGCATCGGTCGCGATCCCGACGTTGCGATGCTGAGTCAGGCGGCGTCGTGGATGCTCGCGCGTGATGTCGTGCTGCGGGCCGATCTGCCGCAGCTCGAAGACATCGAGCTGTCGGTTGCGACCGTGGTCGATGCCGTGCAGCGTCTGGCCGGGGATGCCCTCGACCATCGAGCCGATCTGGGGCGAGCCGAGCGTATCGCCCTCACGCATGCTGAGGCGTTCGATCCCTATCGCAGTAACGTCGACATCGCCAAGGCCGCCGACAATCTGTTCGCGTTCCCGACGCTTGCCGCGCTCGTGAGGGAGTACATCGCCGAGAAGCAGCGCCGTGGGGTGCTTGATTTCGCCGACCAGGTCAGCGGGGCCTTCGACATCATCGAATCATCGCCGGATGTGCGTGCCGATCTCGTCGCTCAGCACCGTGTCGTGCTGCTCGACGAGTATCAAGACACCTCGGTCATCCAGACGCAGTTCCTCTCGGCGGTGTTCCGCGACAGCGCGGTCATGGCGGTCGGCGACCCGCACCAGTCGATCTACGGATGGCGTGGGGCCAGCGCCGACAACCTCTACGCGTTCGCCCGCACCTTCGCTGATCGTGAAGAAGCGCGCAGCTACAGCCTGATGACGAGCTGGCGCAACGACAGCGCCATCCTCGATGTCGCCAACCGCGTTCTCGAACCGCTGCAGCGACCGGGGCTCGACGTGCCGCCACTCGAGCCGCGCCCGGGCGCCGGCCCCGGAGCGATCGAGGTGCGTTACCCGCTCACCGTGCACGACGAAGCAGCCGAGGTCGCCGACTGGTTCGCGGAGCGCCGTCGTGCCCACGGCGACGCAGCCCGCACCGGTGGTGAGTCGAAACCGCACACCGGAGCCATTCTGTTCCGCTCCAAACGGCACATGCAGACCTTTGCCGAGGCGCTCGCGGCGCGCGGCATCCCGCATCGCATTCTCGGGCTCGGCGGGCTTCTCGCCACGCCCGAGGTCGTCGATGTCGTCGCCGCTCTGCGCGTCATCCACGACCCGAATGCCGGTTCTGCTCTCATCCGACTGCTCGTCGGCCCGCGGTTCGGCGTCGGCGTCGCCGATATGGGCGCGCTTTACGATCTGGCGAGCGAGCTCTCGCGGCGCGACAGCGGCCTGCTGCCGCTGCCTGACGAGCTGCGGGCGCGCATCCGAGCCTCACGCGGTGCCGATGAGGCGGTGTCGATCATCGATGCCGTAGACGTCGTACGCGGGCTCGCCGATGACTACCGGCTCCTCTCGCGCATCACCGCCGAGGGCCGGGCGCGGATTCGCGCGGCAGGTGAGATGTTCGAACGCCTGCGCCGGGCGGCGGCCCAGCCGCTTCCGGAACTGATCCGGATGATCGAGATTGAACTGCGCCTCGACATCGAGCTCGCGGCGAACGAGACCCGCGGCCCGGCACGTGTGGCCGCCACGCAGCTGCGTGCCTTCGCCGACGAGGTGCGCGCCTTCCTCGCCGCAGACGAGCGCGGCACGATTGCCAGCCTGCTGGCGTGGCTCGAGAAGGCCGAGAGCACCGATGAGCTGATGCCGCGTCCCGAGCCGCCCGAGCCCGGCGTCGTCCAGCTGCTCACGATCCACGGTTCCAAGGGCTTGGAGTGGGATGCCGTGGCGGTCGTGCGTCTTGTCGAAGACGAGCTGCCGTCCCGACCCTCAGACACGTCGGGGTGGTTCGGGTTCGGTGTGCTGCCGTTCGCGCTGCGCGGCGACAGTGCGGCCCTGCCGACGTTCTCGTGGAATGCGCCGATCAACGATGAGCCCGATCCGGCCAAGCGGCTCAAAGTCGGCATCGCCTCGTTGACGAGTAAGAGCGAGGCGGCCCCGGGCGCGCTCATCGTCTTCAAAGACGCCTATCGCGCGTATCAGCAGCAGGAAGAGCGACGCCTCGCCTACGTCGCCATCACGCGTGCGCGCACCGACCTGTTGCTGTCGGGAGCGCACTGGGCGGGGCAGAAGAAGCCGCGCACGGCGAGCCCGTTCCTTCGCGAGGCGCTCGACGTGCTCGGCAGAGATCAGATCGCCGAGGTCGACGCCGATGACAATCCCTACGCCGGCGAGGGAAAGACCAGTGTGTGGCCGCTGGATCCGCTGGGCGATCGCCGCACGGTCGTCGAGGATGCCGCGGCGATGGTGCGTGCTGTCGACACCCTCCCCGAGCCGAGCGTGCAGCTGCAGCGGCTGCTCGCGGAGCGCGCACAGCGCCAGCGCGGCGTCGATGCGTCAGCGCCCACGCGTGTGCCGGCATCGCGGTTCAAGGACTATGTGACAGATTTCGGTGGCACCGTGCGCGAGCTCGCGCGACCCATGCCCGAGCGGCCGTATCGGCAGACGCGTCTGGGCACGCTGTTTCACGCCTGGGTCGAGCACCGATCGGGTCTTGTGGGCACAGCGCCGAGCCCCGAGAGCGCGCTGTGGGAGACCGACGATGAACAGCCAGATCCCCACAGCGTCTCGGCCGCTGACGAAGCAGACCTCGAGCGGCTGCGCGAGACGTTCGAGCGCAGCGAATGGGCACCGCTCAAACCCATCGCTGTCGAGATCGAGATCGACTTCGCCCTCGGCGTTTCCGGCGCAGCGTCAGGCGACCCGGTCCCTGAGCGTGTCGATGCCCCGGTCCCTGAGCCTGTCGAAGGGCACATCATGATCTGCAAGCTCGACGCGGTGTATCGCCGCGACGACCGGGGTGGTCGCATCGAGATCGTCGACTGGAAGACGGGCAAGGCGCCGCGCGGCGCCGCCGAGCAGGACGAGCGGATGCTGCAGCTCGCGCTGTACCGGCTCGCCTATCACCGCCGTTTCGGCGTCGCGCTGGAAGACATCGACGTCGCGCTGTACTACGTCGCCGACGATCTGGTGATCCGCGGCGACCGGGTCTACTCAGAAGAAGAGCTCGTCCAGCGCTGGAGCGCGGCACGGGCCGCACGCTGAGCCTCGTCAGCGGAGTCGACGTCGTCGGGGGTGGTCTTCGACCCTTCGACAGGCTCACGGAGCGAAGCACTCGGGGCCGAGTCGCGACTCTCCGAGCTGGTCGACGGCTCGTCATCCCACGCCGCGGCGACGTCGCTGAGATCTTCGGTCGCGTCGCCGGGGAGCTCATCGGGGGCGTCCTCACCCGCCAGCAGATCGGCCGGGTTGTACGCGTCGGTCTGCATCGACGTGTTGGCCGCGGCGGCCGCGGTGTCCGGCACGCTGTCGAGCGCGTCCAGGGCCGAATCGACGCCTTCTCTGCGCGAGGCGATGACCGCCAGGTCGTTCTCACGCAGGCCCTCCGCGAGAGCTTCCAGCAGGTGGGCTGCGTCATCCATGATGTCTGCGCGACGCATGGTGTCGCCGTGGACGAGCCACCGGGCGAACTCCAGTTCCGCGAGCAGGCGTCCGCGAACGGCCAGGGCGGCATCCGGTGCGCGGTCGGATGCTTCGGCATACGCTGCATGCACGCTGGTCGCAGCATCCGGAGCAGACGACAGCCACGCGAGGTCGACGGCAGGGTCGCCCAGCGAGAGCCCGTGCCAGTTCAGCAGGCCGACGACCGTCGGCCCCTGATGGGGGTCATCGTCGAAGAGGAACGATGTCGCCTGCACGCCGCCGAGCGTCACGGCCGCTTCGAACCGCCAGAGGTCGTCATCGCCGACGGCTTCGCGCCAGCGCACGGTAAGCCGGGCCGGCACGCGCCCCGTGGCGGCGGCGCGATCGACGAGCGCGCGGATGTCTTCGCGGGATTCCTCGCTGCTGCGGGCGGGGAGGCCGGCGTTGCGCACGACAGATGCGGGCAGGGCGTGCACGGCGGCGATGGAGGCTCCGATCGACTCGGCGGCGCCGCGGCCACCGGGAACATGCGAGGCCTCGATCTGGAAGCCCGGCAGCAGTTCGGTCACCAGCGCCCGGCCTTCGGCGAGGAGCGTCTCACCGACGTAGGCGGGCGCCTGGAACGGCAGCATCGCACGCGCACCGGCGGTGAGAGCCCGCAGCGCCAGCGACTCGCTCGCCAGCTCGCGGGCCGTGTCATCGTCGTCGCCGACGCGAATGGCCAGCTCGCGGCCGTCGGAGAGCGTCGCCACGGCCGAGTCGAAACGGCCGTCGCTGTCAGTTGTCAGAGTCCGTGCGCCGACGACCTCGGCCCCGGGCAAGGCAGCCGTGACCGCCGCCGCTAGAGTAAAGGGAGACCGTGCCATGCCCCTAGGGTAGGTCGGCGCAGGTGCGGTTTCGCCTACGCCACGCCTGCGAAAGAGGGACTTGATGACTGTGCGCCGTGCGCTTGTGGATCGTGCCGGGCATCTGCGCGACGACGCGGGGATCGTCGATGCATTGCGCTCCTCCCACGATGCGCGGGTCATTGTCGTGCGCGAGGGGCGAGTCCGTGTCGACGATGGGGCACTCGTCAGTGTGAGTCCGACGGAGGTCGGCGATGCGCAATGGGCTCTGCTCGGTCGCCACAGTGACGGCAGTGCTCTGCTGCTCGCCGCCGTCGGCCAGGTGTCGGATTCGATCGATGCGGCTCCCGATGAGACGTGGCTGGGATTGCGTGATACCGGCGGGATGCTGGATGACGAGAGCTCCGAGCTGCTGGTCGGGGCGATCGCCCTGGCCGGATGGCTGCGCGATGCACGCTTCTGCCAGCACTGCGGCAGCGAGACGGAGCTGCGACAAGCTGGCTGGTCGCGGCACTGCTCGCAGTGCGTGCAGGACATCTTCCCCCGAACCGATCCGGCCGTCATCGTCGCCGTCGAAAGCAGCGACGGCGAACGACTCCTGCTGGGTGCAAACGCCAACTGGCGCGGCAGGATGTACTCGTGCTTCGCCGGATTCGTCGAGGCGGGCGAGTCGCTGGAGGCCACCGTGCACCGCGAGATCGAAGAAGAAGCGGGCGTGCGACTGGACGCGATTCAGTACATCGACTCGCAGCCGTGGCCGTATCCGCGCTCGCTCATGGTCGGCTTCAGGGCGACCGCATCCGAAGAGCGGCGCGCGCGCCCGGACGGGGAGGAGATCATCGACGTGCGCTGGTTCACCCGCGACGAGATCGGCAGCGCTCTGGCGGGCAATGGGCCGGTGGGGCTCCCCGGGGCGGCATCCATCGCCAGGCGTCTGATCCAACTCTGGTATGAGGACGGCGAGTGAGCGCACTCGACGCACTGGATGAGCGGCAGCGCGAAGCCGCATCCGTCCTGCGAGGGCCTGTCGCCGTGCTCGCTGGAGCGGGCACCGGCAAGACCCGCGTCATCACGCATCGCATCGCGCACGGCGTCGACACGGGCGCCTACACGCCCAACCGGGTGATGGCGGTGACCTTCACCGCCAAGGCCGCCGGCGAGCTGCGCGGACGACTGCGCGAGCTGGGCGTCGAAGGAGTCTCGGCGAAGACGTTCCACGCTGCGGCTCTGGCGCAGCTGAACTTCTTCTGGCCCACGTTGACGGGGTCACCGGCTCCGGCGATCGTCGATAACAAGGTGCGACTGCTGGGTCAGGCCGCCGAGCAGTTGCGGCTGCGACTGGACACCCCGACGCTGCGCGATATCGCCAGCCAGATCGAGTGGCGGAAGGTCTCGATGCTGTCGATCGATCAGTATGCGGCGCTCGGGCGATCGGTGGGGCGGGTCAGCGCGGAGCAGCTGGTCGAGCTGCAGCGGGTGTTCGAGACGGTCAAAGACGAGCGCCATCAGCTGGATTTCGAAGACGTGCTGCTGGCATGTGCGGGGATGCTCGAGACCGAGCCGCGCGTGGCGACCGCGGTGCACGAGCAGTACCGGCACTTCACCGTGGATGAGTTCCAAGACGTGTCGCCGCTGCAGAATCGCCTGCTGGAGCTCTGGCTCGGCGACCGGCGCGACATCTGCGTCGTCGGCGACGCGAGCCAGACGATCTACTCGTTCGCCGGAGCAGAGCAAAGGTACCTCCTGGAGTTCGGGAGGACATATCCGGATGCCACGATCGTGCGACTTGAGACCAACTACCGGTCCCAGCCGCCGATCCTGGCGGCGGCTAACGCGCTGATGCGGGGGCGACCGGGCGCACTCGAGCTCGTCGCCGCGCGGGAGTCGCTGACGGCTGAGACGCCGAGGCTCAACGCTTACGACACCGAGAGCGACGAGGCTGCCGGAATCGCCGCGGCGATCCGCACGCGTATCGCCGCGGGGGCCGCGCCCTCTGACATCGCCGTGCTGTATCGAGCACACGCGCAATCAGGGGCGATCCAGCAGGCGCTCGGTGAGGCCGGCATCGCCTCAAGCGTGCTGGGGGGAAAGCGGTTCTTCGATATGCCCGAGGTGCGTCAGGCCGTGCTGGCGCTGCGCGGAGCATCCGTCGCGCCGACCGAGCGCGACTTCCTCGCGAACGTGCAGAAGGTGCTGCGCGAGATCGGCTTGACCGACGAGGCGCCCACGGCCGGGGGAGCGCAGCGTGACGGCTGGGAAGCTCGGCGCGCGATCCTGCGCCTGGCGGAAGAGGCGCCGGCCGGCACCACGCTGCGCACCTTCAGCGAGTCGCTGATGGCCCGCGCGAAAGATCAGCACGAGCCGACGATGCAGACCGTGACGCTGTCGACGCTGCACGCGGCCAAGGGGCTCGAATGGGCACATGTGCACGTGGCCGGGTGGGCCGAAGGCGCGCTCCCGATCTCCTACGCCACCGGTTTCGACGCGATCGATGAAGAGCGCCGCCTGGCGTACGTGGGCATCACGCGCGCCGCGCGCACGCTGTCGCTGTCGTGGTCTCGCGCGGCGGGGCGAGGCGAGCGGCAGCCGTCTCGCTTTCTCGCGGAGATCGCAGCGGCTGACCACGGCACTGGCATTCTGCGTGAAACGTCAGCGAACGCCAGACGTGGTGTCCGTCGGGGCTGACCCGCACGCTCTTCGCGCTCTCGAGTCCCTCGGATGCGGAGAGGATGCGCGCAACGAGGGCTGCGGCCTCAGCGGTGCGCGCCGCTGTGATCCTGTCCGAGGTCGCGCCGACCAGCTGAGCGTGCAGGCTCGGCCACGAGGCATCCCGGTCGCGCTCGTGGCCGTCACGGCATGACAGGCACGGCGTCTGCCCGGGCACGACGAGCGGGCCGATCGTCATCGCGCCGGGTTCGAACGCCACGGGCAGGTGCGCGACGTCTTCGCGCAGGTAGCGGGCGAGCTGGCGAGCCGAGGCCGCGCCGTGCACGAGAATCACACCGACCGCTGTCGAATCAGACCGCTCGGCGGTGTGGAAGCCCTCGTCGAGAAGCGCGACCTCGGTACGGGCCTCGACGCGCGAGTCTGACATGTTCAGGCTCTCGATCCATACGTCCGGGCGTGTCGGCGCATCCGTCAGCAGAACGGGCCGCAGAGCGGCGAGAAGGTCGCGGGCGTCGTCTCGAGGTGCGCCGGCCCCATGCGCGAGCACATCAAACGAGTTGAGGCGGAAGCCCCCGCGAAGCGCCTGCAGCAGACGGTCGACCCATGGCTCGGCGGCCGAGATCTGCACGACAGCGTCGAGCCCGAACTGCACCGTTTCCGCATCGCGCCACAGCAGGGGATAGGCCGGGTCGAGCCGAGTGAGCGTCGGAGGCGTGATCGGGGGCATACCCCGATTCTGCTCAGGCGCATGCCGCCATGGGGCGAGAAATCCCGATCGGTGGACAACTTCGGCGACCACGCATCCGTGCAGAACGAGCGCTGGCGCTCGCCACCTATACCGGCTTGTCGCCCTCCGGCGCCTCGCCTTCGGGGTCGTCGCCGTCAGGCGCCTTATCCGGGGAGGCATCCGCGTCCGATGCTCCGTCGTCCGAAGCATCCGCTGCCGTGAAATCATCACCATCAAGCAGCCGCGCCAGCGCCTCGTCGAATTCGTCCGTCGCGGGTGCCTCGCCGCGGGCACGCGCCTGCAGTCGCTCGATCAGGGCGGTCGGGTTATCGATGTCTTCCGCCGTGGGCTGCAGGTCGGGGTAGTCCCACAGCGAGTCGCGTGCGGCGATGCCGACCGCGTCGGTCACCTTCTGCCACATGGCGGATGCTTCGCGCATCCGCCGCGGGCGCAGCTTCAGCCCGACGAGCGCGCCGAGGGCGTCTTCTGCGGGGCCGCCGACCGCGCGACGGCGACGTGCCGCTTCCGCGAGGCGCGCACCGTCGGGCAGTCGCGATGTCGCCTCAGCGGTGACGACGTCGACCCACCCGTCGATCATCGCGATGATGTTCTCCAAACGTGCCAGTGCCTCGCGCTGCGCATCCGTCTGTGCCGGAAGGAGCGCTCCGCCTTCGATCGCCGCGCGAAGCTCCTCCGGGTTGGAGGGATCAAGGCGACTGGCGACGTCTTCGAGGGCGTCGACGTCGACGGTGACGCCGCGCGCGAAGTCGGTGATCTGCGACATCACGTGCAGGTGCAGCCACTTGGCGTGACGGTACAGGCGTGCGTAGGCCAGCTCGCGGGTCGCGAGGTACAGCGCGATCTGGTCTTCGGGAATCTCGAGTCCCTCACCGAATGCGGTGATGTTCTGCGGGATGACGGCGGCTGTGCCGGCGGGAAGAACCGGGATGCCGACATCGCCGCCGGAGACGACTTCGAGGGAGAGGTTGCCGAGCACCTGCCCGAACTGTGCGGCGAAGACGGACGAGCCAAGTCCTCGCATGAGCTTTCCTGCCCCCTGGATCGCATCGCGCATATCGTCGGGAACCTGGCTGTCGAGCGCTTCGGTCAGGGCATCTGCGATGCTCGTCGAGACGGGGCCCGCGATCTCTTTCCACACCGGCATGGTCTTCTCGACCCATTCGCCACGCGTCATCGGGAGCGGTGTCTCGGAAAGCTCAGAGATGGTGGTCGCCTCGCCCAGCCACAGATTCGCCAGCGCGAAGGCATCGACGAGCGAGGTGCGCGAACCGTCGGTCACGCCTTGGCCCTCGCGATTGGCGATGTGCAGGGCCTGGCGCAGCGCGCTCTCCCACGGGTCGCCGCCGAAGGCGCCCTGGAGCTGCTGCATGAGCCCAGCCATCATCGCGGGGTCGAGCTGGAGGCCGTCAGCGCCGCCCAGCGCATTCTGCAACGCGCTCAGATCGAACTCGCCACCGCCTGCGCCAGACATCATCCGCCGCAAGAACTCCTGGAAGTCTTCGGGGTTGGGTTCGTTCTCTGCCATGTCGGTCGCCTCTCAGCACGTCGCAAGCTGTGCCATCTACGCTAGTTGCAGGATTCTGTACGCGACCCCGGAGCGGGCAGATCTGTGTACGCCGGTCGCGAACGACGGAGGATTCGCTTGTCTCATTCCCGTAGCTCGAGGCGCGCCCGCACGCCGCGGATCGGTCTCGGCGTCTGGGCGCTCATCGTTGCGCTCATCTCTCTCGTGGTGCTCACCTTCCTGCCGACGCCGTATGTCTTCCAGCGTCCGGGGCCCGTGTACGACACGCTGGGCTCTGCACCGAGCGCCGACGGTGAAGAGGTTCCGCTCATCGAGATCGAGGGAACCGAGACGTACGAGACCAGCGGCAGTCTGAATCTCACGACCGTGCAGGCGGTCGGCAACCGTGAGCGCACGCCATCGTGGTTTCAGCTCGCCATGGCCTGGGTCGACCCCTCTCGTGCCGTCGTGCCGATCGAGTCTGTCTTCCCGGAGGGCGTGACGACCGAAGAGCGCGACGAGAACAACGCGATGCTCATGATCAACTCGCAGCACGAGGCCACGGCAGCCGCGCTCGACGAGCTCGGCTATGACACCGGGGCGGAGGTCCAGGTGGTCTCCGTCATCGAGGGAACACCGTCGGAGGGCATGCTCGAAGAAGACGACGTCATCGTCGCCGCCGACGGGGTCACCCTCACCAGCGGCGCGGCGCTGCGCGAGGCCATCCAGCAGGGCGAGGGAGCCGAGATCGAGCTCACCGTGCTGCGTGATGGCGAGGAGCAGCAGGTGACGCTGGCGCCAGAGGTCACCACGACCAACGGCATCGACACCTGGCTGATCGGTATCCAGCTGACCACCGAGTACGACTTCCCGATCGACGTCACCATTCAGCTCGATAACGTCGGCGGGCCGAGCGCGGGGATGATGTTCGCACTGGGAATCATCGATGAGCTCACCCCTGGCCCTCTCACCGGGGGAGAAGACATCGCCGGCACCGGAACGATCGAGGCGACAGGCACGGTCGGGCCTATCGGCGGCATCCGCCAGAAGCTCTACGGTGCTCGTGACGCCGGAGCGACCTACTTTCTCGCACCCGCATCCAACTGCGATGAGGTCGTCGGTCACGTCCCCGACGGTCTGACGGTGCTCAGCACCGCAACGCTGGAGGAATCGCTCGACATCCTCGAGGTGATCGCCGACGGTGGAGACGTGGCGAGCCTTCCCACCTGCGCCGTCGAATGATGTTCCGCTGAGAGCGCACGCACAGCGCGCACCAAACTCAGCGCACGTAGGATGGACGGGTGACCACGACCTCGGCGCCGAATCCGGCCACGCCTCGCACCTCCCGAAGAATTCTCACGATCTCGCTGGTGATCATCGCCGCGATCATCGGGGCCTTCTTCCTCTTCGCTGCGCTCTACACAGACTTCCTGTGGTTCGATCAGCTGAACTTCGCGAACGTGCTGACGACGCAGTGGCTTGCGGTGTCGGCGATGTTCGTCGCCGGATTCCTCGGAATGGCGGTGCCGCTGTTCATCGTGATCCAGTTGGCCTACCGCATGCGTCCGGTGTACGTGCGCCTGAGCTCGCAGCTCGACCGATACCAAGAGGTCATCGAGCCGTTGCGCCGCCTGGCCATGTGGGGCATGCCGATCTTCTTCGGTCTGTTCGCCGGCTTCGCCGCGGCGGGCAACTGGCAGACCGTCTGGCTCTGGTTCACGGGTGAAGCCACGGGCGTCACCGACCCCGAGTTCGGCATGGACACCGGGTTCTATCTGTTCGCGATGCCGTTCTACTCGATCCTGCTCGCGTTCGTCTCCGCGGTGATCCTGCTCTGCCTGATCATCACGGCGCTGGTGTCGTACCTGTACGGTTCGGTCCGCATCGGCCAGGGCGAGCTGCGCATCTCGAAGGCCGCACGCATTCAGCTGGCGGTGCTCGCCGGTCTCTACTTGCTCGTGCAGGCTGCGAGCCTGTGGCTCGATCGCTATCTGACCCTGGTCGCCGAAGAAGATCGCATCACCGGTGCCGCCTATACCGCCGTCAATGCGACGATCCCCGGTATGGCGATCCTCGCGATCATCGCGGCGCTCGTCGCCGTGCTGTTCTTCGTCACGGCTGTCATCGGCCGGTGGCGCCTGCCGTTGGCTGCGACCGCGCTGCTGATCGTGGCATCCCTCGTCGTCGGCCTCGGCTACCCGTGGGTCGTGACCACCTTCCAGGTGCGTCCGAACCAGAACAGCTTCCAGGCCGAGTTCTACGAGCGCAACATCGCCGGCACCAAGCAGGCGTACGACATCGCCGACCTCGAGGTCACGCCGTTCAAGGCCGAGACCGATGCCGAAGCCGGTCAGCTGCGCGATGACGCCGAGACCACGGCGTCCATCCGCATCCTCGACCCGAGCATCATCAGCCCGACGGTGCAGCAGCTCGAGCAGTTCCGCGGCTACTATCAGTTCCAGGACACGCTCGACGTCGACCGCTACGAGATCGACGGCGCCATGCAAGACACCGTCGTCGCCGTCCGTGAGCTCGACGTCAACCGCCTCGGCGACAGCAACAACTGGAACAACCGCACCGCCGTGTACACCCACGGCTACGGTCTGGTGGTCGCCGCGGGCAACCAGCGCACGAGCGAGGGCGAGCCGGTCTTCCTCGAGCGCGGTATTCCGACCTCGGGCTTCCTGACGGACAGCGAGAAGTTCCAGCCGCGCGTGTACTTCGGTGAAGAGTCGCCGCTGTACTCGATCGTGGGCGCGCCCGAGGGCACCGACCCGGTCGAGATCGACTATCCGCGCGGTGAAGACGGGGCCAACGAGACGAAGACCACGTTCGTCGG
>NZ_JAJUFV010000071.1 GCF_029263575.1 Microbacterium sp. | reverse complement strand
GGTGGTGCTCGACGGCACCGATGTGGCCGCCGTAGGGGATGCGAATCACGATCGGCATCGACAACGCACCCTCGTGCCGGTTGGTGAGCTTCGCCAGCTGCGTGGTGATCTGGTCGAACGCGGGAAACACGAACCCGTCGAATTGAATCTCGATCACGGGGCGGAATCCGGCCATCGCCAGCCCGATCGCCGTGCCGACGATCCCTGATTCGGCCAGCGGCGTGTCGAGCACGCGCTTCTCGCCGAAGTCGCGCTGCAGATGCTCGGTGATGCGGAACACACCGCCGAGCTTGCCGATGTCCTCACCCATGAGAAGCACGCGCGAGTCGTCTTCCATCGCCTTGCGCAGGCCCGCGTTCAGCGCCCGGCTGAAGGGCATCGCCTCAAGAGTCATGCGTGCGCTCCCGGCTGGTCGAAGGATGCTTCGTACTGCGCGCGCCAGGCGCGCTGCTCGTCCATGAGCGGATGCGGTTCGCTATAGACGTGGTTGAAGATCTTGTCGGCGGGCGGTGATTCGAGGGCCAGCGTGCGAACGCGCAGGTCTTCTGCAACGTCGGCGGCTTCGGCATCCACGTCATCGAAGAGCGCCTGCGCAGCACCCTTGCCCTCGAGGAAGGCACGCATGCGGATGATGGGGTCGCGAAGCGCCCACGCCTCTTCTTCATCGCTGCCGCGATACTTGGTCGGGTCGTCGCTCGTGGTGTGCGCGCCGAGCCGGTAGGTGTCGGCCTCGATCGCACGCGGGCCCTGGCCGGAACGGGCATCGTCGAGGGCCACCCTCGAAACCGCGTAGCTGGCGAGCACGTCGTTGCCGTCGACGCGGACGCTGTCGATGCCGTAGCCCGCGCTGCGCTGAGCGAACGGAACGCGCGTCTGCGTCGAGACCGGAACCGAGATCGCCCACTGGTTGTTCTGCAGGAAGAAGACGGTCGGGGCCTGGTAGCTCGCGGCGAACACCATGGCCTCGTGCACGTCGCCCTGACTGGAGGCTCCGTCACCGTAGTAGACGATCACGGCCTCATCGCGTTCGGGGTCGCCCGTGCCGCTCTTGCCGTCGAAGTTCAGGCCCATCGCGTAGCCGGTGGCGTGCAGCGTCTGCGAGCCGAGCACAAGCGTGTACAGCCGCGTGTTGCCGTTCTTCGGATCGGCCGGATCCCAGCCGCCATGCGAGATGCCGCGCATGAGCTTGATGATGCCGATGGGATCGACGCCGCGAATGCGCGTGACGGCGTGCTCACGGTACGACGGGAACAGCGTGTCCTGTGGACGGGCGGCTCGGGCCGAGCCGACCTGAGCCGCCTCTTGCCCACGGCTGGGTGGCCACAGCGCGAGCTGCCCCTGCCGCTGCAGGTTGGTCGCCTGGTTGTCGACGGCACGGATGATGACCATGTCGCGGTAGAACTGCTCGAGCTCGGCGTCGCTGATCGCATCGATCAGCGACAGATACTTCTCGGCGGCAGGACTCGGCGCGAAACGGCCATCCGCTTCCAGAATGCGGACGAGATCGTTTTCCGGAAAGGTCACCGTTCCACGCTATCCGAGCTCGGGCTGGGAAAGCTGGAGGGTCTGCACAACGGATTCTGCAACCTGTAGGACCTTCTCCACGGATTCATGCTCACCGACGGATATACGGATGCCGTCACCCGAGAACGGGCGGACGACGATGTCGGCCGCCACGAACGCCTCGACGACCCGATCGGTGTGCTCGCCGGTGGGAAGCCACACGAAGTTCGACTGGGTCTCGGGGACGTCCCAGCCCTGAGCGCGGAGAGCGGCGCGCAGCGTGGTTCGACGCTCGACGATCACGGCGACGCGCTGCATGAGCTCGGCCTCGGCATCGAGGCTGGCGATCGCTGCAGTCTCAGCGGCGGCGGTGACCGACAGTGGCACAGCGGTCGCCCGTGCGGCGTTCAGCACCGTGGTGTGTCCGATGGCGTATCCGACGCGGAGTCCGGCAAGGCCGTATGCCTTCGAGAAGGTGCGCAGCACGACGACGTTCGGATGCGCCTCATAGACCCGCGCGGCAAGCCCATCGATGGCGTCTTCTGCCGTGACGAACTCGGCATATGCCTCGTCGAGAATGACCAGCACGTCGGCGGGGACGCGCGTGATGAAGGCGTCGAACTCGGCGGCCGTGATGATCGGGCCAGTGGGGTTGTTGGGCGTGCACAGAATGATCGCGCGCGTGCGCGCTGTGACGGCATCCGCCATCGCGTCGAGATCGTGACGGGCATCGGCGGTCAGCGGAACCTGCACGCCCGTCGCCCCGGCGACGAGCGGCAGCCCCGGGTAGGCCTCGAAGGAGCGCCAGGCGTAGACGACCTCATCGCCGACGGATGCCACGGCCTGCACCAGTTGGTACAAGATCGCCACGCTGCCGCTGGCGACATGCACCTGATCAGCCGTGACACCGTGGCGCCCGCCCAGCCGCTCGCGCAGCCGGGCGGCCGTGGCGTCGGGGTAACGGTTCATCGGGGTCGCTTGCGCCAGTGCATCAACGACCGAGGGCAACGGCTCGAAGGGGTTCTCGTTGCTGGAGAGTTTGAACGCATCAGGGCCCGCCTGCTTTCCCTGCTTGTACGGCGCAAGGGCGGCGATCTCCGGACGGATGCGGGGAAGAATCGACTCAGTCACGATCTTGAGTCTACGAGCGTTCGCCTCCGACGCCGAGAGGTCTGAGTGGTACCATTTTGGTATGGCGATGAATGTGCGACTTCCTGAAGAGCTCGATGCCCGCATCGATGCCATCGCGCGCGAACGCCACATCTCGAAGCACGCGGTTCTGATCGAGGCGGCGACGCGTTTCGCCGACGCCGAATCCAAGACCGCTCGGGTGCTCGACATCGCTGATGAGATTTCTACCCGTTACGCCGAGACCATCACACGCCTCGAAGACGCATAACGACCTGGCCACGCATGACCGAGTACATCGAACCGGAGCAGGCACTCGCCGTCATCGCGAAACTGGGTCTGCATGTCCGCGATGCAGGACTCCTGTTCTCCGCGCTGGCGAGACCGTCTGCAAGCATGTTCGGCGTCGACGCCTACCCGACATTCGAGCACAAGGCGGCTGCCCTCATCAGCTCGCTGGCGCAGAATCGCGCGCTGTTCGACGGCAACAAGCGACTCTCGCTCTTTCTGTCATTCATCTTCGTCCGGCTCAACGGATTCGAGCTCGCGTTCACGAACGACGAGGCGTTCGATCTCGTGCTGGCCACGGCACAGGGCGAGATCGACCTCGACGAGATCGCCGCGGCGTTTCGCGCACGCATCCGCTGAGCACACCAGCACCTGCTAACCCAAAGACTCGACGTCGTGCGACACTGGATGCACCATGCGCTTCATCATCCGAGTCGTCGTCAACGCCTTCGCCCTGTGGGTGGTGTCGTTGATCCCTGCGCTTCAGGTCGACATCACGGCGTTCGCCCCCGGCGAGACGCTGCAGTTCGTTCTCACGCTGCTCGCGGTCGGCGCGATCTTCGCCCTCGTGAACACGATCATCGGCACGGTCATCAAGATCGTCGCCTTCCCCCTCTACATCCTCACGCTCGGGCTCATCGGCTTCGTGATCAACGGGTTCCTGCTGTGGCTGACGGCGTGGATCACCTCCGGCTTCGGGTGGGGTCTGTCGGTGGGCCACTTCTGGTGGGGCGTGCTCGCCGCGATCATCATCTCGATCATCAACGCGGTGTTCGGCGGCATCCTGCGCCCGCAGAAGAAACAGCGCCGCTGAGGCTCACTCGCGCCGCGCCACATACTCCGTCGATTCGACGGAGACGGCCTCCGACAGCTTTCCCGTCTTGTCATGCCATGCCTCCAGGCGCACATCGCCGGACTCATCCGCGATCTCGGCCGTCTCGACGTAGTTCTCCATCTGGTGTTCTCCTCCGGGCCAGTCAAGGGGGTCGGCGTCACGGCTGATGATGACGCTTTCGGGCGCCCCTGTGCCGCTCGGCAGTCCCCCACCGGCAAGGCGCGTCACGAAGTCATCGTCGTGCAGCAGTTGAATGAGCAGCTGGTCGTCACCCACGGCGAATGTCGTCGGGCTGCCGGCGGTCACCACCACCGGCACATCGAACTCGCTCTGCGTCGCGAAGTACCCGGCGTTCATCGCCGCCTGTGAATGCGCATAGATGTGCACCTCGTCGCCCGGTTCGGCGCCAGCGGCCTTCAACGCCTCCTCCATCGCGGCATACGACGCCGACTCCGTTCGCTCCAGATAGAGGTCGCCGTTGGATCTCACCGGGTCGAACGGTTCATCGCGATCCAACGTGAGCTGCGTGCCTTTCGAGTAGACGACGAACTTCTTCGAGCCGTCGGCCATCGTGTACTTCTCGACTTTGAGCTGAGCGCCGTCGCCGTCGGGAAACCGTCGAAGAGCCTCGGCGAGCCCGTTCGGAGGTCCGGCGGGCGCCGCCACCCGCCCGGGTGTGACCGACACGGGCCCGCCGCTGCCCGAGAGCTTCGTGCCCGGCGGCAGGACGCCGAGGCGCGTCTTGCCGACGAGCGTCGTCAGCCCCAGCAGCACCGCTCCCCAGAGCGAGCCCATGTAGGGGAACTCGTCGGGAAGCAGCTGGTGCGCCTCACCCTGCTTCCAGTGCGCGATCAGCAGCTGCTCCATCACCGTCACACGCGGGTCGGACTCTTCGAGCTCGGTGATCCTGTCGAGCAGCGAATCCGGCGCCGCCTGTCCTTGAACCGCCAGCCCGGCGAGTTCGACTTTGCGTTCGACAAGCTCATACACGTCTGCCATCAGCAGCGTGTTCTCGGCCGTCTCCACGCATTCATCGTGGAGCGCCTGCACGCGATCGCCCCCGGCAGACAATGCGACGGTGTCGACGCGGCTGCTGAAGCCGGGCTCGTTGATGATGACCCAGTACGCCGAGCGGATGGCCGTGACCGCATCGGCATACTTCGGCGCCAGGCGTCGGATGCCGTTCGCCACGGCGCGCAGCGCCTCTGGGTCGACCTCGATCGCGCCGCCGTGTGTGATGTTGATGTCGTCGCTCATGCGCCTGCCGCCGCCTCGATCTCCCACTTACGGCTGCTGAGCTGACCACTCTCTGCCGCCGTGCGGTCTTTGAACGTCTGAAGCTGCTCGTGCAGAGCCCGCACCCCGTCGGCTTGCCAGTTGCTCGCGTCGATCAGCGGAACGAGCCCGACACCGGCGTCTTCCAGCGCGCTGATCGCCTCAGAGACGGACTGTCGTGCCGCGTACCAGGCCCACAGGTTGTCCGAGGTCCACACCCCGGCAGAGTCGATGTTGAACATGCATCCACCCTGCTCGCCCGCTCCCGGCGGCCATCGCCTGGAAAGCCCGATCCGTGGATAGCTGCGCGTCGTTCAGATCGGTGCAGAACAAGCACATCTCGACTGTGCAAGATGTGCTCTGGCATGCAGAATGGACGCGTGACCTCGTCGGAACCCTTCCGCGTCATCTTCGTATGCACGGGCAACATCTGCCGCTCACCCATGGCAGAGGTGGTCCTCCGCGACCTCGCAGACAAGCAGGGACTGGGCTCGCGCCTCATCTCATCCAGCGCGAGCACCGGCGAGTGGCACGTCGGCGAGCGTGCCGACCAGCGAACGCTCGACGCACTCGAGTCGCGCGGCTATGACGGCTCGCTGCACCGTGCGCGGCCCTTCACCGCGGCCACCTTCGCCGAGAACGATCTCGTGGTGGCGCTCGATCGTACGCACGAGCGCATTCTGCGGGAGTGGGCCCGCACCGACGACGAAGAGGGCAAGGTCACTCTGTTGATGTCGTTCGACCGCGACGCCGACAGTATGGACGTCCCCGACCCGTACTACGCCGACACCGCAACGTTCGATTACGTGCTCGCTATGATTGAGACCGCGACCCGGGGCCTGTTTCGACAGCTCGAACCTGCCCTGCGTCCCAGCCGCATCCCGCCCCGACTCTGAGGGCCCGATCAGGAGGATTCCCCTGACTTCCCCGAACGCTTTCCCCGTCCAGCCGCTGAGTCCTCTCGATGGGCGATACCGCGCCGCCGTCTCGTCGCTGGGCGACTATCTGTCTGAGGCGGGGCTCAACCGGGCTCGCGTCGAGGCCGAGGTCGAGTGGTTGATCACGCTGACCGACCGATCATTGTTCGAGACCGCACCGCTCGCCGACGATGTCAAAGAGAAGCTCCGCTCGCTCTACCGCGACTTCGGCCAGGCCGAGATCGACTGGCTCGCCGAGAAAGAGGCCGTGACCCGCCACGACGTCAAGGCGGTCGAGTACCTCGTGCGCGATCGTCTGTCGACCCTGGGCCTGGATGCGATCGCCGAGCTCACCCACTTCGCGTGCACGAGCGAAGACATCAACTCCGTCTCGTATGCGTTGACGGTCAAGCGCGCGGTCGAGAGCGTCTGGTTGCCGGCGCTGGATGCCGTGATCGCGAAGTTGCGCGAACTCGGCGAAGTGCATGCGGATGCGGCGATGCTCAGCCGCACGCACGGCCAGCCCGCGACGCCATCGACCATGGGCAAAGAGCTCGCCGTGTTCGCGTGGCGCCTGGAGCGCGTGCGCGCGCAGATCGCGGCATCCGACTACCTGGCGAAGTTCTCGGGCGCGACCGGAACATGGTCGGCGCATCTCTCCGCCGACCCGGATGCCGACTGGCCGGCGATCTCTCGCGAATACGTCGAGGGCCTGGGGCTGGGCTTCAACCTGCTCACCACCCAGATCGAATCGCACGACTGGCAGGTCGAACTGTATGACCGGGTGCGTCATGCCGGCGGCATCCTGCACAACCTCGCCACCGACATCTGGACCTACATCTCGAGCGGCTACTTCACGCAGATCCCGGTCGCCGGTGCCACGGGCTCGTCGACCATGCCGCACAAGATCAACCCGATCCGCTTCGAGAACGCCGAGGCGAACCTCGAGATCTCCGGCGGGCTGCTCGCCACGCTGTCGCAGACGCTGGTCACCTCGCGCCTGCAGCGCGATCTGACCGATTCGACCACGCAGCGCAACATCGGCGTCGCGTTCGGGCACTCGCTGCTCGCGCTCGACAACCTGCGCCGGGGGCTCGGGGAGATCTCACTCGCCCGCGACGTGTTGCTGGATGACCTCGACCACAACTGGGAGGTCCTCGCGGAGGCGATCCAGACCGTCATCCGCGCGGAGGTCACCGCGGGCCGCTCGACGATCAGCGACCCGTACGCGCTGCTGAAAGAGCTCACGCGCGGTCATCGTGTCGGAGCCGCCGAGCTGGCCGAGTTCGTGGCGGGCCTCGAGATCGGGGAGGCCGCGAAGCAGCGTCTGCTCGCGCTCACGCCCGCGACGTACACGGGTATCGCCGAGCGCCTCGCGAAGTAAGCGCGCGGCGGGCTTTCCCCGTCAGGATGCCGCGGGGCCGGTGCCGTCTTCCTCGTCGGATGCGGTGTCTGCGGGCGCAGCATCCGACGACGCGTCGCCGTCTGCTTCTTCGTCGTACAGCACGGGACGCTCGATCGTCGTGTTCTGGTACTCGCGAGGGTCGACCGCGAGGATGAGCATCGACATGATCAGCAACGTCACGATGAACGCGCCGCCGCCGACGACGAGTCCGAGCATGACGGGGGTGAGACCGTCGTACGTGCCGTTGGCGATCGCGATGTTGACACGCGAGGTGAATGCGCCGGTCGATACCAGCGTCACGACGGCGGCGAAGATGCCGCAGATGAGGGCGATGCCGAGCAGGTGCAGCGGGCGCAGCAGCTCTCGACGCTTGGCCTTGTCGCTCACGTGGCTCCTCCTGTCTCGACGGCCGCGCTCGAAGCGGCATCCGGCGTCGTGTTGTGGTTCGATGCCGCGACGCGGCGCGGTGAGAATCCGGCGATCGCGAGGAAGACGGCGACGATCGCGGCGTAGCCGCCGAACATGCCGACCGCGAGGATGATGCCGGTGAGCGTCAGCTCGCCCGCCCCCTCGACGGAGTACGACAGGTTGTAGCCGACCGGGATGACCAGCAGCACCAGCGCCAGGATCAGCCCCAGCGCGCCGATCGTGATGGCGTCTTTGGCGGCCGGCTCGCTGCGGCGAGCGCGCAACCCGACGAGCAGTTCGATGAGCCCGGATGCCGCGGCCCACACGATAACGACGATGAAGAACATCGCGTCTGTGCGCCAGGAGGGCACACTGCTGCAGAATCCGGCGAGCAGGTCGACGACGGCGAGCAGAATGAACGGCCACCGCGAGCCGGCGGGCACCGCGAGCCAGGCCCCGAGCACGAGCGCGACGGCGCTCATCGCCACGAATCCACCGAACACGGCGAAGCCGACAGCCGCCGAGTGGTCGGGGGAGAACGTGATCATGAGCGCTGCGATGGCCGCGAAAAGGGCGCGCAGCAGCTGCACATGACGCACGGTGAGGGTGCGGGCGGGGGCAGACATGACGATTCCTCGGTTCTCCGGGATGATGCCTCCAGTCTACGCGTGGCAGCGAGCATGAACGCCCGGGTCGGCGGCCCCGCTCCTACGCGCCGGTGGCTATCGGCCGGCCCGGTGTGTTCGACCACTGACTCCACGAACCGGGGAACACCTTCGCGTCGATGCCGAGCTCGGCCAGCACCAGCGCGGTGTGCGCGGCCGTCACGCCCGAGCCGCAGTACGCGGCCACGGGTGTGCCTTCTGCGACCCCCGCGTCGGCGAAGGCCTGCCGCACCTCGTCGAGGTCGCGCAGCGTGCCGTCAGGGGCGAGGTGCGTCGTGGTCGGCAGGTTCACGGCGCCCGGAATGTGTCCGGCGACCGGGTCGAGCGGCTCGCTCTCGCCTCGAAAGCGCTCGGGGGCGCGCACGTCGAGCAGCACTCCGGTCTCGGGGAATGCCGCCGCCTCGTCGATCGTGAGGGTGCCGCGTGTGATGTCGTCGAGCGTGACGGTGCCGGCGGAGAACTCGACCGATCCGGCTTCGACGTCGCCACCCGCTGCCTGCCAAGCCGCCCAACCTCCATCGAGCACCCGAATGTCCACACCGCCCTGTCGCAGCAGCCACCAGGCGCGGGCTGCCGCCGCTCCCCCGGCATCGTCGTAGGCCACGACCACGTCGCCGGGGTCGAGCGACCAGCTGCGTGCGGCATCCTGCAGCTGCTGAGTGGTCGGGAGCGGATGCCGCCCCTCGTCAGCGCGGCCGGGGCGAGACAGCTCGGTCGGCAGGTCGACGTAGACGGCTCCGGGGATGTGGCCCTCGAGATACTGCTCGCGCCCGTCGTCTCGGCCGAGCTGCCAGCGCACATCGAGCACACGCGCGCCCGCAGCGATCAGATCAGAAAGTTCTCGTGCACTCACCAGATGCGACATGACTACAGGCTACGACGAGAGAGGCGTTGCCACACCTGCATGCGTGGCGTGCTCCGACCCGGATAATACGAATTTGCGGATGCCTCGAGCCTCTGGCCGTTGTGCGCACTGTTGCTCGCATCGCGTAAATAATGCGCATTATCACCTTGACGCTCTGAGCGAGCACAGCAGAGACTGCTTTCGCATCACCGGAGCGCCAGATCGAGGAGGATCGATGCCGCGTCACCGTTTCACCCAGGCCGATGTCGCCGTCATGGCCGGCGTCAGCCAGTCGACCGTGAGCTTCGTGCTCAACGGCAACGCCCCCATCGGCGTGCGTATCTCAGAGGAGACGCGCAAACGGGTGCTCGATGCGATTCACATCACCGGGTACTCGGCCAATCCGGTCGCTCAGCGCCTGGCCGGCGGACGCAATCAGATCCTCGGCGTCTTCACGTATGAGGCGACTTTCCCCCGCGGCGGCCGCGACTTCTACGGCGCTTTTCTCGTCGGCATCGAGCATGCCGCTGAGCAGCTCGGCGTCGACATGCTGCTGTTCACCTCGGCTCGCGTCGTTGACGGGCGCCGCCAGCTCGCCCGTGACGGCTGGCAGCGCCTCGGCATCGCCGACGGATGCCTGCTGCTGGGCCAGCACGAAGATCGCGGCGAACTGCAGCATCTGCTCGATACGAACTACCCCTTCGTCTTCATCGGCAAGCGCGTCAGTGAAGGGCGGATGCTGCCGTACATCGGCGCGGACTATGAATCAGCCACCGCGCGGCAAGTCGAGCGTCTCATCGCACTCGGACACACTCGCATCGGATACGCCGGTCCGCAGTCGAGCGACCAGCCGACGCTCGACCGGGTCGAGGGCTACCGGCAGGCGATGCGCGCGCACTCTCTGCCGCTGCGCTTCGTCGACGTGCACGATGTGCCGGGGGCGGCGGAAGAGATCGCCGAGCGTCGTTTGACGGCGATTCTCGTCGCGCCCGAGAACTATCCCGAAGAGCTCGCCGACGCGCTCGAGCAGCGCGGGCTGCGAGTTCCTGCGGACGTGTCGATGCTCCTGCTCGGTCAGCCGCTGCATCCCCGCCCGGGCGAGCGCCGCTGGTCCGGCTTCGCGGTTCCGCGCGAAGAGATGGGCGCACGCGCGCTCGTGCTGCTCTCGCGCATCGTCGACCAGGAATCGCGCACACCGAAGTCGCCTGAAGGCCGGATGAAGAACGCCCCCGTCCTCGACGATGCCGACTATCACCAGATGCTCGACTGCCCCGACATCGACGGCGAATCCCTTGCACCCGCACCTACCACCACTGAGATCAAAGAAGGAAACATTCGTGACCACGCGTGAACTGACCACCGACGTTTTGATTGTCGGCGCCGGCCTCGGCGGCGTCGCAGCCGCTCTGGCTGCTGCCGATCGGGGCGCGCAGGTGATCCTGACCGAGGAGTACGAATGGATCGGCGGGCAGCTGACCTCGCAGGCCGTGCCGCCGGACGAGCACCCCTGGGTTGAGGAATTCGGCATCACAGCCCGCTATCGGGCTCTGCGCGACGGCATCCGCGATGTGTATCGTCGCCGCTACCCGCTGATCGATGACGCCCGCCGGATCGACGCGCTCAACCCGGGTGCGGGCTGGGTATCGAAGCTCTGCAGTGAGCCACGCATCGCCGTCGGCGTGCTGGAGGAGATGCTGGCGCCGCACCGCTCCACCGGCCGCATCCGGTTCCTCGCCCGCAGGCGGCCCGTCGCCGCCACCGCCGAAGGCGATCGGGTCACGAGTGTGACGCTGTCGTCGGAGATCGGCGAAGACGACGTCACCGTCCGCGCCGGCTACGTGCTCGATGCGACCGAGACCGGCGAGCTGCTGCCGCTGGCCGGCATCGAGTACGTCACCGGATTCGAGTCGCGCGCCGAGACCGGCGAGCCCAGCGCCCCCGAGGTCGCGCAGCCGGCCAACATCCAGGCGCTGAGCATCTGCTTCGCTGTCGAGCACGTCGATGGCGGTCACACGATCGCCAAACCCGCGGACTACGACTTCTGGCGTGAGTACATGCCCTCCGCGTGGCAGGGCGAGCGGATGCTGTCCTGGACGGCCCCGAACCCGCGAACGCTCGAACTGAGCACGCGAGAGTTCGGCCCCAACCCCGGGGACGACGCCCTCGCCGTCGACGCCGACCAGTCACGCAACGCCGGAGATTCGAACCTGTGGATCTTCCGCCGCATCGCCGCGCGCGACCTGTTCGAGTCGGGCTTCTACCAGAGCGACATCTGCCTCGTGAACTGGCCGAGCATCGACTACTTCCTCGCGCCGGTTCTCGACGAACCGCGCGACGTCGAGCTTGAGCACTACGCGGCGGCCCGCCAGCTGAGTCAGTCGATGCTGTACTGGATGCAGACCGAGGCTCCCCGCCCCGATGGCGGCACGGGCTTTCCGGGGCTGCGTCTGCGCCCCGACATCATGGGCTCAGACGACGGTCTCGCCCAGGCTCCCTACCACCGCGAGTCGCGCCGCATCCGTGCCCTCACCACGATCACCGAGAACGACGTGTCGTACGAGATTCGCGGCGACGCCGGGGCGACCCGGTACGACGACTCGGTCGGTGTCGGCATGTACCGCATCGACCTGCACCCCTCCACCGGTGGCGACACCTATATCGACGTGGCGTCCACGCCGTTCGAGATTCCCCTGGGCGCCCTGATCCCGCAGCGCGTGACCAACCTGCTCGCGGCGAACAAGAACATCGGCACGACGCACATCACGAATGGCTGCTACCGGCTGCACCCCGTCGAATGGAACATCGGCGAGGCCGCCGGTCATCTCGCCGCGCTGTGCGTGGCTGAGGGCACGACGCCGCACGAGGTGCACGCCGATGCCGCCAGACTCGCCGCGTACCAGGCCGAGCTCGACGCGACCGGTGTCGAGCGGCACTGGCCAGAGGGACGCGTGTATGCCTACTGATCGACCATCCCGAATGAACACCCGAACGACCACACAGCAGAAAAGGAGAGACACCATGAGCATCCCGAAAGCGCGCAGACGCGCTCCGCTCGCCATCGGCGCCGGCATCGCAGCCGTCGCCCTCACCCTCACCGGTTGCAGCGGATCGAACGAGGCAGAGACGCCCGACGGTCCGGTTGAGCTGCGCATGACCGTCTGGACGGCGGATGAGACACAGCTGGCCATGTTCCAGGAGATCGCCGACGCGTACATCGCAGAGAACCCCGACCTCGTCTCGGAGGTCACCTTCGAGCCGATCCCGTTCGAGGAGTACACGACCAGCGTCACAACCCAGCTCGCCGGAGGCAACGCACCCGATCTCGCCTGGATCCTCGAGAGCTACGCACCCGAGTTCGTGCAGAGCGGTGCGCTCGTCGACATCGCCCCGACGCTGAAAGAGACCGAGGGCTACGCCTACGACGACCTGCTGGATTCGTCGCTGGCGCTGTGGCAGCAGGACGACGGCCTGTTCGCGTACCCGTTCTCGAACAGCCCGTTCGCCATGTTCGTCAACACCGATCAGCTCAGCGCCGCCGATCAGCCCAACCCGGCCGACCTCGTCGCCTCGGGCGAGTGGAACTTCGATGCGGCGCGCGACATGTCTGCTGCGGCATCCGAAGTGTCGGGCAAAGAAGGCCTCGTGGTGCGCGATTTCGACTACCAGGCGTGGGAGAACCTGTCGTCGGTCTGGAACGGCTGGGATGCGGCGCCCTGGAGTGAGGACGGCCAGCAGTGCACCCTCGCCGACCCCGAGATGGTCGAGGCGATGACGTGGATCCATGACGCGATCTTCACCGACGGCGCGATCCCCGGGCCCGGAGTCACAGCAGACTTCTTCGCCGGCGACGCCGCGATGACGATCACCCAGATCAGCCGCGCCTCTTCCCTCGACGACTCGTTCGCGTGGGACATCGTGCCGCTGCCGAGCGGGCCGGAAGGCCAGCAGAACGTGATCGGCCAGGCCGGCATCGGAGTGTTCGCGAACGCCGCGAATCCGCAGGTCGCCGCCGACTTCCTCGCGTACTTCACGAATCCGGAGAACGCAGAGAAGCTCGCCACTTACTTCCCGCCGCCGCGTGAGTCACTGCTGACCGCCGAGACGCTGGGGGCGGCGAACCCCAAGCTGTCGGAAGAGCAGCTGCAGGCGGTCGTGGTCGAGGGCATTCAAGATGCCGTGACCAAGCCGACGCACGCCAACTTCGCGAAGCTGCAGGACACGGTTCGCGCAGAGCTCGACGCGCTGTGGACGGCGGATGCCGACGTCGAAGCCGTTCTGGAGAGCACCTGCTCGACAATCACCCCGCTGCTGGAAGGCTGAGCCCGTATGACCGACACCGCCGTTCGCGCGACGGCCGAATCCGCGGGGCGGAGGGGACAGAAGCGTCCTCTCCGCCCCGCGGGCGGGCGCCCGCGCTCCACCGCGCTGGCACGGCGCGACTGGGTCGTCGCCTACACAATGATCGCGCCGGCTGTGCTCGGTGCTCTCGCTTTCGTCATCGCACCGCTGATCGCGGTGTTCTGGTTCTCGCTGCACGACTGGAACGTGCTGGCGAACACCTTCGTATTCTCGGGCACCGAGAATTATGAGCGGATGCTGGCCGACCCGGGGCTGCACAACTCGCTGCTGGTGAGCCTGTGGTTCTCGATCGGCCTGGTGGTGTTGAACATCACCCTCGCGCTGCTGCTGGCCGTGATGCTGAATCAGAAGCTGCCCGGCACGACCACGTTCCGTGCGTTCTTCTTCTCCCCCGTCGTCGTGTCGCTGGTCGCCTGGACGATCGTGTGGAGCTTTCTGCTTCAGGCAGACGGTGGCATCAACGGATTCCTCTCGCTGATCGGCATCGAAGGGCCTAACTGGCTGCGAGGTGACTTCACGGCGATGCTGTCGGTGATCATCGTGCAGGTGTTCAAGAACGTCGGCATGAACATGATCCTGTTCCTCGCCGCGCTGCAGGGCGTGCCTGAGGAGATCATGGAAGCCGCCCGCATCGACGGCGCTGGCGCCTGGCGGCGCTTCCGCTCGGTCACCCTGCCGATGATCAGCCCGACGATCCTGCTCGTGTCGATTCTGACGATCGTCGGATCGCTCGAGGTGTTCGCGCAGATCGCCGTGCTCACCGGCGGCGGACCCGGCAACTCCACGACCGTGCTCGTGTACTACCTGTATCAGCAGGCGTTCCGCTTCAACGACTTCGGCTATGCCAGCGGCATCTCAGTGCTGCTGTTCATCATCGTGCTGATTCTCACACTCATCCAATGGCAGACCCGAAAGAGGTGGGTGTTCCATGAGAACTGATGCCCCGCTGAAAGATCTCGAACCCATCGACACCACGGCTGTCGTGACCGGCTCCTCCGCCCCCGTTCGTCGCGTGCGCGCCGGAACGTCACGAGCGAAGCGGCGGTGGGTGTCGATCGGGCTCATAGTCCTGCTGGCTGTCATCAGCATCCCGTTCATCTTCCCGACCTGGTGGATGGCGACGTCGAGCCTGAAGCCGATGAGCGAGATCCTGCGGAAGGTTCCGACGCTCTGGCCGGAGAACCCCAGCTTCGCGGCGTACGGCGAGGTGTTTCAGCTGCAGCCGTTCGCGCAGCAGTACTGGAACAGTCTCTACATCGCCGCGATCGTCACGATCGGCACCATGCTGGTGGCGGCCATGGCCGGGTACGCATTCGCGCGGATTCGCTTTCCCGGCGCCAACGCCCTGTTCCTGATCGTGCTGGTCGGACTCCTCGTGCCCAGTGAGGTGACGATCGTTCCGCTGTTTCGTCTCGTGAACGGCTTGGGGCTGATCGACACGCACTGGCCGCTCATCGTGATCCCGATCTTCGGGGCGCCCGCGGTGCTGTCGATCTTCATCATGCGTCAGTTCTTCTTGGGTCTTCCGACCGAGCTGGAAGAAGCCGGGCGCATGGACGGGCTCGGCCGCTGGGGAATCTTCTGGAGAATCGCATTTCCGCTGTCGCGCTCGGCGCTCGCGGCGGTGGCGATCTTC
>NZ_JAJUFV010000070.1 GCF_029263575.1 Microbacterium sp. | reverse complement strand
TTGCCCGCCAACTTCGCGGCGGCAGCGAACGCCGAGCGCGCCTCTTCGTCGCGTCCGAGTCGTGACAGCATCTCTCCCCGCGTCGCTGGGAGCAGGTGATAATCGCGCAGAGCGCCGGATGCCGCGAGCTCGTCGATGATGCGCAGAGCGGATGCTGGCCCCGATGCCATCGCGACGGCCGCAGCCCGGTTGAGCTCGACAATCGGCGAGGGCGCGATGCGTCCGAGCGCTTCGTACAGCACGACGATATGCTCCCAATCGGTGTCGTCGACGGATGCTGCCACCGCATGGCATTCGGCGATCGCCGCCTGCAGGCCATATGCGGTGCGCCCTCCGAGAGCATCAGCTGCGGCGAGTGCTGCCCGCCCACGCGAGATGCGACTGCGATCCCAGCGCCGACGATCCTGATCAGCGAGCAGCACGGGTTTGCCGCGGGCGTCGGTGCGGGCCGGGAACCGCGCAGCTGTCAGTTCCATCAGTGCCAACACGCTGTGTGCATCGCGCTCTTTCGGAACCAAGCCGACAAGCACACGGGCGAGCCGAATCGCCTCGACGCCGAGTTCGGGGCGCATCCAATCCGGCCCGCTGCTGGCGGCGTGCCCCTCGTTGAAGATGAGATAGAGCACCCCGAGCACGGCCCCGAGGCGCGCGGGGAATTCCTCTCGCGCCGGCACCTCGAACGCGACGTTCGCCGCGGCCAGGGTCTTCTTCGCCCGCACGATGCGCTGCTGCACCGTGGCCACCGGCACGAGCAGCGCCCGCGCTATCTGCTCGCTCGACAGACCCGCCACCACCCGCAGCGTCACGGCGACGCGCGCCTCGCGCGACAGCACCGGATGGCACGAGATGAACACGAGCCGGAGCAGATCGTCGTCGATGCTGTCCGGATCCCACGGATCAGCATCCGCGGCATCCGCCTGTTCGCGTTCCAGATCGTGTGCGATCACAGCGATGCGATCGTCCAGGCGTTCCTGACGGCGCCAGCCGTCGATCGCCTTCCGTTTGGCAACGGCGGTGAGCCAGGCCGCCGGGTTTCGGGGCACACCCTCGACGGGCCATTGACGCAGCGCCTCGACGAGCGAGTCCTGCGCGAGATCCTCGGCGAAGCCGAAATCGCCCACCATGCGGGTGAGGGTGGCGACGATCTTCGCCGATTCGATGCGCCACACGGCCGTGACGGTGCGTTCCACATCGGTCGTGGAACGCACCGTCGCGCCGTCTGTCGCCTCAGTCATGGCCGCCGGGCTGCTCTATCGCTGCGCGCGCTGTGCCTGCTCTTCGCGCCAGCCCTCTTCTTTCTGAATCCACTCGTTGTCGGCGGGGAAGTCCTCCATCTCCTGGACGCGGCGAACCTCGAGAAACGATCCGGGGCCGAGTGGTGCGCGCTTGGCCCACTCCGCGGCTTCTTCCCGGCTGGAGACCTCGAGGATCCAGAAACCGTTGAACAGTTCCTTGGTCTCGCCGTAGGGTCCGTCCGTGACGAGCGGCTCCTCTGCCGAGAAGTCGACGACGAAGCCCTCCGACGCGTCGCTCAGCCCCTCGCCCGCGGCCAGAACACCCGCCTTCATCATCGACTCGTTGTACTTGCCCATCTCTTCGATGACCTGCTCGAAGGGAATCTCTTCATACGCCGAGACCGCCTCGTCGGTCGCGCGCATGATCAGCATGAACTTCATGACTGTTCTCCTTGGATCGGGGCCGCTTTTCGACCCTCTCACTCAAGACGTCGAACGGGAAGAGCGCAGATCGACATCCGAGCAGAAAAAGTTCCGAAATGTTCGGCGGGGTGGCGTCGCGGTCGGCACTGCGGGTCGCTGCTCAGCGCCGGGGGGCGGCCGTGAGGGCGCCGCGCACTGCGTCGGCGAGAGCACGCACGGCGCGCTCGCTGCTCCACGCGGATGCCGCGACCGGCGCCTCGGCGACAAGGCGAGCGTGCAGCGCGGAATCGGTGAGCACCTGCCGCAGCGCATCGCAAAGGCTCTGCTCGTCGCCATCGGGTACGAGGATGCCACCGCCGTCGCCCAGCACGTCGCGGATGCCGTAGCGAACGTCGTAGGAGACGACGGGCGTGCCGTGCATCAGGGATTCGACGATCGAGAGCGGTTGTCCTTCGAAAGCGGTCGAGGTGACCACCACGCTGGCGCGATCGAGCACACGACCCGGATCGTCGGTGTAGCCGGCGAGCATGATGCGCGATCGGGCTCCCAGCTCGTCGATCAGCGCCGCCAACCGATCATGCTCCGCACCGCCACCCCAGATCTCCATCCGGGATCCGGGAACATCTGCGGCGACGAATGCGCGGATCGCGTGGTCGATGCGTTTGCCCGGTGCGAGGCGTCCGAGCACGACGACCAGTCCAGGCTCCTGCTCGGCTTTACGGCTGTCGACGGCCGAGACGACGTTCGGCACGACAGCGGCACGTCCGTTGTCACCGAAGCGCGCGACTACGTCGTCTCGCTGTGTCTGTGTTGGCCAGGCAACCGCGTCGAAGCGATCGGCAAGGGCGAACCACCGGGTCCACAGGGCATTCATCGGAGCATCCGGGGTGTAAGGCGGCTCGAGGTGCATCGTGTGGATCGTGTGGATGATGCGCACGCGCGGATCGTCCCAGTCAGCGATGAGCTCGCCCAGCTGACGTGACTCGCAGATGACCGCGATCGGACGGTCGTGAGCGAAGGCCGAGGTGATCACACGCAGCCACGTGTTGTACAGCGCACGGAAGCCGGCAAGCCCTCCGATCACCTGGCCTGTTTCGTCATAGACGAGCACCGGCTCTTCGGTCAGGTGCCAGTCGGGATTAGCGGCGATCACCGGAAGCGCCGCATAGGGGCGCCCCTGCGCATCGCGCAGCACGCGATACTCGATGCCGTCGGCCGCGGAGAGCGCCGGATCGGCGGCGGCGCGCAGCCACTCGGCCGCACCTCCTGTCGGCGCCGCGGCCTCATCGAACAGGTTGCGCATGCGCGCGGGCTCGGCAATCGCACCACGCCGGGCGAACGTCGCGCGGTGCTCGGCGTGCGTGGCGGCATCGCCCGGGTCGAACGTGAGCAAAACCGGTCCGGCGCCGTCGGCCACCCCCGCGGCAGCAAGCTGTTTGGCGCGCGACAGCGTGGCGATCGTATACCCGCCGTCGAGATCGGGGATCAACCGGCTCGACAGCACGAGGTACTCGGCGTCGGGAAACTCGACCGCCTCGCGCGCTGAGCCTGTCGCCGCGCTCTCTGAGCTTGTCGAGGGGTCGCTCACTCCCACTCGTCCGCTATCGCGGCCGAGTGCCATGCTGCGCCCATGGTCGAATGCTCGTGACTGCGTCACTCCCATTCGATCGTCCCCGGGGGCTTCGAGGTCACATCGAGCACCACCCGGTTGACGTCGCGCACCCCGTTGGTGATGCGGTTCGAGATCTTCGAAAGCACGTCGTACGGTAGCCGGGTCCAGTCGGCCGTCATGGCGTCTTCGCTGGAGACCGGACGCAGCACGATCGGGTGTCCGTACGTGCGGCCATCTCCCTGCACGCCCACCGAGCGCACGTCGGCAAGCAAGACGACCGGGCACTGCCAGATCTCGCCGTCGAGCCCGGCCTTGGTCAGCTCTTCGCGGGCAATGGCGTCGGCCTCACGCAGGATCTCGAGACGGTCAGCGGTAACCTCACCCACGATGCGGATGCCGAGGCCGGGCCCCGGAAAGGGCTGCCGCCCCACGATCGCCTCCGGTAGGCCGAGCTCGCGGCCGATCGCCCGCACCTCGTCTTTGAACAGGGTGCGAAGCGGCTCGATGAGCTCGAAGTCGAGGTCATCGGGAAGGCCACCCACGTTGTGGTGCGACTTGATGTTCGCCGTGCCCGTGCCGCCGCCGGATTCGACGACGTCAGGGTAGAGCGTTCCCTGCACGAGGAACTTGATCGGCGCGCCCTCAGCCTTGGCTTCGTCGACCAGCTCCCGCTGCACTTTCTCGAACGCTCGGATAAACTCGCGACCGATGATCTTGCGCTTCTGCTCGGGATCGCTGACGCCGGCGAGGTGCCCAAGGAAGGTGTCGGCGGCATCGACCGTGATCAGGCGAACGCCAGTCGAGGCGACGTAGTCTTGCTCGACCTGCTCGCGCTCACCCTTGCGCAACAGCCCGTGGTCGACGAACACGGCCGTGAGCTGATCGCCGATCGCCTTGTGCACGAGCGCGGTCGAGACGGCAGAGTCGACGCCACCGGAGAGCGCCGAGATAACCCGGGCATCGCCGACCTGCTCGCGGATGCGCGCGACCTGCTCGTCGATGACGTTGCCGCTGTTCCAATCAGAGGCCAGACCGACAGCCTTGTGCAGGAAGTTCTCAAGCACCTGCTGGCCGTGGTCGGAGTGCTTGACCTCGGGGTGCCACTGCACACCGTAGAAGCATTTCTCGTCACTGCCGAAGGCTGCCACAGGTGTGTCTGTCGTGGATGCCAGCACCTCGAACCCATCGGGCGCCTTGGCGACCTGGTCGCCGTGACTCATCCACACGTTCTGCGTCTCCGGCTGCCCACCCAGCAGCACACCGCCGTCGCCGATGAGCGCAGCATCCGTCGCCCCGTACTCACGGAGGCCAGTGTTGGCGACTTCACCGCCGAGCGCACGTGCCATCACCTGGAAGCCGTAGCAGATGCCCAGAACCGGCACGCCGAGGTCGAAGATCGCGCTGTCAAGGGACGGAGCGCCCTCTTCATAGACCGACGACGGACCACCCGAGAGGATTAGCGCTACGGGGTTCTTCTCGGCGATCTCAGCGGCTGAGACCGTGTGCGGCACGATCTCGCTGTAGACGCCGGCCTCGCGCACACGGCGGGCGATGAGCTGCGCGTACTGGGCGCCGAAGTCGACGACGAGGACGGGGCGCTGGACGGTATCTGCACTCATCGCGCGGCCTCCTGGCTCTGGGTGGATTCGGACCCGGATGCTGCGGAAAGCTCAGCTTCCCGGGAATCGAGGTATGCCGTGATCTCACGAGAGACGCGGAACTCCATGATGAAGGAGAGCGCCGGAACGACACCGCCGAGCGCGAGCAGGATGAACCGCTGAAGGGGCCACCGCATCAGGCTCCACACCCGGAAGCAGGCGAAGAGGTACACGACGTAGAACCAGCCGTGTGCAACGAGGATCATGAGTGAGAGGTTGAGCCCGCCGGCGCTCTCACCGGTGGAGATGTCTTCACACCCCGCTCCGCCAGGGATGAAGAACGAGTACCACTGGCAGCCATCCTGCATGATCACGGGCGCGAACCACAGGAAACCGCGGTCACCGCCAGCGAACAGCTCGAGGTGGAGGGGTGTGTACTTCAGGATCATCTCGGCCAGCAGCAGCAAGAGCATGACACCTGTGACGATCGAGGCGATCTGGTAGAACTTCAGCGCCCCGCGAATCTTCGGGAAGGAGGCAGCTTTCGGTTCTGGCATGGGGTCCAGTCTACCCGGGACCACGGGCGCCCTTCACCGCCGCCACGCATCGTGCGCGGCCGCTCCACACGCGGCAGCGACCGCCGGGAGCACGCCCGGCGGTCACTGCCGTGATTCAGCCGATCAGAACCAGCCGAACAGCAGGTCCAGCAGCCAGTCGACGAGATCGCGGATGGCGCCGCCGAGCCCGCCGCCACGGTTGACCTTCACCTCGGCCGTCGCGTGGTCGCCGTCTTCCTGCGACGCGATGACCGTGTAGGGGCCAGGGTGAGTGTCGCGCGGAACCGTGAGGGAGGCGTCGAACGTGCCATCGTCGTCGACCGTGACGGTGCCGAGCTCGACGACGGTGCCCTTCTTCGATTCGAGCGTGACAGTCACCGTCTCTCCCGCTTCGAAGTCGGAGCCCGTGATGCCGAGCTTCGTGCCGACGCTGACCTTGTGCGACGTCTCGATCGTTCCGGCGAACTCCTCTTCGGCGCTCTCGGCGATCGTGATCGGCACCTGCACCGTGCTGACCCCGTCGGAGACGGTGAGCGACTGGTCGCCCTCGACACCCTCGGGGATGGTGATGGACACGCTGGCGCGTCCGGCCTCATCGGTCGTGTCGACGATCGTCGGATCCACCGCTCCCGTGGCGAGAACCGTGTCACCGAGCGATACGGTGACCTCCTCAGGGATCGACTCGCCACCGCTGAAGGCCAGCGATGAGAGGTCGATCGTGACCTCATCACCGGCGCCGTAGCCGTCGGTGTCGGCCGGGCTCAGCGTCACACCGACAGCGCGCTGCGCGAGATCCGGTGTGGCCGTGCCGTTGGCGTCGAACCACTCGACCATCGATGCGAGGTCGATCTTGCCGGTGTCGGCCTTGTTCGTGCCCTCGGCGAGAGTGGAGAAGTTGTCACCACCCGCCGCGAGGAACGAGTTCGCCGCGACGACATAAGTCGCTTCCGGTTCGATCGGCTCGCCGTTCAGCGTGATGGAGGTGATCCGCTCCCCCGCCGCAGCCGACGGGTCGTAGGTGTACTGCAAGCCCTTCGAGACGCCGAGCTTCAGGAACGGACGACTCGCGCTCTCAGGCTGCCACTGCTCTTCGAGCACGCTCTTGACCTGGGCGCCGGTGAGATCGAGGGTGACGAGCGTGTTGGCGAAGGGCTGTACCGTCGCCGCCTCGCGATAGGTGACATTGCCATCGGCATCCGACTCGCCGGTACCGGCATACGTCAGGTCGGCCCGGATTCCGCCGGGGTTCATCAGCGCGATGTCGGCACCGGTGGCCCACTGCTGCACATCGGCCACGAAGTTGCCGATCGTCGACTCACCGCCGCGGTTCTCTTCGCCGTCACTCTGACGGGCACGGTTGAGGTCAGCGGTGATCTCACCGACCGGCTCCGCACCGAGAATGTCGGCTTCTGCCTTCGCAGCGTCAACGATCTTCTGGACCTCGGGATCGGCGTCGTACAGCGGAACGTCGATCTCGTCACCGGTCTCGGGGTCGACCTCGGTCTTCGTGAGCGGTTTGATCTCGTTGGTGATCGACAGCAGCTCCTTCGTCTCGGGGTCGACCTGCAGGTTCATCAGCCCGAAGTTCTCACCGTATTGTCCTGCAGAGATGACCGGACGGCCATCGATGACGTGGTTATAGGCGAGGTGGGTGTGCGCCGAGACGATCGCGTTCACGCTCGGATCGACGCCCTCGACGATCTGTCCGAGTGCGGAATCCGCAGTGATGCTCTCGACATCCGTCGACGTCGCGCCCTCGTGCACCAGCAGGATGAGAACGTCGGCTTCGCCGTTGGCGTCATCACCGTCGGTGAGGTCGTCGGCGACAGCGTTGACCGAGTCGACGATGCCGCGCACCTCGAGGTCGGCGATACCCTCGGGCGACACGAGCGAGTCGAGCTCTTCGGTCACGGCGCCGATGAAGCCGACGTCGATCCCGTCCATCTCGGTCACCCAGGCCGGGGCGAGTGCGGTCTCTCCGGTCTCGGTGAGGAAGACGTTCGAGGCGATGTACTCCCAGTCTGCGCGGTCTTGCACGCGGGTCTTGAGATCATCCCAGCCCTGATCGAACTCGTGGTTTCCGGCCGCGCTCACATCGAGCCCTGCGGCGTTCAGCGCGTCGATCGTGGGGTTGTCGTCATTGATGAATGAGGTGAAGGTGGATGCGCCGATCAGGTCACCGGCGGCCGCGAAGATCGTGTTCGGGTTCGCCTCTCGAACCGACTGCACCGCCCCGGCGAGCACGGCCGCGCCTGCCGCGGCGCCGTTCGCCTCGATCCGACCGTGGAAGTCGTTGATCGTGACGACGTCGATGTCGACCGGAAGGGCCTCGCTGGAGATTCCGACGATCACCGGGTCGTGGTCGCTGGAGCGGAACGGCGTGCCCGCCTCCGCTGCGCCGAAGGCGTAACCGCGGTCGCTCCATTCCGGCGAGTTGATCGCCCAGACGCCCGTGTCGGTGACCGACGCCGTCAGCGACGGTGACGCGATGGCGTGATCGAGTGATCCCAGCTCACCATCGAACGTGTAGGTGTATTGGCCTTCGGCGTCAGCCGGTACGAGGTCGGTCCACCCGGCCACGGCGAACACATCGATCGGATCTTCTTTGCCATAGGCGTTGAAGTCACCGAGCAGCAGGATGTCATCGCTTCCGCTGGTCTCGGCCAATGTCTCGGTGAAGGACAACAGCGACTGCGCCTGAGCCGTACGGTCGGCGTTGTAGTGGCCCTGACCGTCTGCCGGCTCATCGCCGTCACCCGACTTCGACTTGAAGTGGTTCGCGACGACCGTGACGACCTTGCCGTCCATGTCGAAGGCCTGCGCGATGGGCTCGCGGGCGTTGCCCCACACTGTCTCGTCGATGATCGTGGCGCTGTCGCCCACGGGGGTGACGGCATCTTTCTTGTAGATGATCGCGTTCGTGATCACGTCGGTGTCGGTGTCGGCCAGCGCCTCCGGTGTCGAGACGTACGCCCAGACGTCGGAGCCGGCGTCGTCGTTGAGGCCCGCGACGAGGTCAGCCACGGCTGTGTCGACCGGGTCGCCGAAGTGGATCGAGTTCTCGATCTCCATGAGTGCGACGACGTCGGCGTCGAGTCCGTTGATCGCGGTGACGATCTTCGACTTCTGCGTCTCGAAGAACTCGGCTGTCTTCGCGCCGCGGGCGAGATCGTTCTCGCTCTGCAGCGTCGTGAAGTAATTGAAGACGTTGAACGCCGCGACGCTCACGTCTCCGCCGACATCGGGCGCTTGTTCCGGCCGCGGGTTCTCAGTGGTGAACGTCGCCCGGTAGGCCGCGTCACTGGCGTCGTCGATCGGGACGACGGGCTGCAGACGCCAGTCTTCGAAACCGTACTGCAGCACGTATCCGGTCTCCGCGAAATCGACGACGTCGCCGTTTCGCACCGTGGTCTCGGCGGTGAAGTACGGCTGGTCACCGGGGTGCGCATTGCTGGTGACCTGCGCGTTCCAGCCGTCGTCGAGCAGAATGCGCTCGGCACGGTTCTCGGCGGCGATCGCGTCAGCCTCGTCACCGGGGCGCGTCGTCTCGGTGCTCTTGACGTTCAGCTCCCCCGGGTTCAGCCACAGGGTGCCGTAGTTGTAGAGCTGGTGGCTGGAGGCGACGCGGTACGTGCCGCTCGGGGCAACGAGCATGTTCTCGAGCGCCTCGCGATCTGCGCCGACCAGCGATTCCGGCAGCGGCGTGACATCGGGGACGCCCACGCCAGCGGTGACAACCGAGACGTCATCGACGGATGCGGGTGAGATCTGAGTCTGACCGTAGTACTCGGAGACCGTGCCCGTCACCGAAACGAGGTCGCCGATCTCGAGTGTGGGTGCAAGATCATCGAGGTAGATGAAGATGCCGTCGGATGCTCCGGGCGTGGCGTCGTCTGCGCCACCACTGCCGGCGGTCTGGATCGCGATGCCCTGGTAACCGCCGTCGCGGTAATCGCCGGTGACGACGCCCTCGACCACAACGTCCGTACCATCGAGGGGCGAGACGTCTGCGTCGCCCTGCACTTCGGCGATCGTGGCTTCTTCCACGGGCTGCGGGTCGGGGTCTGGATCGGGGTCGGGATCCGGATCGGATCCGGTCGTCTCACCCGCGGCGTTCGTGGGGGTGATCGTCTCGGAGAGCGAGAAATCTTCGGCGTTGTCGTCGGAATCGGCACCGGCGTCGCGGTTCATCGACCGCACGTCGGTGTTGCTGCTCGGCGCCTCGGCGGCCTCGCCTTCATAGGTGTTCGACGTACCGTAGCCGAGCAGGTCGACGACGCCGTCAACCCCGGCGACCGAACCGGTCTCGAGCGTGACAGCGGATGTTCCCTCGACCAGGGCGACCGTGCCCTTGGTGCCGCTCGGGTTGATGCTGCCGGTGATATCGGCCTCGGGCAGCGCGGCGGCCGGTGACGAGGCGTTGTTGGTGCCACCCTGCACGAGGAAATACCCGCCGGCGGGAATGCTGCCCGAGAGCGCCGTCACGCCGTTGAACGACGCCTCACCTGTCGCCGATCGGTACTGCAGCGACAGACCGTCAAGCGTGATGGCGGCGTCTGTCGGGTTGTACAGCTCGACGAATTTGTGGGTGAACGCTGCGCCGGCGCTGCCGCCGGACAGGTAGGCCTCGTTGATCACGACGCCCGTTCCTGCTTCGTTGGCGAATGCCGGTGCGCCCGAGAGAGCGGCGGCCCCCATGGCGCATGCGGTGGTCAACGCGAGAGCGCCGATGCGCCCCCGCCTGCGTGAGATGGACGATCCGGTGCGCTGCGCGGCACCGTCAGGGGCGGACATCATTGCGGTAGCTCTCCTCGCCGTCGATGAATACGTGAGTGAGCCTAAGTCGGGCCGCCGACATCTTCAATGGTGTTCGTCTTTTGGTAACCCAGCGTTCCTCAGGATTCGCGGGCCGCGCGCTCTTCGAATTCTTCGACTTCGAGTTCCCAGCGGTCTTTCGCGAGCCGGTACCAGATGTAGAACGCGAACCCAGCGAACACAGCCCATTCCGCGGCGTAGAAGATGTTCAGCCAGTTCACCGTCGACAGCTCCGTCGGCGCGGGCGAATCGATATCGACCAGGCCGTCGGGCGCTTCGACCGACGCGAGGTACGGCCGATACACCGACAGCTCGGCGGTGTCGTTCCACTGCCCGAGCAGCATCGCCGGAGACATGCGATCCATAGCATATATATCGTCACGCGGTGGCAGAGAGGTTCCCTCATCCGAGATCAGTCGGCCCGCGATCGACGCTGGCTGGTCGGCCTCCTGAGATTCCAGAGCGGATGCCGCGGCATCCGCCGACTCTCGATCAGGAGCCCATCCGAGCGCGACCGCGATCGAGACCTGCTCGTCGACACGGAGCTGACCGGTGACCCAGTATCCCTCGGTGCCATCGTTGAACCGCGAGGACACGACGAGGAAGTCACCGGCGACCCAGGTTCCGTCGGTCACCACACGCTGACCGACGTACGGCTCCGGCAGATATTCTCCCGGCTCGACGACCTCCGCCAGCGGTCGCTCGTCTTCTGTCACACCCGCCGGCGGCGGATCAGTGTCGATCGCGCGTTCCAGCTGCCACTGACCGAGAAACGCGAAGACCCCGGCGACGACGAGGCACGCCAGCAGCACGCCGATCCAGCGGCCGCGCAGCATGACCTCGCGAAGCGTCGGAGGAAAGTCCTGCGGTGTCGTCACGATGTAAGCAGACCGCGTCAGGAACGCGGATAGGGAGCGAGCACGACCTCGACGCGCTGGAACTCCTTGAGGTCGGAGTATCCGGTCGTCGCCATGGACTTGCGCAGCGCACCGATGAGGTTCGCCGTGCCGTCAGCGACGGGCGCCGGGCCGTAGAGAATCTGCTCGAGCGTGACGATGCCAGGGGTCTCGACGCGGCGGCCACGAGGCAGCTGCGGGTGATGCGCTTCAGGCCCCCAATGGAAACCTTGGCCCGGAGCATCCGTCGCCCGCGCCAGCGCGACACCGAGCATGACGGCATCCGCCCCCATGGCAAGCGCTTTGACGATGTCGCCGGACGTTCCGACCCCGCCGTCAGCGATGACGTGCACATACCGGCCGCCCGACTCGTCGAGGTAGTCGCGGCGCGCGGCGGCGACATCAGAGACGGCCGTCGCCATCGGCGCGTGAATGCCCAGGGTCGCGCGGGTGGTCGATGCCGCTCCGCCGCCGAAGCCGACAAGAACACCAGCGGCACCGGTGCGCATCAGGTGCAGCGCTGCCGTGTAGGTGGCCGCGCCACCGACGACGACCGGAACATCGAGGTCGTAGATGAACTTCTTCAGGTTCAGCGGCTCTGCCACGCTCGAGACGTGCTCGGCCGAGACCGTCGTACCGCGGATCACGAAGAGATCGACGCCCGCCGCCACGACCGTCTCGTAAAACTCCTGCGTGCGCTGCGGCGTGAGGGAGCCGGCGACGGTGACACCGGCCTCGCGGATCTCAGCCAGACGCGACTTGATGAGCTCGGCCTTGACCGGCTCGGCGTAGAGCTCTTGCATGCGCACCGTCGCCCGGTCGGCGGGAAGCGATGCGATCTCGGCGAGCAGCGGCTCGGGGTCGTCGTAGCGCGTCCACAGCCCTTCCAGGTCGAGGACGCCGAGACCGCCGAGCCTGCCGAGCATGATGGCGGTCTGAGGGCTGACGACGGAGTCCATCGGCGCGCCGATGATCGGGGTGTCGAACTGGAAGGCGTCGATGACCCAGGCCGTCGAGACGTCTTCCGGGTTGCGTGTGCGCCGCGAAGGCACCACCGCGATGTCGTCGAACGTGTACGCCCGACGTGCGCGCTTTCCTCGACCGATCTCAATGTCCATGCTCACCCCTCCAGCCTACCGGGCCCCCGATCATGCGCTGAGACCCCGCCTTATCGCCGAGCCCCCGTCGTATTTGCGTCGATACGACGGGGTGTGGACGACAAGACGGGGTCTCGACGAAGAGGGCCGGAGCGTTACTTCTTGTAGTTGGGTGCCTCGACGACGATCTGCACGTCGTGCGGGTGCGATTCCTTGAGCCCGGCCGACGTGATGCGCACGAACTTGCCGCGGGTCTTGAGCTCGTCGATCGTCCGGGCGCCGACGTAGAACATCGACTGACGCAGGCCGCCGACGAGCTGGTAAGCCACCGCCGACACCGGCCCGCGGTAGGGGACCTGACCCTCGATGCCCTCGGGGATCAGCTTGTCATCACTGGGAACGTCGGCCTGGAAGTAGCGGTCCTTCGAGTAGGACGTCTGCTTGCCGCGGGTCTGCATCGCACCGAGCGAGCCCATGCCGCGGTACTGCTTGAACTGCTTGCCCGACTGGAACACGATCTCGCCCGGAGACTCGTCGGTTCCGGCCAGCAGCGAGCCGAGCATGACGGCGTCGGCGCCGGCGACGAGCGCCTTGGCGATGTCACCCGAGTACTGCAGGCCGCCGTCGGCGATCACGGGAATGCCGGAGGGGCGCGCGGCAAGAGACGCCTCATAGACCGCGGTCACCTGCGGCACGCCGACGCCGGCGACGACGCGGGTCGTGCAGATGGAGCCCGGGCCGACGCCGACCTTGACAGCATCCACGCCCGCGTCGATGAGTGCCTGAGCGCCCTCGCGGGTGGCGACGTTGCCGCCGATGACGTCGATGTGTTCGAACGAAGCATCCGACTTGAGACGCTGGACGAGGTCGATGACGCCCTGCGACTGTCCATTCGCGGTGTCGACGACGAGAACGTCAACACCCGCGTCGCGCAGTGCCTCGGCGCGCTCCCAGGCGTCGCCGAAGAAGCCGATCGCGGCGCCGACGCGCAGGCGACCGTGCTCGTCTTTCGTGGCGAGCGGATACTTCTCGCTCTTGTCGAAGTCCTTGATGGTGATGAGCCCGGCGAGCTTGCCGTCATCGTCGATCAGCGGCAGCTTCTCGACACGGTGCTTGGCGAACAGCGAGATGACCTCGCCCGCGGCAACACCCACCTTCGCCGTGACCAGCTCGTCACTTGTCATGACGTCTTTGACGAGTGTGGTCTGACGCTCGAAGCCCGAGACGAATCGCATGTCGCGGTTGGTGACGATGCCGACGAGACGACCTTCGGGGTCGACGACGGGCAGGCCCGAGATGCGGTAGCGCGCGCACATCTCGTCGACCTCTTCGACCGTGGCCTCCGGCGTCGTCGTGATCGGATCGGTGATCATGCCCGACTCGCTGCGCTTGACGCGATCGACGTGCGCGGCCTGGTCGGCGATCGAGAGGTTTCGGTGCAGGATGCCGATGCCGCCCTCACGTGCCATCGCAATAGCCATGCGGCTCTCGGTGACGGTGTCCATGGCGCTGGAGAGCAACGGCGTCGCCACCGAGATGCGACGTGTGATGCGCGACGAGGTGTCGGCGTCGCTCGGAATCACATCCGTATGACCCGGAAGCAGCAGCACGTCGTCGTAGGTGAGTCCGACGAAACCGAAAGGATCGTGCTGGTCCATGGAAGAGCCTCCTGCGCGCATGAGTGGTGAAGTCTGTAACAATTCTAAACGTCCGAGAGCGCAGGACATTCCCGCGGCCGACGATGTCACGCCTGTATTACCAATCGATCGAATCGCTAGTGAATCGCCCCGTCGCCCAGTACGCTCAATTCCAGCCCCGGCCGACCCGAAGCCGGCGAGCACTTCACAGTGGAGGTTGCGTGGGACCCACGTTCACAGTCGCCCGGCGCGTCAGACCCTGGTTGGTCGCGATGCTCGGCGTCCTGATGGCCTTGTCCATTCTGGTCTTCTCACCACCGACGGCTGCTCTCGCTGATGAGACAGACGACGGGCAGGAAGTCACAGATTTCTATTTCGCCGGGGTCATCACCTTCGATGATGAACCGGTTCCCGACGTCACGGTGTCGGTCGACGGAAACGGCTTCAATGCCGAGACCGAGACGGATGCCGAGGGCAAGTGGCGTCTGTATGTCCCAGAGAAAGAGACCTACACGCTCACCGTCGACGAGAGCACGCTTCCCGAGGGCGTGATCGTCGAGGGCGACTCCGCTTCGCAAGAGGTGGAGTTCGGCCTCACCGGCACGAAGATCGTCAACCTCTTCCTGGGCGAAGGCGTGCGAGAGACAACGTCGTTTCTCGATCAGCTGCTGTCTCGCATCGTGGGCGGTCTGAACTTCGGTCTGCTTCTGGGGCTCGCCGCCATGGGCGCCGCGCTCATCTACGGCACGACACGCCTGTCGAACTTCGCGCACGGTGAGATGGTCACCTGGGGCGCCGTGATCGCACTGCTGTGCACTTCGTTCTGGCAGCTGCCGCTGTGGGCGGGAATCGCCGCGGCTGTGATCAGCGGTGGCATCCTGGGACTCGCGATGGACATGGGCATCTGGCGCCCGCTGCGCCGACGCGGCCTGGGTATCGTGCAGCTGATGATCGTGAGCATCGGGCTCTCGCTCGCGCTGCGCTACTTCCAGCAGTTCCTGGTCGGCGGCCGCACCCACCAGCTTCCCGGTGCCAGCCCGACGCCGCTGAAGTTCGGGCCGATCTCGCTGTCGTACATCGACATCATCGGCATGAGCATCAGCATCGTCGTGATCCTCGCCATGGCGTTCTTCTTGACGCGCACACGGCTGGGCAAGGCGACGCGAGCGATCTCCGACAACCCGCAGCTGGCCGCGGCATCCGGCATCGATGTCGACAAGGTCGTGCGCATCGTCTGGGTCGTCTCGGGTGTGCTCGCGGCGATCTCCGGTGTGCTGTGGGCGTACTTCCGCCCGGGTGTCAAGTGGGACATGGGCATGCAGATGCTGCTGCTGATCTTCGTCGCGATCACCCTCGGTGGCCTGGGCTCGGCGTTCGGTGCGCTGATCGGCTCGATCATCGTCGGACTCGCGGTCGAGGT
>NZ_JAJUFV010000069.1 GCF_029263575.1 Microbacterium sp. | reverse complement strand
GCCGATGTCACCCGCGCGCAGGGGCGCGCAGCCGCCGGAACGGGGGCGGTCATCCGCGCGGCCGCCACGATCTCAGAAGCGCAGGTCGAGCGCGCCGCGGAGCACCTCATGACCGACCGGATCGAGGCTCGGTTCACCCAGGGCCGCGTGGCCGCTCGTCGCGAGAGTCGTGTCGGCGCGATCGTGCGCTCGTCGGTTCCGGTGCGCGTGCAGGCCGACGAGGGCGGCCGTGACGCCGTACGTCGTGCGCTCGAAGAACAGGGCCTGGGCGTTTTCGCCTGGTCGGATGTCGCCGACGAACTGCGCCGGCGACTCGCCCTGCTTCACCGTGAGATCGGGTCGCCCTGGCCGGATGTCTCTGACACGGCCCTCGTCGCTGCGATCGATGCGTGGCTCGGGCCCGAGCTCGCAGAGCTCGCCTCCGGCACCGCTGCTGCCCGCATCGACCTGGCCGCGGCGCTGCGACGTCTGATGCCATGGCCAGCCGCCGTCGATCTCGACGCTCTGGTTCCCGAGCGCCTTGAGGTACCCAGCGGATCACGCATCCGCATCGCCTACCCGCCTGTCGACGATCCCCATGCCCGGCCGATCGTGGCTGTGAAACTGCAGGAGTGCTTCGGGTGGGCCGAGACCCCGCGGCTGGTCGGCGGCCGCGTGCCGGTGCTGTTTCACCTGCTGTCGCCCGCGCGGCATCCGCTCGCCGTCACTGACGATCTCGCATCGTTCTGGGCCGGCCCTTACGCGCAGGTGCGCGCCGAGATGCGCGGGCGATACCCGAAGCATCCGTGGCCTGAAGATCCCTGGCAGGCGGTGCCGACACCGCACACGACAAAGCGGGCGAGGTCGGGGTGAGGCGCTTAGCTGCGACCACCGCAAGCGAAGCGCCTCTCAGCACTCGATGACATTGACGGCGAGCCCGCCTTCGCTGGTCTCCTTGTACTTTGTCGACATGTCGATTCCGGTCTGCCGCATCGTCTCGACGACGGCGTCCAGCGACACGTAGTGCTGACCGTCGCCGCGCAGCGCCAGTCGTGCGGCGGTGACGGCCGTGGAGGCTGCGATCGCATTGCGCTCGATGCACGGAATCTGCACGAGCCCGCCGATGGGATCGCACGTGAGGCCGAGGTGATGCTCCATGGCGATCTCGGCGGCATTCTCGATCTGGCGGTTCGTTCCGCCCATCACCGCGGTCAGCCCACCGGCTGCCATCGCACACGCCGAGCCGACCTCGGCCTGGCATCCGCCCTCAGCGCCGGAGATCGACGCGTTGGCCTTGAACAGCGACCCGAGTGCCGTCGCGGTCAGCAGAAAACGACGGATGCCGCGGCGACGATCCGTCACCGCGTTTCCTTCGCCGAGCCCGGCCTCGGCCAGAAAGCGCCACCAGTACATCGCGACTGCCGGCAGAATCCCGGCGGCACCGTTCGTGGGCGCAGTGACGACGCGGCCGCCCGCCGCGTTCTCTTCGTTCACCGCGAGCGCGAAGGCACCGAGCCATTCCTCCGGCATCTCACGCACGCCGTCGGCTTCTTCGAGCTTCTCGCGAATCGCCCCGGCTCGCCGATTCACTTTGAGGATGCCCGGCAGCACACCGTCTGCGTGCAGACCAGCGTCCACGCACCCGGCCATCGCGTCCCACATGGCGTCGAGACCGGCCGCGACATCCGCTTCGGGGCGCAGCGATTGCTCATTCATGCGCGCGAGCTCAGCGATCGACAGATCATGCTCATCGCACAGCGCCAACAGCGACGCGGCATCGGCGAACGCGTAGGGAAACGACGTCGCCGCGGTGTGTGTCGGTTCACCTTCACGCCGGATGAAGCCGCCGCCGACAGAGTAGTAGGTCTCTTCTGCGAGCGGTGCATCGTCGACGCCGAGGGCCGTCAGCGTCATGGCGTTCGGATGCCCCGGTAGCCGTGTGCGCGGCGCGAGCACGATGTCGTCCTTCGCGAACGCGATCTCCTGCGACCCGTTGAGCGCGAGCGTGCCCCCGGCAGGAAAGTCGGTCCAGGCCGAGCGGACCTCGGCGGGATCGCACGTCTCCGGCGCCAGCGCGCGCAGGCCGGCGACGACAGCATCCGGGGTTCCGTGCCCGATGCCGGTGGCTCCCAGCGATCCGTAGAGTGTGCACGTCACCCGACGCACATCGGAGAGCAGAGCGTCAGCGCCGAGCCGCCCGGCGAAGTCGAGTGCCGCCCGCATCGGTCCGACCGTATGGGAGCTCGACGGCCCCACTCCGATGGAGAAGAGGTCGAAGGCCGAGACGTACGCTGTCACCCCTCCAGGCTAACGGGCCGGATCACACTCCGGCCAGCTCCGCCCTCGCTGTCGCCAGTGCTTCAGCCGAGGCTCCGCTGGCTGCCAGCGCGAGCAGGCCCGCACCGAGGATCGGGGCCGCGTCGACGATCTGCAGGCGCGCCTGCGGCGCGACGTCGGCCAGCCCGGCGCGGATGCCCTCGACGAGTAGCGGATGCCGCGCCCGGGCGACCCCGCCGCCGACGACGATCGGCACCTCCTGGTCGGTCAGCCCCAACCGGGTGAGGCAGACCCGCGCGTACGCGACGATCTCATCGGCCTGCCGCTGCACGAGCTCGGCCGCCACGGCATCTCCCTCGCTCGCGGCGGCGAACACCACCGGAGTGAGCGCTGTCACGCTCGAACGCGATCGACGGTCGAAATGCAGATCTTCGACTGCGGTCGAAAGGTAGGCGACGCCGAACGCATCACGCACCTTCTCGAGCAGCAGGGTGTGCGGGCCACGGCCGTCATCGGCCCGAACCGCGTGCCACAGGGCCTCTGCGCCCAGCGTTCCGCCTCCACCCCAGTCACCCGAGATCGCGCCGACCGCGGGGAACCGCGCCGTCGCGCCGTCGCTGCGCACGCCGATCGCATTGATCCCCGTTCCGCACACGATCGCGACCGCATCGGGGGCGTCGGTTCCCGCCCGCAGCAGAGCGAGCAGATCGTTGTCGACGACCGTGCCGTCGGTGGCCCAGTCCAACGGCGCGATGCCCGCCCGGTACGCCGAGATCTCGGCCGGAAAATCAAGCCCGGACAGATACAGATTCACCTGGGCGAGCTCGCCCACCCCGCGTGCGCCCAGCACCGAGCTGACGACAGCATCGACCGTGCTCACCGAGCTCTCCAGGCCGTCCGTCTGCGGACTCGAACCGGGTCCGCGATCATGTGCGAGCAGATGGCCGTCCTGCGACAGCAGCACGGCATCCGTCTTGGATCCGCCGCCGTCGACCGCGATGACGACGGGCGCCGGCGCACCCGCGGCACTCATGCCCAGTCCAAGAACGGGGCGCCCGCGGCCAGCAGCAGATCCGTGAGCTTCTCGGCCCGGTCATGCTGGAGCACGAGCGGATGCGCGCGCATCGCGCGCAGCACACGGTCACGGCCACCGTGCACCGCGGCATCCAGCGCCAGACGCTCATAACCAGCCACCGCCGAGACGAGCCCGCGAATGTCGTCGGGCAGCGCCTCCACCGGCTCGGCGTCGAACCGATCGCCGCGGAAACGCGCCGGCACCTCGATGACGTGATCATCGGGGAGGAACGGAAGCCGGCCGTCGTTGCGCAGATTCACGACGCGGGGAACAGCATCCGTGCCCTGCATCATCGCGAGCACCTGAATCGCGGCCTCGGAGTAGAACGCCCCGCCCCGGTGCTCGAGGATCGCGGGTTTCTCATCGACGCTCTGATCTGCGTAGATCTGCAACAGTTCCTGCTCGATGGCGCGCACCTCGGCGGCGCGCGAGGCGTTATGCAGCTGCTCGTGCAGCACCTCGTCGTGCGCGTAGTAGTAGCGCAGATAGTACGAGGGCACGACGCCCAGCTGCGCAAGCAGCGCCTCGGGCAGCTCGACCTCGGCAGCGAGCTCGCCCAGCTGCTGCTCGAGCAGCCCCGGCAGGCGATCGACACCGGCAACCTGCACGCTGCGCTCCCACGTCAGGTGGTTGAGCCCCACGTGACCGAGCTGAACCTCATCAGGGTCGACGCCCAGGTTCGCCGCGAAGCGGCGCTGGAAGCCGATCGCGACGTTGCAGAGCCCGACGGCGCGATGCCCGGCCTCAAGCAGGGCGCGCGTGACGATCCCGACCGGGTTCGTGAAGTCGACGATCCAGGCATCAGGCTTGGCGTGCGCACGCACCGCGTCAGCGATGCTCAGCACGAGCGGCACCGTGCGCAGCGCCTTGGCGAGGCCGCCGGGACCTGTCGTCTCCTGCCCGATACAGCCCGCCTCGTGCGGCCAGGTCTCATCGCGCTCGCGCGCATCCTGCCCGCCGACGCGCAGCTGGATGAGCACAGCATCCGCATCCGAGACGCCCGTCACGAGATCTGTCGTCGCCACCAGCCGGGCCGGGTGCCCCGCTCTGGCGAGCATGCGCCGGGAGATGCCCGACACGAGTTCGAGCCGGTGCGCGTCGGTGTCGACGAGCGCGATCTCGTCGATCGGCAACTGCTCACGCAGGCGCGTGAACCCGCTGATGAGCTCCGGTGTGTAGGTCGAACCACCGCCGACGATGGCAAGCTTCATACTGCTTTCCGTTCTGTTCTCAGAGGGTGAGGTCTCAATCGACCGGGATGCGCGCTTCCAGGCGCGTGCGAATCTGCTCGACGAGGAGCTGGCGGGCTCCGAGCAGCACCGACGACACCTCGATACCGCTCAGGCGCACCTCGAGCTCAGGATGCGACGCCTCAGACGACCGCTCGGCGACGAGCTCGGACAGTCCTTCCCCCGCCGCGAGGCAGGTGGGACCGCCGAGGACGACCATCGCAGGATCGAGAACGGCCAGCACCGGATCCAGCGCCCGTGCGACCCGGTTCGCGAGAACGACCGTCGCATCGGTTCGTCCGGCGAGCTCGGCCACCTGATCGGCATAGCGGGCCGAGGCGTCACCGCCGATCAGCTCGACCACAGCGGGCCCGCCGAGCAGGTCGGTCGTATCGGTGCTGGGGACATCTCCGTCGGGCTCGGTCAGGGGAAGATAGCCGATCTCACCTGCGCGGCCGGATGCGCCGCGATGAATGACCCCGTCGAGGTCGACGCCCACGCCGATGCCGTCGCCCAGCCACAGCAGGGCGAAACTGCTCACGTTCTGGGCCACGCCACTGGCCCGCTCGGCCATCGTCGCCAGGTTGACGTCGTTCTCGAGCGTGACCTCGACGTTCAGCGCCGCTTCGATACGGGCCCGTGCTCCTTCAGCCGGCCAGCCGGGCAGCGTGTCGGTCAGCGACAGGCCATCGCGATCTCGCCACACGGCGGCCTGCACACCGACCGCGACGACACCGACCGTCTTCTCGTCGATCTCAGCGGCGCGACTTGCCGCTGTGATCGCCGCCCGCACGTCTTCCTCCGGCGACCGCGCGAGCGAATCCACCGGAATCTCCACGATCGGGTGCACCGTGTCGAGCGCATCGACCACCACGGCCTGAATCGTCTCGGCGTGCATGCTGACGGCGACGCCGGCGACCTGATCGACGCGGACACCGTAGCTGGTCGCCATCGGGCCGCGGCTGCCCGAGACCTCACCCACCTGGTGCACGAGCTCGGCGCGTTCGAGCCGGGTGAGCATCTGGCCCGCCGTCGGCTTCGACATGCCCGACAGCTCACCGAGCTGTGTCCGCGTCAGCGGCCCGTGCGTGAGCAGAAGCTGCAGCGCCGTGCGGTCATTGCGCGCACGCAACCATGTCGACGTTCCTGCATCGATCTGAGTCATGACGGCCCCCTTCGGCTCAGACACGTTGAATCTCGTAGCGTGATCATCCACCGGAGCGGACCTCCTCGCGCAGCTGTCCGTGTCGTTCTGGATCGGCCGCGGCATCCAACAGCGTCTTGGTGTATTCGTGCTGTGGATCCAGGATCACAGAATCCGAGGCACCGCGCTCGACGATGCGCCCGCGGTTCATCACCAAGATCTCGTCGGAGAAGTGGCGCGCGGTTGCGAGATCGTGCGTGATGTACAGCACGCCGAGCCCCTCTGCGCGCTGCAGATCGGCGAGCAGATTGAGCACGCCAAGCCGGATCGAGACGTCAAGCATCGAGACCGGTTCGTCGGCGACGATGTAGGTCGCGCCGGGCGCGAGAGCGCGCGCAATCGCGACACGCTGACGCTGCCCACCCGAGAGCTCGTGCGGCCGGCGCTCGGCATAGTGCGAGGCGGGAGTCAGCTGCACGCGCTCGAGCAGCTCATAGGCGCGATCCTCAATCTGCTTGTCAGAGAGCTTCGGGTGATGGATGCGCAGCGGCCGTTCGATGTGATGCAGGATCGTGTGGAACGGATTCAGCGAGGCGAACGGATCTTGAAATACCATCTGCACGTGCGAGCGGTAGCGACTCAGCGCCGAGCCGCGGGTGGGTGCCGGCTGACCGTCGAGGTAGACGCCTCCGCCCGTCGCCGTCTCCAGTCGGGCGATGATGCGGGCGACGGTCGATTTGCCTGATCCGCTCTCACCGACCAGCGCGATCGTCCGCCCTGGCCGGATGGTGAACGAGACATCGGCCACGGCGTGCAGTGTGGAGCGGCGCAGCCCGCTGCGCAGCGTGTAATCGCGCACGAGGCCTCGTGCCTCCAGTCCCGTGGTCGGCTGGTCGTCGGTGGTGATCATGAGGATGCTCCGCAGTGGCCGTGTCGCACGAAATCACCGCGCGCGCCGCGCAGGCTGGGAAAGCTCGCCAGCAGCTTCTTGGTGTAATCGTGCTCGGGGTGACGATAGACCTGCCCGGCGTCGCCCAGCTCGACGATCTGGCCTTCGAGCATCACGGCGATGCGATCGCTCACTTCGATCAACAGCGGCAGGTCGTGGGTGATGAAGATCACGGCGAAACCCAGACGTTCACGCAGGCGCATGATCTCGCGGATGATGCCGCGCTGCACGACGACGTCGAGCGCTGTCGTCGGCTCATCCATGATCATCACCTGCGGATCCAGCGCGAGCGCCATCGCGATCATGACGCGCTGACGCATGCCGCCGGAGAGTTCGTGCGGGAAGGCGCCGAGGCGCGACGGATCGACCCCGACGAGTTCGAGCAGCTCGGCGCTTCGCTCACGGCGAGCCGACTTCGACATCCCCCGACGGTGGGTCGTGAACACGTCGTTCAGCTGCGCACGCACGCTCATGACCGGGTTCAGCGCATTCATCGAGCCCTGGAAGACCATCGAGACCTTGTCCCAGCGGTACCGGCGAAGCCCTTCGCCAGAGAGAGCGACGACGTCGATGTCCGTGCCGGACTGATCGTGAAAGACGACCTCCCCATCGGTCAGCAGCGCCGGCGCCTTGAGGAGCCGGTTCAGTCCGTAGGCGAGCGTGGTCTTGCCACACCCCGATTCGCCGGCGAGGCCGAGAATCTCACCGCGGTGCAGCGTGAGCGAGACGCCGCGCACGGCCTTCACAGGCGGGGTGACCTCGTACTCGATGTGCATGTTTCGCGCCGTCAGCACAGCGTCGCCGGTCATGCGCGCACCTCCTTGTGACCTGAGCCAGTCGCACCGTCGACGCCGCGGCCAGCGCGCCTGGCCCGCCGCTGCGACCGAGCGGCCTGCGGCGCCAAGCGCAGCTTCGGGTTCACGACCTCGTCGATCGCGAAGTTCACCAGGGAGAGCCCGGCGCCGAGCAGGGCGATGAGCGCTCCCGGCGGAACGAACCATGCCCAGGCGCCGCTGCCGACAGCCTGGCCGGTCTGGGCGTCGTTGAGCATGGTGCCCAGGGTGATCGAACCCGTTGGCCCGAGCCCGAGGTATGACAGTCCCGCTTCACCGAGCACGGCGAAGATCACGCCGAAAATCAGCTGGGCGGCCAGCAGCGGCACGAGGTTCGGCAGGATCTCGACGAAGATGATGCGCCCCGGCTTCTCGCCGGCGACACGGGCCGCGGCGACATAGTCACGAACCCGCAGTGACCGCGCCGTCGCCCTCAGCACCACGGCTGAGCCGGCCCAGCCCGTGATGCCGAGCACAACTGCCACGAGCAGGGAACTGCGTGCGAGCGGCCCGAGGCCATCGGTGTTCTGCACGTAGGCGGCGATCACCATGACCAGCGGGAGGCCGGGAATCACGAGCATGATGTTCGTCATCAACGAGAGGCTCTCGTCCATGAAGCCGCCGAAGTAGCCCGCGAGCACGCCGAACACGATCGCGAGCAACAGCGAGATGGCACCGGCGACCAGTCCCACGAACAGCGACCCCTGGGTTCCCCAGGCCAGCTGAGCGAACACGTCGTAGCCGAGCTTCGTGGTGCCGAGCAGATGGCCCGGTCCCGGCGGCAGCAGCGCAGGGTTGCCGGAGTCCTGTGGATCTTGCACGAAGAACGGCGCGATGATGCCGAACAACGAGATCACGGCGACGATGATGATGCCCGCCAGCAACTTGCCCGACAGGCTCGGCAGCATCGCTCGCGCACGATCCTTGCGCGCGATGCGTGCGGTCGCGATGGCAGAGGTCGTGAGCGACGCCGGTTCGGTCTCGATCTCCGGTTCGGTCTCGGGTTCGAGGATGCGCTCAACCACGGTGTCTCACTCTCGGGTCGATGAAGCCGTAGATGAGCTCCATCACGAAGTTGGCGGCGAGCACGGTCAGGGTGATGACGAGGAACACGCCCTGCATGAGCGCGTAGTCGAGCCCTTGAACGGCCTGGATCATGAGCTTTCCGATGCCGGGATAGCTGAACACCTGCTCGGTGACGATGGAGCCGGCCACGACGAACCCCAGCGCGATGCCGAAGCCGGCGAGGCTCGGAATCACGGCGTTGCGGGCGGCGTACCGCGTGCGGATGCGGGTCTGGGTCAGCCCTTTCGCCTCAGCTGTAACGACGTAGTCCTCTGACATGGTCTGCACCATCATGTTGCGCATGCCGAGCAGCCAGCCGCCCACCGATGAGATCACGATCGTCAGCGCCGGCAGGATCGCATGCACAGCAGCGCTTGTGATGAAGCCCCAGCTCCACTCGGGTCCACTGGGATAGTCGAACACGCTGTAGCCGCCGAAGATCGGGAGAATCCCGAGTTGCACAGACAGCACGGCGACGAGCACGAGCGCCAGCCAGAAGTACGGAATCGACTGCAAGAAGGTCGTGGCGGGGACGAGGTGGTCGACCCACGTGCCACGGCGCCATCCGATCCAGGCGCCGGCGACGATGCCGATCACGAACGAGATGATCGTCGCGACACCGACCAGAATGACCGTCCACGGCAACGCAGCGGCAATGAGCTCGCCCACCGGAGCCGGGTACCGCGTGGAAGACACTCCCAGGTCTCCCTGCAGCATCCGACCCCAGTACGCGAGGTACTGATCCCACAGCGTCGTGCCCTTCTCGGCGCCGAGGATCGAGGTGATCGCCTTGATCGTCTCCTCCGAGAGCGGCCTGCCGCCGTTGGCTCGGCGGAGCTTTCCCAGCATCACCGCGGCCGGGTCGCCGGGCAGCATTCTCGGCAGCAGGAAGTTGAGTGAGATCGCCGCCCACAGGGTGATCAGGTAGAACCCGATCCGCCGTGCATAGAAGCTCATCGCTCACCTCCTCCTATCGGTACGGGCACGCACACGCGCATCAGTCGGTGACGGGCTTCAGGTTCGCCAGCACGATCGCCGAGGCGGTCGACAGGTACGGCAGCGGGGCTGCGTACAGATCGCTCTCGGACGGCCATCCCGTGAAGTCCTTTACGTTGTAGAAGGCCTGCGAGGCGTTGAGCACGACCGGGATGTACGGCAGGTCGCGGGCGATCTCGGCCTGGATGCTCGCGTAGGCGTCTTTCTTGATCGCGGCATCCTGGGTGGCACCGGCGGCCTCGACAGCCTCGTCGATGACGGGGTTGCTGTAGCGGGAGTAGTTCTGGCCCTTCACCGGCGCCTCGCCGACGTTGGCCGTGGCGTCGGTCGCGAAGTACTGACTGTAGTTCGAGTACGGGTCAGCGACCAGCGACTGTGTGAGCCCGTACAGGGCGAGCTGGAAGTCACCGTTGGTGACCGGAGTCCAGTATTCGGCATCCGAGACGGTGCGTGCGTCGATGCGGATGCCGGCCTCCTCGGCCTGCTCGCTGATCAGCTTCGCCGCGTCGTTGTAGTCGGTCCATCCGTCGGGCGAGAACAGGTCGAGCTCGAGGGTCGTGCCGTCCTTGGCGTAGAAGCCGTCGCTGCCCTTCGTGTAGCCGGCCTCCTCGAGAATCGCCTGAGCCTCGGCGATGTCCGGGTCCTGCGGGCTGATCGCGAGCGACTCGTCGCTGACCCACTGCTCATCGCGCGGCAGCAGCGCGAACGCGGGGGACGCCTCGCCGGCGAGTCCGGCGAAGGCCTTCTCGCGGATCGTGGCGCGGTCGATCACGAGGTTGATCGCCTGGCGCACGGCGGGATCGGTCTGTGGACCGGTGCATCCGAGGTCGGCGTTCGCGCACGTCACGATCACGGTGGGGTCCTGCTGGTTGTTCATGGTCTCGATGCGGCCATCGCCGGTCACCGTGTCCGGGTTGGCGATGAACTGGCCGACCCAGTCGAGCTTGCCGGTCTTGAGCAGATCTTCCGACGACTGGTTGGAGTCGATTCCGACGTCTTGCACTTCTTTGACGGCTGGCTCGCCGTCGCGGAACAGCGGGTTCGCTTCGAGCGTGTACGCCGCTTCGGTGAACGTCTTGAGCATGTACGGGCCCGATCCGACCGGATCGGGGTTGGTCTCGGCCATGTAGTCGTCGATCGAGCTCCAGATGTGCTCGGGGACGATCCAGGTCGACCCGAGAATGAGCGCGACGGACGTGAACTTGGGCTTGTTGTAAGTCAGCACGACCGTGGTGTCATCGGGAGCATCGATCGAGACCATGTCGGGGTCGATGTTCGACCCGTAGCCGAACGTGAAAGCGACATCCTCAGCTGTGAGGTCTTCGCCGTCGCTCCATTTGAGTTCGGGCTTGAGCGTGATGGTCAGCTCCGTGCCGTCCTCGTTGAAGCTGTAGCTCTCCCCGATCAGGCCGACCGGATCGTCGGCAGAGAGCTGGTTGAAGAAGAACAGCGGCTCGTAGATCGCACCGTAGGTCAGGTGCGTGGCGGTGTCGACGGCAAAGGGACTGAAATTGTTGTTGATCGGCGTCATGGAGCCAGACCAGATCCGAAGCGGGCGGTCTTCACTGGACGAGCCGCCGGTGGCGCAGCCGGTCAGGGTGAGCGCCAGAGCTGCTGTGGCGGCGGTGATCGCTGTGATCAAACGAGCACGAGGACGAATCACGGGAGAACCTCATCTCAAGAGCGTCATTGCTAGGAAGGGGTGAAACCACGCGGCCGTGCGTCGGCCGTGCCGACAAAGTTACAGGAAAGGAGCTTAACAGTAAAGTTCCTTTACTATTTATCGCACGGCCACGCCAAACGCCCCGCGCCCGCTGCTCTGCTCGCGCGCGGGAACGCAAAAATCCCCCGCCGTTGTCACGACGAGGGATTTCAGCACTGCACCGGATTGGTGCGCCACAAGGGATTCGAACCCCTAACCTTCTGATCCGTAGTCAGATGCTCTATCCGTTGAGCTAGTGGCGCATACTGCTTCCCGTTTCAGCGAAACGGGCCTCAGCAAGAATACACGACGAACAGCGCCAAAGCGAAACCGGGCTCACGCCGACTGCTGCCGCTTCTGCCGGGCACGCTGCTCAGCCGACAGCGCCTGCAGATCAACGAGCCGCAATGCCTGCATGCGCGCCTCGCGCATGACCTCATAATCCGGGTCTTGATCGGGTCGCATCCCCTCGACGAGAAGGCGACGGTCGAGGTTTCCGCGCACGTCCGTCCAGGCGGCCTCACGCGCGCTCTCGACAAGCTCACGCAGCTTCTCCGTGTCCTCAGCCATCGCCTTCAGCCGCTCCGCGACGCCGGTCGACTGCTTCGCCCGGCGCCGGAGGTTGCGAATGTCACGGTCTCGGTAGTCATGCGTGCCAGAGGGGTCGGAATATCTTCCTCGCGCACGCCGACGCATGCTGGTGACCATCTCGGCGGCCTGCGCCGATTCCGCAGCCATCGCAAGCAGAGCGTCCCGTGCGCGATCAAGGTACTCCGTCGCGTCGAAAACACCACCGCGCGCGATCGTTCCAACGAGGATGTGGTTCTTCACCGTCAAGCGCGCCGCGGCCGTGGCGATCGCGACGCCTTCGGCAATGGCATCCGCATTTCTTCCCACCACAACCTCCTGTGAAAACAATACCTGTACCATCTGACGCCGGTCTCGACCAGAATGGGACCAGGCAGGTTCTCCCCGCCTGCAACGTCGCACACGGCACGAGCCCGAATCGTGCCAGGAGGAGGATGGATGCCTCGGCTCACCCTCGCCGGAAACACCACCGTCATCACGGGCGCCGCCAGTGGCATGGGCGCCGAAGTCGCGCGCCAGCTGGCCGGCTGCGGCACGCACCTCGCCCTGCTCGATCACAACGCTGAAGCTCTGGCATCTGTCGCTCGAGACCTCGACGGCGCCGTCAGCACACACGTCGTCGACCTCCGCGACGACGCGGCCGTCGCATCAGCGGCATCCGACGTGCGCGAAGCGCATCCGCGCATCAACGCGCTGATCACGTGCGCAGGGTCGTCGATGCTCGGCTCGCTGGACCAGCTGACCATGGAAGAGATGCGCTGGCTCGTCGACGTGAATCTGTGGGGAACCGTGTCGATCACACAGGCGCTGCTGCCCGCGCTGCGCGAGGCACCCGCCGCGCACATCACCCACCTCGCGAGCGTCTATGCGCTCGCCGCGCCGGCCGGCCGCATTCCGTATTCGATGAGCAAGTTCGCCGTGCGCGGGTTCTCCGAGGCGCTGCGGCACGAGCTCGAAGGCAGCTCCGTCAGCGTAGGCGCGGTGTACCCGGCGGGGGTGCGCACCGGCATCATCCTGCATGGCCGCTACGCCGCCACGATCGATCCCGCCGTCGCGGCACGAGCAGCATCCGCGCAGGCGGCGATGTACCACACCGAACCAGCCGACGCCGCAGCCCGCATCATCCGTGCGACCGAGCGACGACGGGCCCGTACGATGGTCGGCCGAGAGGCCCGCCTCATCGACTCGCTCGTGCGTCTCGCGCCGGTCGGCTATTGGCGGCCCATGCGCGGCCCGCTGCGCCAGGCGACCGACACGACGACGCCGGTGCGCTGACCCTATTCGGCTTCGAGAACCACACCACCGAAACGCGCCTCGGCGGCAGCCGTCCCCGCAGCCATGTGGCGAGCGAGAAGATCGGTCACCAACGCGACATCGCGCGCGGCGATCGCATCGAACAGCGCCCGGTGCTCGACAGCCATCGCCTCGAGATCGGAGTGCAACCCGAACACCCACTTCAGTCGGGTTCCGAAGATCGAGACGAGTTCGACGAACATCTCGTTGCCGGCCAGCAATGCCATGTACTCATGGAAGGCACCCGCAGCGGCACGCGACGCGTGAATATCGCCCGCACGCGCCGCCTGCTCCTCGCGATCGAGGATGTCGCGCAGGCCCGCGATTCCGCGCTCGTCGTGGCGCTGAGCGGCGAGGATGAACAGCTGCGTCTCGATCGCCGATCGCACCTCGGCATACTCGCGGACGTCCTGCGCCGTGATCTGCCGCACGATGGCCCACGAACGCGGCCGCACGACGACGATGCCCTCGTTGGCGAGCGTGCGAATGGCTTCACGCACGGGCAGCCGCGAGACATGCAGCTCGGCGGCGATGTCACGCTCGACCAGACGGGCGCCGGGAAGACGTCGCCCGAGCACGATGTCGTCGCGCAGCACTCGGGTCACGCGCGCAGACTCGAGCTCGTTCGCACCCATAGCCGTCATGAGCGCATTCTCCCACTCAACGATCCGCGATGTCACCTCTGCGCCGTTGGGTGCGAGAGTCAGACGGTCACCAGGTGTCCTGCGGGGAGGATGCCGACAGCCACGGGCTGACCGCGCGTATTGGCCCATTGGCTCCACGACCCCGGATACACGCTCGCCCGCACGCCGGCATGGGCCAGCGCCAACACCGTGTGCATGGCGGCCACCCCCGAACTGCAGTAGACGGCGACGTCGGTGCCATCGTCGATGCCCGCGGTGGCGAAGATGCGGCGCAGCGCTTCGGGCTGGTGCAGTCGCCCGTCGTTGTCGGCCGTGGCCATGGCGGGCAGATTCACAGCGCCCGGGATATGCCCGCCCACGGGATCTGCCCCGATGTGCGCGCCGCTGTACTGCTCAGGAGTTCGCACATCGAGCAGTACACCGCGACGCGTGAACTCATCGACCCGGTCGATGCTCAGCGTCGTGAAGTCGCTGTCAGTGCCGCCGAGCACGATCGCACTGGGCGCGGGGCGCACGTCACCGGGCTCGAGTGGAAGACCCGCATGCGCCCACGCACGGATGCCGCCATCGAGAACCCGCACGTCGATGCCGACGCGTCGCAGCAACCACCACAGGCGGGCGGCGGGCACGCTGCGGTTGTCGTCATAGGCCACGACCACATCGCCGTCGTGAACACCCCAGCTGCGCACGGCACGCTGCAACTCATCGATCGGAGGGAGCGGATGCCGACCCTCCTTCGGCTCGCCGCGATGAGCCAGCTCGTGTTCGAGATCGACGTAGACGGCCCCGGGCAGGTGCGCCCGAACATACTCCGGTCGCCCCTCCGGCCGATCGAGCCGCCAGCGCACATCGAGCAACCGCACCGGGGAACCGGCGCCCGACTCGGCAGCGCGCTGCAGAAGGATCAGCTGCTCCACGCTGATCAGATGACTCATGCATCCAGCATCCGCAATGGTCACGCCCCGAACACGTGTCGCCGACACGATCGTTCACGGAGCGACACACGGCGTCACATCCGCCGATGTCAGTCGAGCTTGCGCAGCGCATCCTCGACGGCGACCCAGGCGAGCATGGCGCACTTGACCCGGGCGACGTACCGCGAGACGCCCCCGAGAGCGGCGGCATCGCCCAGGAGCTCTTCGTCGGGTTCGATCGCGCCGCGCGAGCGCATGGCTTCGCGGAACACGTCGATGCGGTGACGCAGATCTTCCGCGGTGAGTCCCTCGGCGAGCACGGCGAGCATCGACGCGGATGCCTGCGAGATAGCGCATCCGTGCCCTTCCCAGGCGATCGCCTCGATCGCCTCGTCGGCTCCGCGATGCACCCGTACGGTGACCTCGTCACCACAGGTCGGGTTCACCTGATGTGACTGCGCGGCGACCTCGTCGCGCAACCCGAATCCGTAGGGTGTGCGCGAATGGTCGAGCACCAGCTCCTGGTAGAGATTCTGCATATCGCCGCTGGTCATGAGCGCACTCCGAAGAAGTCGATGGTCGCCGCCACGCCATCGAGGAAGCTGTCGACCTCGGCCGCGGTCGAATACAGGTAGGTGCTCGCCCGGGTAGACGAGGTCACCCCGAGCCGGCGGTGCAATGGCTGTGCGCAGTGGTGGCCGACGCGCACGGCGATGCCGCGGTCATCGAGAAACTGGCCGGCATCATGCGAATGGATGCCGGGAATGTCGAAGCTCGCCAGCCCCACTCGTGGCAGCGCGATGTCGGCGCCGAGAACGCGCACGCCATCGATGGCGGTGAGTCCGTCGACGAGCCGCCGAGCCAGGTGCGCTTCGTGGGCGGCAATACGCGACATCCCCACGCCCTCGAGATAGTCGACGGCCGCGGCGAGCGCGATCGCTTGCGAGACCTTCTGCGTGCCCGCTTCGAAACGCT
>NZ_JAJUFV010000068.1 GCF_029263575.1 Microbacterium sp. | reverse complement strand
GGCGCGCACACCACGAGCGACGACCCGACCAAGTATCGCGGCAGCGATGAAGAAGAGGCATGGGCGCTTCGCGACCCCATCATCCGCATGCGCGCCTTCCTCGAGGGCAAGGGCGCCGCGCAGGCGCTCTTCGACGATGTCGATGCCGAAGCCGCCGCCGTCGCCGACGACCTGCGTGTTCACACTCTGGCGCTGGAGTCACCGCCCGCCGACAAGATCTTCAACCACGTCTACAGCGAACCGCATCCGCTCATGGACGAGCAGCGCGCGTGGCGCGCGCAGTACGAAGCATCCTTCGACCAGCCGGGAGCGCACGCATGACTCTTGAGGCGATGCCCTTCAGCCGGGCACTGAACGCGGGCCTGCGCAAGGCGATGGAAGACGACCCGAAGGTTCTCCTCATGGGTGAGGACATCGGCAAGCTCGGCGGGGTGTTCCGCATCACGGAGCACCTGCAGCGCGACTTCGGCGACAAGCGCGTGCTGGATACGCCGCTGGCGGAGTCGGGGATCGTCGGCACGGCGATCGGGCTGGCGATGGCCGGATTCCGCCCCGTGGTCGAGATTCAGTTCGACGGGTTCGTGTTTCCCGCGTTCGATCAGATCACCACGCAGCTGGCGAAGCTCACGAACCGACACGAGGGTGCGCTGTCGATGCCGATCGTGATTCGCATCCCCTATGGCGGACACATCGGCGCCGTCGAGCACCACCAAGAGAGCCCGGAAGCCTACTTCGCTCACACCCCGGGTCTGCGGGTGGTATCGCCATCGACGCCGAACGATGCGTACTGGATGATTCAGGAGGCGATCGCCTCGAAAGACCCCGTGATCTTCATGGAGCCCAAGAGTCGGTACTGGCAGAAGGGCGAGGTCGAACTCGACCAGCCGGCCGTGCCGCTGCACACCTCGCGGGTGGTGCGAACAGGAAGCGACGTGACCCTGGTCGGGCACGGCGCCATGGTGACCACACTGCTCGAAGCCGCCGCCATCGCCGACAGTGAGGGCACCAGCTGCGAGGTCGTCGACGTGCGGTCACTGTCGCCGGTCGATTACGGTCCGATCCTCAGCTCAGCACGCAAGACCGGCCGCGTCGTTTACGCACAGGAGGCGGCCGGGTTCGTCAGCATCGGAAGCGAGATCGCGGCGACCGTGATGGAGCGCGTTTTCTACGCGCTGGAGGCGCCAGTGCTGCGTGTGTCGGGCTATGACGCTCCGTTCCCGCCCGCCAAGTTGGAGGGCACCTTCCTTCCGGACGCCGATCGCATTCTCGAAGCCGTCGACCGGTCGCTGGCCTACTGATGCAGGCACGAGAGGATCAACTATGAACACCCAGAACTTCAACCTTCCCGACGTCGGCGAAGGCCTCACCGAAGCTGACATCGTCACGTGGAAGGTCGCCGCCGGAGACACGGTCGCGATCAACGACGTGCTGGTCGAGATCGAGACGGCCAAGTCTCTGGTTGAGCTCCCCTCGCCCTATGCGGGCGTGGTGGGCGAGCTGCTTGTGAAGGAAGGCGCGACGGTCGAGGTCGGTGCGCCGATCATCAGCTTCGTTTCGGATGCTTCGGCTTCGCCCGAGGCCGGTTCTTTGGCCGGCGCCGGTTCTTCGGCCCCTGAGCCGGTCGAAGGGGCCGAGGCCGAAGATGCCAGCGGTTCGGTTCTCGTCGGCTATGGCAGCGGCGCCGGTGCGACCTCGCGACGCAAGCGGCCAGCGCAGCGCCCGGTGCGCTCATCGGTCGGAGTGATCGCGAAGCCGCCCATCCGCAAGCTCGCCCGGGATCTCAATGTCGATCTGTCATCGGTGGCGCCGACCGGTGCTGACGGCGAGGTCACCCGTGACGACGTGATGAAGCACGCTTCGCAGGCGAGTGTGTTCCGCAACATCGAAACGCCCGAGTGGGGCGATGTGCGTGAGGAGACGATGCCGGCGCCGCAGAGCGCGCCGGTCGGCCTGGCGCGGGGTGTGGCGCCGGCTCCGCGGGTGTCGGCGGCGGATGCTGAGCGCACCGAGTCGATTCCCGTCAAAGGTGTGCGCAAGGTCAGCGCCTCAGCCATGGTGCAGAGCGCCTACAGTGCACCGCACGTGACGGTGTGGAAAGAGGTCGATGCGACCCGCACGATGGAACTCGTGGGGCGGCTGAAGACCTCGCCCGATTTCGCCGACATCAAGGTGTCGCCGCTGCTGATCGTCGCGCGCGCGGTGATCTGGGCGGTACGGCGAAACCCGATGGTCAACGCGGCCTGGATCGAGAGCGAGAACGGCGCCGAGATCTCGGTGCGTCACTATGTGAACCTCGGCATCGCAGCGGCGACACCGCGCGGCCTGCTCGTACCGAACATCAAAGACGCTCAGACGCTCGGCATGAAGGATCTCGCCCGCGCGCTGAACCGTCTGACGCTCACCGCACGCGAGGGCAAGACGGCACCGGCGGACCAGGCCGGCGGCACGATAACGATCACCAACATCGGTGTCTTCGGGATGGATGCCGGCACGCCGATCATCAACCCGGGAGAAGCCGGCATCGTGGCGATGGGAACGATCAGCCAGAAGCCGTGGGTCGTCGACGGCGAGGTGCGTCCGCGCTACGTCACCACGGTCGCCGGGTCGTTTGATCACCGGGTCGTCGACGGCGATGGCATGAGCCGCTTCATCGCCGACGTGGCCAGCGTGCTGGAGGAGCCCGCCCTGCTCGTCGACTGATATGAGATGACTCCGAACCCGCGCCAACGGAGCATTCAAGTTGCTCCTGAAAACCAGATCTGCTCCAGATCCGGTAGTTGCTCCATGGGATCGCTGGGATCACCACCAGACGCCATGGGAGGGCGTTGATGACCGAACGTATTCCTCGTAATCCGCGCGCGGCTCTCGTGGATCAGTGGCCGGACACTCCGACCTCCGACCCCGCTGGTGAGGCCGTGCGACGCTTCGTGCTCAACCTGCGCGATGCGCTCGGAGACCGAAGCGTGCGAGCCGTGGCACGAGATGCCGGCCTGGACGAGCGCACCATCCGGCATGTGTTGGCCGGGTCCGTCTGGCCCGACCTCTTGACGGTCTCGCGGCTGGAGCGCGCAGTCGGTGTGAACCTCTACCCCGGCGCGAACTGACTTTCGTTGCTAGCCCGACGGCTGTCGGCAATCGTGCCTAACGCCCCTTCGTGCCTGAGTCGCCGGCGGTTCCCTTTGGTCCCTGTGTTGGAGGCTTGGCGGACTGGTTCGGCTTCATCATGCTCGGGCTTGCGCCGAACTGTCCCTCGCTCTTCGAGGGTCGGCGCTGCTGGCGTTCGTGAGCCATGGTCGCTACTTCTTCGAAGCGCCGGAGTCGCCGGCTCCACCGGAGGGGCCGCTCGACGGTGGCTTAACGGCCTGGTTGGGGTTGCTGCCGTTCGTCGGCTTCGCGCCTTCGCCCCCGCGTCGGGGCGATCTGCCTTTCGAGAATGGCTCTGACTGGCGACCCTTGTCGGTCATGGCTCCTCCTTCTGTGGTGGAGCGGCGATCCACTCCACATGGCAATCGTCGGTGATGGGGATCCAAACGCCGAGCGAGTCCTGGATAGGCTCCAGGAACTGCCCGCGCTTGCTCATCCGCCATTGGTGCGCGATGAAGATGTCCCGGTCATAGGGATACGTGCTCACGTATCCCTCCACGTCGAACCATCCACCTATGTAGACGCCGGAGCTGGTCTTCACCCGCACGAATCGTGGTGTCTCGGCGCCGTACGCCGACAGATCCCATGCCCTGGGAAGGCTCTGGTTCCGATTGACGCGACGCCGCTTGCGGGTGACCTTGCCGTTGTCGTCCACCTTCGTGATGAGGCGGCTCCAACTCATCAGTGCCGCCACACCTCCGGGGATCGCCACGAGCAGCAAGACGGTGACGAGCCCGATCCACCATGCCGGTGTGTCTCGCCACCCGTCGTTGACCCAGTGCTCGAAGGATCCCAGGGTGGCCATCCCTGTCAACTCGCTCGCGAGTCCGAAAACAGCGAGGCCGAGTCCCACATAGACGATGACGAAGATCGCACTGACGTAGAGCGCTTCAAGGATGCGAGAACCAGCTCCATAGTCCGGCGTCCGCCAGCCGACGTACCAGGTGCGCACGGTCACGAAGCTGACGCCCGGCACAAGCATGGCGATGAAGATCAGCACCTGTGGCAACGATTCGGGCACGGTCACAACGTCAGGTTACACGCGGCCGACGACATCGGAGCGAGGTCCGTCGTCTGTCCGCTGTCGTCGCGAGCATAGAGCGATCACGGTCTGAGAAGGCAAGACATGCGCGCGTTTGGTTGCCGATGAGCACACAATTACTGGATATGGGTGTACTCTCGACGTGTGATGAACCGAGATGACGTCCTCGAGGCCCTTCGCCGTACGAACGCTATCGCAGGCCTGTCCTGGGCGTTTGGCGTCGCATGCGAGCAGATCCTGGAGGACTTCACCAGGGGGTCTGGCTACGGGGCACTCACCGCGGGCGTCGGCCGTTACGAGGTGCTCGCCAACAGGCTCGACCGTGTCTTCTCCTGCGGTGACTACGCAGTCGACGCAGGCATGGAGTCGGCGGGGCTGGACTTCCTGTTCGAAGGCCTTTCTGAAACGGCACGCACGACGATGCCCCTTATGCCTGCGGGCACCGTGACTCGCTCGAACCTCAACGGCAGCAACGGGTGGAGTCTCGAGGGGTTCCGGTTCATCACACACGCCTTCGAAGTTGGCGAGCGTGCCAGGCTCGACTGGACCCGCGCGACCCCCACTGTACAAGCTGTGTCGCGTCAGATGCCCGAGGCATTCGTCCCTTCCACTCTGCTCGACCAGATTCTGCAGGCCGCCGAGCGCGAAGACCTCGCCGCGCAGGACGTGCTTCCGGTCGTCGGCATGCCCACGTACGTCCTTGGGCATGCACTGAACCTGGCAACTTTCGAGCGGGAGCTCATCATTGGTCACTCGCGCTACAACGACGACCTGGGTAACCCGTGGAACTGGACAGAGGACCTCGAGGCCGGAACTGACGGAGGGCCTGTCGCCCGCCCGAAGCCGGGCGCGGTCCCGCCGCGCTCCGACGAACCCGACGTTGCAGTGCGTCTGCGTCCGGCAGCGGCCGCGGAGGACGTCAAGTGACGCTGTTCTCACCAGAACGACTCACCCTGGCACGCCAGCTCGAAGGCCTCCGCAAGAGCGAGTTGGCGGCGCAGATCGGCAAGAGCTCAACGGCTGTCGCCGCTTGGGAGTCGGGGGCTAAACGACCCACGTCGGCGAATATCGCAGAACTGGCGATGAGTCTGGGGGTCACCCCCGAGTTCTTCAGCCCGCGAGGTGTGACCGCGACGCACGAGAGCCCTGTCCCGCACTTTCGATCTTTGCGCTCCACAAGCCAGCGCGCTCGAGACCAAGCCCTTGCGTTCGGCATGCTCGCGGCCGACATCGCCGAGGCTGTGGAGAAGCACGTCGAGTTTCCGCATGTGAACGTTCCCTCCATCGAGGTACTTATCGACGATGACCATGGGGCACCGGAGGAGGCTGCGCACCGGTTGCGCCAGGCATGGGATGTCGGGACTGGGCCAATGGGCCATCTCGTGCGACTACTCGAGAACCACGGCGTGCTTGTGGTGTTCAGCCCACCTCAGACCTCAGCTGTCGACGCGTACTCTTTCGAGTCTGCTGCTCGACCAGTGGTCATCCTGAACCCGACGAAACGTGACTACTACCGTCAGCGCTTCGATATCGCCCATGAACTCGGTCACCTCGTGATGCACCGAGACGCTGAGCCGGGTGGTCGCATCGTCGAGGACCAGGCCAACCGCTTCGCCTCGGAGTTGCTCATGCCGGCGGACGAACTGCGGGGGTTGCTGCCCACGTCGATGAATGCGCGGGCGTGGGATGCGTTGGGCGCGCTGAAGGAGCAGTGGGGAGTCAGCATCCAGGCGCTGCTGTTCCGAGCACGGCGGCTGGGAACAATTAGCGACGTGACGTACCGCAACGCCGTCATCACATTGACTCAGCGTGGATGGCGGAGGCAGGAGCCAGGACTCATCACGGCCACGGAGCAGCCCTCGATGCTGCCCAGCTCGGTCGGGCTCCTCGAGTCCGTGGGCATCGACCGCGAGTCCCTCATTGACCAAGCGCGCGCGCCGCGTGACCTCTTCGAAGTGGTCGTCGCCCGGACTCCATCCGCCGTCGAAGCGGAACAAACGCACGACGCGAGACCCAGCAACGTCATCCCACTACTCACGCGGCAGCATCGGTAGTGGGATGACGACCGGGTGCGGCGCCGCTTGTTCGGCACTCGGCGCGATTCCGACGATGGCAGCGGGCGCAGGGGCTAAGAGGTCAGCCCTTGCTCGACTCGGGGTCGTTGCCGTAGGAGTTCTGCTGTGTGACCGCACCGTCGGTGCGGGTGATGCGGTGCTCTACCTTGCGCTCACGCGCCATCTCGCGTCCTACGGCCGACTGCTCCGCCTTGGTGCCACCGACGTGCGCGGCGCGCGAGCTGCCGTCGACCTTTGACTTCCACTGGCCGTCTTCGTAGTAGGTCCGGATATCGCCGTTTGCCATCTCTGTACCGTTCTCGAGGGTCGGCCTCGTCACCGACAGTCCAGTGATACCACTGCCCTGCGACAGCGGCGCGCTTTGAATGGCGCCTGTCAAGAGAACTGCGACGCAACCAGGCTGACGATACAACGACGCAGGTACGATGACGCGAACCGCGCATCCTGCTGGCTGAGCAGATCGGTTTGACGCCAGCTGCCATCGGACCGCTCCTTGACCTCGCATTGCCCCTCGACCTCGACGCCACCAGCCCTGCCGTTGCTGCCCAAGACCGCCGTGCGCGTTAAGGGTTCGGGGTGAAGCCCATCAAACACTAGACGGTATGTAGTTCGTTATCGTGGTCTTCCTCGGTGTTCCCCGCGTACACGTGCGTTGGTTCGTTCCAGGGGCTCCGAAGCCGCTGAGCAGCATCGACATCACGACGACTCGACGAGCGAAGGCGTCGGGCCCGTTCACCGTCAAAGTGCTGATCCCGCCCACCGGGTGGCTTTGCCGTTGGAGCCTTCGGAAGCTCCTCGTGCCAGAGCTGGTCCTCCACGTCAAGGTGCAGACCGCGCCACTTCGACCTTTCGTTGATGACTCGGACGAGTACAACGAGTTCCCGACCGTGCTGCCGAACGACGAGACGCGCGGCTTCGACATCGACCTCGGCTCTGCTCAGCCCCGCGTTGGCGAGTGGCGATGGGCCGAAGCCCGGTGGGATCTGACGCACGTCCCAGAGAACAGCGAGTTCACCGTTGAGTACGGGTGGCATCACCCGCGCAAGCTGATTCGAGGACTCGTCGCCGCGCTCGTCCGTAAGCCGGACCTGGTCGAGACCCTACGGGTGATAAGAAAGGGACATGCCCGTACTGAGCAACGACTCCGTCAACGTCACCCCGCTGACATCGCGAACGACGATGACGCTCGACGAGATCCGGGAGAAGCTGGCGCACCTCCCACCGCAGCTGGCGACCCATACCGGCGGGTGGGCCAGCACGAACAATGCGGAGTCGAACATGGGGTTCGCGGATGTAGCTCCGCCAATCTCTGAGCCAGAGCCGCTGGAAGCTGACGGATATCTCCCGCGGATGATCCGCAAGCGGTATTACTACTGAGACACGATCCGTACCCCGCGCTCAGGGCGCTACCGCCCAAGCAGAAGTGCGGCTGCTTCAAGGTATCGACGTGGTCATCACGATGGCGGGGCCCGAGCACATCTCCATCCTCGTATCGTCCCGGAACACCACTCTTGTGCATCGTCGCTCAGGTGCTGCAAAAGCACTCGAAGCAGTTCTTCGCGGTGGCGATGACACTATCCGCCTAGACTACAAGACCTCAGCGTTCGCGCTCAAGGATTCCGACATCTTCCTCTGGCTCGCGGTGCAGAGAACAGAGAACCCTCAGATCGACTCTGAAATCACTCTAGACCTCATTTCAGGGATCAGCGGCACTGACAGGTCGATGAGAGTCGTGGCCACGCTGAAGCAAGCAGCGCATACATCGACGGCGTTGTGTGCTGCAGAGTTAGAGTGGCGCTGGGGCCGCTAGAACCGCGGTTTTCCGGGCCTCGGCAAATTTCCCTACATTGGAGCACCTTTCGTGACGCAGCGTGATCCTTCGCGACGCAGCCGATCCCAGTGATCCCATGGAGCAACAGGTAGCCAACCGGAGCGGGTTCGGAGTCATCTCATAACTGATCCGGCCGATTCGAGCGCGCGGCGGATGTGCGCCGATACAGATGTCGGTTCACATCACGGATGCAGGGCGGAAATCGGGATCTGGGCCGACATCTGTGAAATGGGCAGACATCTGTACTGGGCAGGTGAGGGCGCGCCGCCACGGATCAAACTGGTGAGAATGGTTATCATTAGCGTGTACTATTGAAGGATGCAGAAACTCCGTGCCGCCGCTCTCCTCTCCGCATCCGCGCTCATCCTGGCGGGATGCTCCACCGCAGCAGGCGGAGGCGAGGCAGACGACGGCCGGATCCGGGTGACGGCATCCACCAACGTTTACGGATCCCTGGCCGAACAGATCGGCGGTGACCGCGTCGAGGTGACCTCGATCATCACCTCCGCGCGCCAAGACCCGCACTCCTACGAGGCATCCGCTCGCGATCGCCTCACGGTGCAGGACGCCGATCTCGTCATCAAGAACGGTGGCGGATACGACGCTTTCGTCGACACGCTGCTCGACGGGTCAGACGCGCACGTGCTTACCGCCGTTGAGTTCTCGCACGATTTCCCCGACAGCGAGGGGCATGACGACGAACACGAACATGACGACGCTGACGAGCATGCCGACGAACACGCGGATGCGGATGCCGATGCCGACGAGCATGCCGATGAAGAGCACGCTGAGCATGATGAGCACGCCGACCATGACCACGCCGAAGACGAGCATGACGAGCACGCCGGCCACGACCACATCGAGGGTTTCAACGAGCATGTCTGGTTCGATCCGCACACGATGATCCACGTCGTCGAGGGAATCTCCGATGAACTGAGTGAGATCGATCCCGACGGGGCTGCCGAGTTCACGGCTTCAGCCGACGAGATCATCGCAGAGCTCGAAGGGTTCGAGGCCGACCTGGAAACCCTCTCGACCGAGGCGAACGGCGCGGCGGTGTTCATCACCGAGCCGCTTCCCGGCTACATCGCCGCGGCCGCGGGCCTCGAAGACGTCACGCCCAAGGGTTTCGCCGAAGCCGTTGAAGAAGGCAACGACGTGGCACCGGCCACATTGCTCGACGCACTTGAGGTGATCGACAGCGGCGACGTGGCCGTGCTGCTCACGAACGCGCAGACCGGTGGGGCAGAGACGCAGCGGGTCGAAGAGGCGGCGGAGGCCGCCGGCATCCCGGTTGTCGCCTTCACGGAACTACTCGAGGACGGATCGTCGTACGCTGAGTGGATGCGTGATGCGATTCAGAACCTCGCCGACGCACTCGATTCGTGAGTGCGGGCGGCGCCGCGCGCGTCCCCGTGCTGGAGATTCGCGGCGCAGCGCTGACGCGTGACCGACGTGAACTGTGGTCAGGGCTCGACCTGACCGTGCAGCCCGGCGAGTTCATCGCCGTGCTCGGACCCTCGGGCTCCGGCAAGACCACGCTCATGCGGGCCATCCTCGGGCTGCAGCCGCTCAGCGAGGGCAGCATCCGCGTCGCCGACCAACCGGTGCACCGCGGCAACGCGCGGATCGGCTACATTCCGCAGCAGCGTCCGCTGCCGCCCGACACGAGCATGCGTGCGCGTGACGTCGTCGCTCTCGGCGTCAGCGGCACCCGGTTCGGCCTGCCGATTCCGCGCCGCGGCGACCGCGAACGCGTCGATGCCCTGCTCGACGGCGTGGGCGCCACCGGATTCGCCGACCGCCGCGTCGGGCTCCTGTCGGGCGGCGAACAGCAGCGCCTCCGGGTCGGGCAGGCGCTTGCCGACGAGCCGATGCTGCTGCTGTGCGACGAGCCGCTGTCGAACCTCGACCTCGCCAATCAGGTCGGCATCACCGAGATCATCGACCGGCAGCGGCGCGAGCGCGATGCCGCGGTGCTGTTCGTCACGCACGACATCAATCCGATCCTCGGCCGCGTCGATCGCATCCTGTACATCGCTGGTGGCCGTTTCGTGCTCGGAACCCCCGATGAGGTGCTGCAGAGCCGCGTGCTGACCGACCTCTACGGCACGCCGGTGTTCGTGCTTCGCGCGGGCGATCGACTGGTCGTCGTCGGAGTTCCGGACGCGGAGCCGCATCACGACGCGGAGGATGACGTCTGATGGCCGCGCCGTGTGTGCAGCACCTTCGGAGAATCGCACGTTCTTCGGAGGAAACTCACAATTCGGTCCGCGCCAAGCGCACTTCTCCGCGCCAAGCGCCCGTGCACACGCACCCGGCGCCCGCACACGGTGAGGAGGCACGCGCATGATCGACTGGGGCGACATCTTCTCCTTCCAGGACTACGGCGCTCTGGTCGAGCTGCTCATGAACTCGATCATCGCCGGCGCTGTGCTCGGCATCGTGGGCGGGCTCATCGGCGTCTTCGTCATGCAGCGCGACCTCGCCTTCGCCGTGCACGGGGTGAGCGAGCTGTCATTCGCCGGCGCCGCGGCCGCGTTGCTGTTCGGCGGCAGCGTGGTGGCCGGATCGCTCGGCGGAGCGATCGTGGCAGCGATGCTCATCGGCCTGTTGGGCTCCAGAGCGCGCGACCGCAACTCCATCGTCGGGGTGCTCATGCCGTTCGGCCTCGGACTCGGCATCCTCTTCCTCTCGCTCTATGACGGGCGAAGCGCCAATCGCTTCAGCCTGTTGACCGGACAGATCGTCTCGGTCTCGAGCCCCGACCTCGGTTGGCTGATCGGCATCAGCGTGTTCGTCTTCATCGGACTGCTGCTGATGTGGAACCCGCTGCGCTTCGACTCGCTCGACCCGGTGGCTGCGGGTGCGCGCGGCATTCCGACCCGCGCCCTGAGCCTCGGTTTCATGGTCTTGCTCGGGCTGATCGTCGCGGTGAGCGTGCACATCATCGGTGCGTTGCTGGTGATGGCGCTGCTGGTGACCCCGGCGGCTGCGGCCATGCGCGTGAGCGCGGGCCCGTTGGCCGTTCCGCTGCTGGCGGCGCTGTTCGGCTTCGTCTCCGCGGTCGGCGGCATTCTGCTCGCGCTTGCCGGAACCCTGCCGGTGAGCCCGTACATCACGACGATCTCGTTCCTGATCTACGTCGGATGCTGGCTTCTGCAGCGCCAGCGCGGCCGCGTGCGCCGCGGCGCGCGGGCATAATTCAGCAAAGAACGCCGGTGCCGCCGCCCGCGGCAGTTGCGAACGACCGCGCGATCCGCGCAAACACGGGCATCTGCCCGCCGATCCCGAAACCTCCGCAGCACCTGACTCGCCCGGTTTTGAGGAGTTATGCCCGGCGCGGCCGCGGGACCGGCCCGGCCGCCCCACACCTAAGCCAGATCGGCGAACGCCGCCGCGACCCCGGCATACTCGATGCGCCCCGCCCGCGTGTTCACACCACGCGCGAGTGCCGTAGATCCCTCCAGCGCCGCGTCGACACCCTGATCGGCGATGCTGCGGATGTACGGCAGCGTCGCGTTCGTCAGCGCGTGTGTGGCGGTGCGCGGCACGGCGCCGGGCATGTTCGCGACGCAGTAGTGACGGATGCCATCGACGACGAAGATCGGGTTTTCGTACGTCGTCGGATGGGAGGTCTCGAAAGCGCCGCCCTGGTCGATGGCGACGTCGATCAGCAGCGACCCCGGTCGCAGAATCCGCAGCTGTTCGCGTGTGACGACCTTGGGCGCTGCGCGACCGGGAACCAGCACGGCCCCGATCACGACGTCGGCCTGCGCGAGCTCGCGTTCGACTGTGGCGGCGTCTGACATCAGCACACGGGCGCGCCCGGCGAACTGTTCGCCGAGCTGCCGCACGCGAGTGGGCGACATGTCGATGATCGTGACCTCGGCCTGCAGCCCTACGGCCAGCAGCGCAGCCTGCGTTCCGACGACGCCGCCGCCGATGACGACGACGCGGCTGGGCGCGACACCGGGCGATCCGCCCAGCAGCAACCCGGGTCCGCCGCCCTGCAGCGTGAGGTGGTGTGCGGCGGCCTGCGCGGCGAGGCGCCCGGCGATCTCGCTCATCGGCGACAGCAGCGGCAGCCCGGTCTCGTCCTGGACGGTCTCGTAGGCGATCGCGAGTGTGCCCGAGTCGAGCAGCGCTTCGGTCAGCGCGCGGTCGGCGGCCAGGTGCAGGTAGGTGAACAGTGTCAGGTCGGGCCGGAGATACTGGTACTCCGATGCAATCGGCTCTTTCACTTTGACGAGAAGGTCGGCGGATGCCCAGGCATCCGCTTGGCTGACGATCTGCGCTCCGGCGACGACGTATTCCTCGTCCGGGTAGCCGGCTTTCACACCTGCGCCGGTCTCGACGGCGACGTCGTGGCCGCGCCGCACGAGGTCGGCTGCTCCCGCGGGCGTGAGGGCGACCCGCGCCTCTTGCGGCTTGATCTCTGCGACGGTTGAGATGCGCATGACTTTCCTTACTGCCGGTCTCAGGCGCGTGAACGTTGGGCGATGTTGTAGAACCGGATGCTCTGGTATTCCTCCAGGCCTTCGGCGCTGCCTTCGCGGCCGAGGCCCGACTGCTTGACGCCGCCGAAGGGGGCCGCCGCGTTGGACGGAACGCCCTGGTTGATGCCGACGAGTCCGGTCTCCAGTCTGTCGGCAACCGCGAAGGCTCGGTCGAGGCTCTCCGTGAACACGTAGCCGGCGAGGCCGAACTCGGTGGCGTTCGCACGCTCGAGCGCTTCGTCTTCGGTGCGGAAACGCTGCACCGCGGCAATCGGTCCGAAGATCTCGCTCTGAGCGATGCGCGACGAGGCGGGCACGTGATCGAGCACGGTCGGGGCGAAGAAGTTCCCCGCTCCGGCCGGTGTCGCGCCACCGGCGCGCGAGACGGCACCGTGCTCGATCGCCTCCTGGGCGAGTTCGCGCATCTGCCGTACCGCGCGGTCATCGATGAGCGGCCCGACGGTCGTTTCGGGGTCGAAGCCACTGCCCACGGTGGCCTGGCCCAGCCGCTCAGCAAGCGCCTCGACGAAGTCGTCGGCGATGCCCTCTTGCACGTAGATGCGATTCGCTGCGATGCATGACTGGCCGCCGTTTCGCAGTTTTGCCGCGACTGTGCCAGCGACAGCGCGTTCGAGGTCAGCGTCATCGAAGACGAGCAGGGGAGCGTTGCCGCCCAGCTCCATCGAGCAGCGCAGCACGTTCTCGCTTGCGAGCGACAGCAGCGTCTTGCCCACGGGGGTCGATCCGGTGAAAGAGACCTTTCGCACGCGCGCGTCGCGCAGCACCGCCTCGCTGAAGGCCGACGAGCTCGACGTCGTCACGACTCGCACGAGGTCTTCGGGCACACCGGCCTGCACAGCCAGCTGCACGGCGTAGATCGTCGTCAGCGGGGTGAGCGTGGCGGGCTTCACGACGACGGGGCATCCGGCGGCGAGGGCGGGGGCGATCTTCCGGGTGGCCATGGCGAGCGGAAAGTTCCACGGCGTGATGAGCACGGCCAGGCCCACGGGGGCGCGCCGGGTGATGATGTGCGCGCCGCCGTCGGGCGCTTCGCGGAATCCGCCGCCCGGGCGCACGGCCTCTTCTGCATACCAGCGCACGAAGTCGGTGCCGTACTTCACCTCACCGCGTGCCTCGGCCAGGGGTTTTCCCATCTCGCGCGTGATCAGGTGCGCGAGCTGTTCGGTGTGGTCGATCAACAGTTGCCACCACGCGTGCAGCACATCGGCACGCTGGCGCGGTGTCGTGCGGGCCCAGTCGCGGCCAGCGCGGTCTGCGCGGACGACGGCGTCGAGCGCGGCGTCGACATCGAGGTCGGGAATGCGCGCGATCTCGTCGCCCGTCGCGGGGTCGTCGACGCGGATGCCGTCAGCCGGCAGCGCGAGCGATTCGATCACGCCGTCGGCGATGGCGAGGGCGTCGGATGCTCCGCGCGAGGGCAGCAGCGTGGCATCCGTCATCGGTTCTCCTCGATGGTGATCGCCTGCTCGATGGCGCTGACGAAGGTGCGTACCTCGTCGTCGGTGACGATGAAGGGCGGACTGATCTGCAGGGTGTTGCCGCGCAGCGGGCGGGAGATGAAGCCGAGTTCGATGATCTGGTCGGCGACGCGTTCGGCGGCGAGGTGTCCGGCCAGGGTGACGCCGCCGAGGAACCCGGCCGAGCGCACGTCGATCACCGCGCTCTGCCGTGCGGCGAGGGCGACCAGCTCGTCGCGCAGCACGACTTCGAGTTCGCGCACGCGCGGCACGAGCCGGTCGCGTTCGAGGATGTCGAGGTGGCGCAGGGCGACGGCGGCGGCCGTGGTGTGTCCGGCGTAGGTCGCGCCATGGCGGAAGATCGGGGTGTCGGGGGAGTCGAGGTAGAACGGCTCCCAGATGCGCGGCGCGACGAGCACGCCGCCCAGGGGAGCGTAGCCCGACGTCACGCCCTTGGCGAAGGTGACCATGTCGGGGTCGACGCCGTAGCGCTCGGCCGCGAACATCTCGCCGGTGCGACCGAAGCCGGTGATCACCTCGTCGAGGATGAGCAGGATGTCGTTGTCACGGCACAGTCGCTGCACGGCTTCGAGGTATCCGGGGGTCGGCGGGTTCACGCCCCCGGTTCCCTGCACGGGCTCGGTGACGAATGCGGCGATGTTCTCGGCGCCGAGCTCGGCGATCGTGCGCTCCAGGGCGGCCGCGTCGTCGAAGGGCACGCGGGCGGTCTCCGGTACGAGCGAGTCGGTGCCGTAGCCCTCGCGGTTGAAGTCGAGCCCGGCGATGCTCGTGCCGTAGGCGTGCAGCCCGTGGTAGGCGTGCTGGCGGCTGAGGATGATCTTCTTCGTCTCGCGGCCTTCGCGCTGCCAGTGCCGCCGGGCGAGCTTGCAGGCGACGTCGATCGCGTCGGAACCACCCGAGTTCAGGATCACTTTGGCCCGCTCGATCGGGGCGAGACCGGCGAGGCGCTCGCCGAGGGCGAGGGCTTTGTCATTGCTGAAGCGCGCGAAGATGTGGTAGGTCTCAAGCCGCTTCATCTGCTCGAAAGCGGCTTCGGCGAGTTCGGGGTGCGAGTGGCCGACGTTGGCGTGCCAGAGCCCGGCCGTTCCGTCGAACAGGCGCCGTCCATCGGTCGTGAACACGTATGAGCCCTCGGCGCGGTCGATGACCAACTGCCGGCCGATCACGCTCGGCACGTGCGCCTGGGCCGGCCATAGCGCCGGGCCGTCGACCAGAGGGGCGGTGGATGCTGCGGCGAAGGCCGTGTCGATGCTGGTCATGATGCGCTCCTGTGCGGTGAGTCTTGGCGACGGCCAGGCCACGGCTGGCACTGGCCGTCACCTCTGACCCTACGTATCGCAATCCGTAAACAAAAGCGATGTTCTATGACGAGAATCTGTCAAATTAACTTACGCGTTGTCGGATGCGCGCAGCGTCTGCGCCACGGCATCCCTGATCGCGATCAGGGCGGGTCTGCTCTCTGTCCCGCTGCGCGCGAGAAACACGACGCTGCGGCGCTGATCCAGCGGCAACGCGGGGCTGGCAGGCAGCGTCAGTCCGGCTTCGCGCACGACCATCTCGGGCAGGAAGGCGGCCGCGAGGCCCTGTTCCACCATGCG
>NZ_JAJUFV010000067.1 GCF_029263575.1 Microbacterium sp. | reverse complement strand
TCTCTTTCGTCCCTCGCGCAGCGCCCGTTGAGATCGCTCGGTCGTCTCATCGAGGGCGACGAGCTCGGCCTTCATCTGGTCGTGCGGCGTCAGCGCGAAGCGCAGTGCCTCGGCGGCTCCGAGCTGCGCGATGAGTGCCCCGGCCACCCCGTCGCCGGGTTCGGCGACAACGCTCCAGGCGACGCGCGCCAGCGCATCCTCCGCGGCATCATGCGGTCGCAGTCGCGCGAGCGCCGAGCGAACATCGGCGTCCTCCAGCAGGTCGTCGATCATGCGTTGAGTCCTTTCTTCAGAAACAGAGCGCGCCCCAACTCGTCGCGGCCCGGCCTGTCGATGCCCGCGAGATCGGCCATGGTCCACGCCAAGCGCAGCACCCGGTCGTAGCCGCGCAGTGTAAGTTGTCCGCGTTCGAGAGCGCGATCGAGCCCCGTGCGTACATCAGCGGGTAGTCGCGTATCACCCTGTCGAAGCCACGAGCCGGCGACGTCGGCGTTGATGCGCCACGGCGTCTCAGCCCAGCGAGCCGCGGCGCGCTCACGAGCCGCCTCGACCCTCGCCCGCGCCTGAGCTGTCGTCACGCCTGAGCGCTCGGTGGACGTCGCGAGCGATGCCGCGACCCTCGTGATCTGAATGTCGATGTCGATGCGATCACGCAGCGGACCGGAGAGCCGGGAGGCGTATCGACGAATCGCGATGGGCGGGCAGATGCATTCCGCACCTCGCACGCCGTAGTTTCCGCACGGGCACGGATTCGTGGCCAGAGCGAGCTGGAATTGCGCCGGAAATCGAGCATGGAATCCCGCCCGATCGATCTCGATGCTGCCCGATTCGAGCGGTTGACGAAGCGCATCCAGTGCCACACGCGAGAACTCTGCCGCCTCATCGAGAAACAATACGCCGCGGTGCGCTCGGACGATCGCTCCGGGGCGCACCGCACGGGATCCGCCACCGACCAGAGCAGCCACCGAGGCGCTGTGATGCGGTGCCTCCAGCGGCGGCGTGTCATCGAGCGCATGGACAGCAGCACCTGTCAGCGACCGGATCGCGGCGACCTCCAGAGCGGCCTCCTCCGACAATGACGGCAGGATGCCGGGAAGGCGGCGTGCCAGCATCGTCTTGCCGGCGCCAGGGGGCCCGCTCATCAGCAGATGGTGGCCGCCGGCTGCCGCGGCGATCAGGGCGTCGACGGCCTCTTCCTGCCCGACGACATCGACGAGATCCAGCAGCGGCTGATCGGTCTCAGACGCGATGGGTGCCGTCACCGGCTCCGTCTCTGTCAGGGCGATGTCGGCGCCATGCCACAGGGCGACCTCTGCCAGCGTCGTGGCTGCGCGCACCTGCATGCCCGGCACGAGCCGCGCCTCCGCCTCGTTGGCGTGCGGCACGACGACGCGGTCGAACCCCGCCCGCGCCGCGGCGAACACAGCAGGCAGCACGCCGGGTACAGGTCGCACACGGCCGTCGAGACCCAGCTCACCGATATGCACCGTGCGCGCGATCGACGCGGCATCCAGCACCCCACCGGTGGCCACGGCGCTGATTGCGATTCCCAGGTCGAAGCCGCTGCCGTGCTTGGGCAGACTCGCCGGCGACAGGTTCACCGTCAACCGCCGTCGAGTGAGCTTCAACTCGGCGTTCGTCACGGCGTTGTGCACCCGCTGCGCGGCCTCGCCCAGCGCTTTATCCGGGAGCCCGACGATCTTGAAGCCTGGCGTCTGATTCGACACGTCGGCTTCGATCTCGACCAGGTGCCCCTCCACGCCGGTGAGGGCGACGGCCCACGTACGCGCGGTCCTCATCGCAGATCCACCAGGTGATCAATGCTTCCCTCAGCGGGATCGGCGCCGATGATGCCGACGATCTCGAGCCGAAGCATCCGCCGCCTGCCATGCTCCGGGTGAGCGGTGGCCCAGGCGTAAGCGAGCCGCCACAGGCGCTGCCTCTTACGCTCATCGATCGCATCGAAGGGGTGCCCGAATCGGGTGCTGCTTCGTGTCTTCACCTCGATGAAGCACAGCACATCCTCGTGCACGGCGACGATGTCGAGTTCTCCCTGGTGACATCGCCAGTTGCGGTCGATGATGTCGTATCCGCGGCTGAGGAGGTGCGCGGCGGCGCGGTCTTCGCCCGCCCGCCCGAGGTCGTCTTTCGCTGCCATGAAGACAGCATGCGTGTGTCGCGAATGCCGGAGATCGACGTATCACACGATCTGAGCAATCAGCGGGAAAATACTTTCCGGTGCAGTGTTACTCGCCGCGGCGGCTACTTGCCGTCGAGTGACAGATCCTCCGGCAGCTCCAGCTCTTGACGCTGCAGCTCTTCGACGTTGACGTCCTTGAACGTCAGCACCCGCACGGCCTTGACGAACCGGTCTGCCCGGTAGATGTCCCACACCCAGACATCCGTCATCGAGATCTCGAAGTAGAAGTCGTGCTCGGTGTCCTTGCGGACGACATTGACCTCGTTCGCGAGATAGAACCGGCGCTCCGTCTCGACGACGTACTGAAATTGACCTACGACATCGCGATACTCGCGAAACAGCGCCAGCTCGAGCTCGCGGTCGTAGTCATCGAATGCCTCTTCGTCCATGATGAGTCCATCCTATGAGTTCAGAACAGGGTCGGGGCATCGGCGATCGCCCAGGACGCCCGGTGAAACGGCGACAGCCCCTCAGCGCGGATGGCCGCGCGATGCTCGACGCTGGCATAACCCTTGTTGCGATCCCACTGATAAGCCGGATGATCGTCGTGCAGGTGCGCCATGTGAGTGTCGCGCGCGACCTTCGCGATCACCGATGCCGCCGACACGGAGGCGCAGTCGCGGTCGCCTTTGATGACCGAGCGAACCTCGAGCGGGATCGCGTGCACGCGGGAGAGGTAATCGTAGTTGCCGTCCAGGAGCACCAGCGCGCCTTCCAGCGCGGCACCCTGCGCCACGACAGCGTCGACCGCCCGCGAAGCCGCGAGGCCGAGCGCATACATGATGCCACCATCATCGACCTCGGCTGCGCTCGCCCACCCGACGCCGGATGCCTGCACCCACGAGGCCGCACGGGCGGCGACGTCGCCGCGGCGCTTCTCTGGTACGAGCTTCGAGTCGCGCAGACCCTCTGGAACGCGCCGCCGGGCTCCCGCGGCATCCATCACGGATGCGCCCACGGCGACCGGGCCGGCCAGCGCTCCGCGCCCGACCTCATCGAGCGCGATGATCAGCTCGTACTCGGCGAGGAGCTTTCGCTCCAGGGTGAGCCTCGGCGAGACGACGGTCATTCGGCTGGTTCCGGTACGCCGGCGAATATCTCGTGGTGCCCATCGATCGTGCCGATCCGCCCCAGCGGCCAAGTCATGAAGAACGCCTTGCCGACGACATTGTCTATCGGTACGAAACCGCCGGTGGGAAGGTCGAGGTGCGCGCGTGAGTCCTGCGATCGGTCACGGTTGTCGCCGAGCACCCAGAGTGAATCCTCCGGCACGGTGATGTCGAACGGCTCGTTCGAGGCCTGTGTATCGCCCTCGGGCAAGTTCAGATACGACAGCTCATCGATCGGAGCGCCGTTGATCTCGATCTGGCCCAGAGAATTGCAGCACACCACATGGTCGCCGGGCAGACCGATCAGGCGCTTGACGAGGTGGTCTTCACTGTCAGACGACGAGATGCCGATGACCGTGAGCACGGCGTCGATCGCCTCCAACAGGGGCGGCCCGTCAGGTTCATTCACGTGCGGAGGCAGCCACCCGCCAGGATCTTGAAAGACGATGACGTCGCCACGCGCATACCCGGTCCAGCGAGGCGTGAGCTCATCGACGAGGATGCGATCGTTGACCAGCAGCGTCTTCTCCATCGACGCCGACGGAATGTAGAACGAGCGCACGATGAACGTCTTCACCAGAAACGACACGAGCGCTGCGATGACGATGATGATGAGGACGTCTCGCAGGAAGATCAGGAATCCGCGGCGTCTCTTCTGGGGGACGTCGGGGGCGGATTCAGTCGTCATCGTTTTCCTTCACGAGGGTCATCGCACCGCACTGTGACGGTACCTTCAAGGTTCGCACACTCTGAAGCAAACAAAACACCCCGAGACGCTGTGTCTCGGGGTGTTTGCGGTGAAGCCGCGATCAGTTCTCGCGCTTCTCCTTGATCTTCGCCTTCTTGCCACGCAGCTCACGCAGGTAGTAGAGCTTCGCACGGCGCACGTCACCGCGGCTGACGATCTCGATGTGGTCGATCACCGGAGAGTGCACAGGGAAGGTGCGCTCGACGCCCACCTGGAAGCTGATCTTGCGGACCGTGAAGGTCTCGCGCACACCGGCACCCTGACGGCCGAGGACGACGCCCTGGAAGACCTGGATACGGGAGCGGCTGCCCTCGGTGATGTTGACGTGCACCTTGACGGTGTCACCGGGGCGGAAGTCGGGAATGTCGGAACGGAGCGAAGCCGCATCGACGGCGTCGAGGATCTGCATGATCGTCTCTCTCTGCACTCGCCACAGGTCGGATGCATGGGATGGAAGGGATACGTGAAGTGTGTGCCGTACGGCGCGAAGACGCGCACGTGGACTCCCCTGAGGCAGAGTCGGTCACGGCCCAACGAGCTATTCTGCCACGGATCGAGCACGCGACCAAACCGTGTCAGTTCTCCGAAGTCGGCTTCTCGTTGATGATGAAGACATCGCTCTCGGGCGCAGAACGCTGTGGCCGCTCTTCCCCGGGGTTCGCTCCGGTCACCGTGGTGAACCGGATGCTGCCACCCGCACCGCGCGCCTCGTTGAACAGCTGCCACAGCATCAGCCAGAACAGGCCGATGGCGACGATGATCGCCGCGACCAGCAACAGCGCGAACCAGGCTTGCGGGTAGCATCCGACCGCGATCGTCAGCGCGTGCCAGATGCCGAATCCGAGCACGTCCCACCACGACGCCATCTGCGTCTCACGGGCCGACGGCCGCGCCCGCTGGAGCAGTGTCAGCACGATCTGGCCGATGAGAACCGAGGGAATCGCGATGAAGAGCACCCACAGGAAGGCCCAACCGCCGGCGTTGAACACGCCCCAGCCGATCAGCAGCCACAGTGGCAGCACCAACGCCGCCGGGAACATCCAGCGATAGAAGACGCGACGCAGCCACATGCTTCGATCGTACGGGCGACGGCACAGATACGGCCCGGTGTTCGCTGTGAGCGACGTTCGAATTGATCGGAGACAATAGAGGGGACGAGAGGAAATTCATGATCGAACTGCGCACCCCTGCCGAGATCGAAGAGATGCGAGCGGCCGGACGATTCGTCGCCGAGACCCTGGCGACGCTGCGCGACGAGACGAAGGTCGGCATGAACCTGCTCTCGATCGATCGCCGCGCCCACGACCTGATCCGCAGGGCCGGAGCAGAATCCTGCTACATCGACTACGCACCGTCGTTCGGCAACGGGCCTTTCGGCAAGGTCATCTGCACATCGATCAATGACGCGGTGCTCCACGGACTCCCCCACGATTACACGCTGCGCGACGGCGACCTCGTGTCCTTGGACTTCGCTGTCGCCGTCGACGGATGGGTGGCAGACTCGGCCGTTTCCTTCGTCGTCGGCACGGCGCGCGACGAAGACCTGCGCTTGATCGATACGACCGAGCGCGCTCTGGATGCCGCGATCGCCGCGGCCACGGTCGGGAACCGCATCGGCGACATCTCGGCCGCCATCGCTCAGGTCGCCCATGGTGAGGGCTACTCGATCAACACCGACTTCGGCGGCCACGGCGTCGGTCGCACCATGCACGGCGACCCGCATGTACCCAATGACGGCCGCCCGGGCCGAGGATTCCCCTTGCGCGCCGGACTCGTGCTGGCGTTGGAGCCCTGGTTCCTCGCCACGACAGACAAGCTGCGCACCGATGACGACGGCTGGACCCTCCGCAGCGCCGACGGCTCGCGCGGCTCGCACTCCGAGCACACCGTCGCCATCACCGATGACGGTCCGATCATCCTCACTGACCGCCGCTTCCTCGGCGTCGGCTGACACTCCGCGGCGCGCCGGACGAGGTTGCGCTCAGACTGAGCGGTACACGTAGATCTCCGTGACGATGGGGAGGATGAACGTTGACCGGTCGGCGGTTGCGGGATCCGCGTCGAGGATGCTGTTGAGCTGGGCGACCATGCCCGCGCGCGTCTGCTCGTCTGCGGCCAGGAAGCTGCTCACCGTGAGCCAGCGACGGATGTAGTCCTGCCGCGTGATGTGCTCGGACCAGCTCACCTCGGTGCGGCCTTCGAACGCGAAGCCGGGCAGCTCGTCAGCGGCGGATGCCGTGGTGCCATCACGCTCCAGGCTCACGGCCGGATGCGCGACGCGGTGGCACTCACGATCCCATGAGCACGACGCGTCGGAGTGGTTCCACAGCAGTCCCAGCGTGCCGCCGGGCACGAGCACGCGCCGAATCTCGGCGCACGCGGCATCCCTGTCGAACCAGTGGAAAGCCTGCGCCACAGTGACGGCATCCATCGTGTCATCGGCAAGCGGAATCTGCTCGGCTGCCGCGAGGTGCGCCTCTACGGACGGGAGCTTCGCGCGCAAGACATCGAGCATCGCGGTCGACGGCTCGACCGCTGTCACCCGATCGGCACGTGGCCCCAGCAGCACGGTGAACTTGCCGGTTCCTGCGCCGAGATCGAGCACAGCTCCCACCCGATCCGGCACGATCGCCTCCGCCGCGGCGACCGGAAACCCCGGCCGATACCGGTCGTACTCCGCGCCGATGCCTTCGAATGACCTGGCCAGTTGCTGATCCACCACGCCTTGAGCCTAACGGCCGCTGGGACCACAAACGCATTGCCGCATGAGAAACGTCGTGGCAACACGTTTCTCATGCGAGAGAACGTTTTTCGCGCCGCGCAGCAGCGCTATGCGAGCTCGATCAGCTCCTGGTACTCCTGACTCCAGATGTCTTCGACGCCGTCGGGCAGGATGAGAACCCGCTCGGGATTGAGTGACTGCACGGCCCCGGGATCGTGCGAGACGAGCACCACGGCGCCCTCGTAGTGCGCGAGCGCGTCGAGAATCTCTTCGCGTGAGGCAGGGTCGAGGTTGTTGGTCGGCTCATCCAGCAACAGCAGGTTCGCCGAAGACACGACCAATGTCGCCAACGACAGGCGCGTCTTCTCTCCACCCGAGAGAACCCCGGCGGGCTTGAGCACGTCATCACCGGTGAACAGGAATGACCCGAGAACGCGACGCGCCTCGGTCTCGGTGATGTGCGGCGCCGCTGAGACCATGTTCTGCAGCACCGAGCGCTCGACATCGAGGTTCTCGTGCTCCTGCGCGTAATAGCCAACCTTCAGTCCGTGGCCGTGCTCGATCGTGCCGGTGTCGCCTTCGTCGACGCCCGCGAGCATGCGCAGAAGCGTCGTCTTGCCCGCGCCGTTGAGGCCGAGGATGACGACTTTCGAGCCACGATCGATTGCCAGGTCGACGTCGGTGAAGATCTCGAGTGAGCCATACGACTTCGACAGCCCGGTCGCGAAAATCGGCGTCTTGCCGCAGGGTGCCGGTTTCGGGAAGCGCAGTTTGGCCACCCGATCGACCTCGCGCACATCTTCGAGTCCGGAGAGCAGCTTCTCGGCCCGGGCGACCATCTGGTGTGCCGCCGCCGCTTTCGACGCCTTGGCACCGAAACGGGCGGCTTGCATCTGCAGCTGGGTCGCCTTCTTCTCGGCGTTGGCACGCTCTTTCTTGCGCCGCTCCTCATCTGCCACGCGCTGGCGCAGATAGTTCTTCCAGTTCATGTTGTAGATGTCGATCACCTGACGGTTCGCGTCGAGGTAGAACACGCGGTTGACCGTCTCGCCGACGAGATCGACATCGTGGCTGATCACGATCAGCCCGCCCTTGTAGCCCTTGAGGAACTCGCGCAGCCATACGACGCTGTCGGCATCGAGGTGGTTGGTCGGCTCGTCGAGGATCATAGTGTCAGCGTCCGAGAAAAGGATGCGCGCGAGCTCGATACGGCGACGCTGTCCACCGGAGAGGGTCTTCAGCGGCTGGTCGAGGATGCGATCGGGCAGCGCGAGGTTGTTGGCGATGGATGCCGCTTCCGCCTCGGCGGCATACCCGCCGAGCGATTCGAACCGCTCGGTCGCGTTCGTGAACTTCTTCATTGCCCGCTCGGCGATGGACGGGTCATCGGATGCCATATCCGAGGCCGCCTTGGCCATGCCGAGCTGAATCGTTCCGAGTCCACGGGCGTCGAGGATGCGCGTACGCGCAAGCATCTCGGGGTCTCCGGAGCGCGGGTCCTGCGGCAGATAGCCCAGTTCGCCCGAGCGGGCGACCTTGCCATCGGAGGGCAGGACGTCGCCGGCGAGAACCTTCGTCAAGGTCGTCTTGCCTGCGCCGTTGCGGCCTACGAGGCCGATCTTGTCACCGTCGCTCACACGGAACGACACGTTCTCCATGAGCAGGCGTGCGCCCACGCGAATCTCGAGGTCGTGCACGGCAAGCACAGGAAACGTCCATTTCGTCGGAGAGTGAAAACGGCCGAAGGGCCAACCACCCAGTATAGGACGCGCACCTGAGCGCCAGCCGACCTCAGCCCATGCCGCGAGCGGTCATGGCGTCACCCACGTCATCAGCGTGCCGCAGCGCCATCACGAGAAGCGGCACGACGACGCCGATTCCCAGGCGCACATCCCGGGCCTGCTGTGCTTCGCGGATGCGCGCTGCCTGCGCGGCGATCACCGGCACCATGGTGATGCACAGTGAGATAGCCATCGACACACCCGCGGGGTTCACGCCGAATCGTCTGAGGGGCAGCAGCAGCAGATTGATGACACCCAGCAGATCGCTCATCCGTGTCGTCAGCGTGAGCAGCCCGGCCAGCAGAACAATCGCGACCACGCGTCCGGTGTTGATCCAGGCCGCGAGCGGTGAAACGAAAATCGCTAGGAACACCGCCAGCACGATGATGAGCACACGGAGCTGCCACAGTTGGCGGCAGAACTCTCTCCGCGGTACGCGTGCGATGACGAACATCACCGCGACGATCCCGAGTGCGACGGCGATGCTGATCGCATCGTGCGGATACAGCGACAGCACGAGTGCGATGACCGCGAGCCCAGTCAGCTTCACGGCCGCCGACAGCCGATGCACGATGCTCGTGCCGGGGCGATACAGCGAGATCACACGAACATCCGCTCGTACCCGCCGATGATCTCGTCAGCCGCGCCGACGGCCTGCACCCGCCCCCGATCGAAGAGCACGGCCACGTCGCAGCGTCGGGCAAGCTCCAGATCATGAGTCACGATCACGACCTGCATCGGCAGTTCGTCGATGAGGATGTTCCCGACCCGGCGGGCGTTTCCTCTGTCCAACAGCGTCGTCGGCTCATCTGCGACGAGCAGATGCGGCCGCCTGACGAGCACCGACGCCAGCGCAAGGAGCTGCTTCTGCCCACCGGACAGGGTGTACGCCGGAGCGTCCGCATGTTCGATGAGTCCGTACGCCGCCAGCGTCTGTTCAACACGACGCGTGACGTCGGCACGATCGAGCCCGCTTCGATTGAGCGAGAGCGCGACGTCTTCTGCGACGGTCGGCATGAGGATCTGCGCATCCGGCGATGAGAATACGAAGCCGACGCGATGACGAGCTTCGGCCGGACGAGCCACCGCATCGACGCCATGCACGTGGACGCTGCCGGATGACGGCTTTACGAGGCCGTTGAGCAGGCGCGCAAAGGTGGACTTCCCCGAGCCGTTCGCACCGATCACCGCGATGCGGTGGGCATCGACCTCGAGTGAGACGTCCTCCAAGATGCGTCGCGCGTCGAGGGTGACCGAGACATCGTGAAGAACGATCCGCGCCGGGGCGGACGACGTGTGCTCAGGCGCGGGCATCAGCAGGTTCGCGCGCTTCGACCTCGGAGCGGGCGGGCGCGCCGAAAGCTCGTGGATATGCGCGCCACAGGGCGCGGGTGAGCACGGTCGCCACCGCGACCTTCAACAGATCTCCGGGGAGGAACACGGCACTCGCGAGCAGAGTGGTCGGCAGGTCAACGCCGGTCACCCACGCCTGCACAGGAATGCCGAACAGGTAGATCACACCGATCCCACCCACGACCGTTCCCAAAACGATGCGCCACCAGGCTGGCCCGCCAGCCTTCTGACGCACGATGAGTCCGATCACGAAGGCGCCGACGACCCAGCCGATCAAGTACCCAGCGGTCGGGCCGAGGAAGACACCGAGCCCACCGCGGCCGCCCGAGAGCACCGGCAATCCGACAGCCGCCAGCACGAGCACGATGAGCACGGCGAAGCTGGCGCGACGCGCACCGAGCACCACCCCGGCGAGCATGACAGCCAGACTCTGCGCGGTGACCGGAACACCACCCGGCAGGGGAACCGCCACTGTGCCGAGCACGACGATCAGCGCTGCGAAGATCGCGATGCGGGCGAGGTCTCTGGCGTCGAAGGACGCGGATGCTGACATGATTGGCCTTCCTGAACACTGTTCACCTGAACGCCGTTCAGTATACTCAGAACATGTCCCCCGACAACCACAGCGGCCGGCATGATCGCGCGAGCATCACGACGACAGCCCTGCGCCTGCTCGACGACGTGGGCCTTCCCGACCTCAGCATGAGGCGTCTCGCCACCGAGCTCGGGGTGCAACCCAGCGCGCTCTACTGGCACTTCGCCAACAAACAAGCACTTCTCGCCGCGATCGCCGACCGTATCCTCGAGCGCGTGAACACTTCGCGCACCCGAGACGGTGACGTTGTCGCCGTGGCCCACAGCATCCGCGACGCCCTGCTGGCATACCGCGACGGCGCCGAGGTGGTCATGAGCAGCTATGCCCTCGGGCTCGGCGCAGATCGCGCACACGCCGCACTCACCACGGCTCTCACGAGCACGGCAACGGCAACGGCAACGGCAACGGCACAGGTAAGCGATCGCACGGCGGTGCTGCTGCAGTTCATCCTCGGCCACGCCCTGCTCGTCCAGCAGCGTCTGCACGCCGAGAGCTACGGCGCAGCCGCGCCTTCCGCTGATGCTGACCCCTCAGCCGCCATCGAGTCAACCTTCGATCTCGGAGTGCGAGCCTTTCTGATGGGCCTACCCACCGAATGAAAGACCCCTCTGCGGTATGACCCACGCGATACCCGAGGGTGATGTGTACGTTGCCGGTGGCGACGTACTTTCAGCGTGTGGACATCATCAACGATCTCATCCTGCAAGCGGCGACCTCGCCCTGGCTCTACCTGATCATGCTCGCCACGGCTGTGATCGATGGCTTCTTCCCACCGATTCCGAGCGAGACCGTGCTGGTCGCCGCCGCGGCTGTCGCAGCATCCAGCGGCGGAGTGAACATGGTGCTGTTGATCACCGTGGCAGCGCTCGGCGCCGTGATCGGCGACAACATCGCCTACGCCATCGGCCGCGCCGTCGGCACGTCACGTTTCGCGTGGATGCGCCGACGCCGCGTCGCTCGGGCATTCGACCGGGCGGGGCGAACTCTCCGGCAGAGCGGTGCGCCGCTCATCCTCGGCGCGCGGTACATCCCGGTCGGCCGCGTCGCGGTGAACATCTCGGCGGGGGCTCTGGCGTACCCGCGACGCATGTTCGTGCCACTCAGCATGATCGCAGGCGCCAGCTGGGCGCTCTACAGCGCGGGCATCGGGCTCCTGGCCGGGCAGTGGCTCAAAGATCAACCGCTGCTCAGCGCCGTGCTGGGTATCGTTCTCGCCCTGACCGTCGGCATCGTGATCGACCGTGTCGCAGCCGCTCGTCGCCGGCGCCGTACGACCGCCACGCAAGCACCCCAGACTGAGGACTGCGCACCCGTATGCGTGGGAGGATGACTCGCATGGCATCCAGGCACAGCATCGAGCCGAACCGGCATGCCTCGCGCCTGCCGCGTGGTCGCCGCCTCGCGATGATCATCATCCTGGCGGTCATCGCCATCGCCCTCTACAGCGTCCTGGTTCCCGTACACGCGACGTTCTACGGCACGCACGTCGGACTGACGATGCTGCTCGGGCTGATCGCCGTCGCCTCGCCCCTGGTCTCGATTCGCTATCCCGTGTCAGCGATCGCGTCGTTCTCGCTCTCCGCCGGTCTGATTCCGCTCATGACCGCGCGCGACATCGAGCTCGCGGCCCCGTGGCCCTGGTCGGTTCCGATGCTGATCGCCTTCGCCGTCGCGGTGGCCAGCGTCACCTTCCGGCACGGCTGGCGGCTCGGTCTCATCCAGCTGATCGCCGCGGGTCTGGCCGGCGCGGCAGCCGCCGTGTTCCAGCCTTCGATCCCCAGCGGCAATTCGCTCATCGTGACCATGTCGGTGGTAGCGGGAATCTACCTGATCGCGGTCCTCTTCACCGGCCGGTTGCGCCTGGGCGACGAACTCACGCGTGAGCGCGCGCACACGGCTCAAGAACAGGCGAAGCGCGAACTGGTCGAAGAGCGCACCCGCATTGCACGCGAGCTGCACGACGTGGTCGCTCACAGCATGTCGATCATCCAAGTGCAGGCGTCTACCGCCCGCTACCGTGTGCCAGAGCTGCTGCCGGAGGCTGCAACGGAGTTCGATGACATCGCGGCATCCGCACGCACGGCGCTCGTCGAGATGCGTCGGATTCTGGGCGTGTTGCGAACAGACGACCACACTGCCGAGCTGGCACCGCAACGCGGCATCGACGACGTGCCGGCGCTGGTCGAGACGACCAGACGTGCTGGCGCCGACGTATCGCTTCTGCTGAGCGTGAGCGACGACGTCGCGGATGCCACGCAGCTCGCCGCGTTTCGCATCACGCAGGAAGCGCTGAGCAACGCGGTACGGCATGCGCCCGGGGCAGCGATCGCCGTATCCTTGACCGCAGACGAAGCCGACGTGACCGTCACGATCCATAATGCGCGATCGGATCATGACGCCTCGCCGTCGGCGGGCCATGGCCTGCGCGGTATGACGGAGCGCGCCGAGATCATCGGGGGCACCATCCAGGCCGGCCCCGACGGCGACGGCGGTTGGACCGTCACTGCGCGGCTCCCCCGATTTCCCCTCTCACCGCCCGCGGAAGGCAGCCTGTGACGATCGAAGTCCTCATCGCCGATGACCAGGCCATGGTTCGAGCGGGTTTCGCCGCTCTGCTCGGGGCACACGATGGCATCACCGTCACCGGCCAGGCCGTCAACGGCGCAGAAGCCGTCTCCCTCGCGACACGCCTCGACCCCGATGTCATCTTGATGGACGTGCGGATGCCGGAGATGGACGGTATCGCCGCGACGCAACGCATCCTCGGCCCCGCATACCCAGCGGCGAAGGTGCCGCGCATTCTCATGCTCACCACCTTCGACATCGACGACTACGTCTACGACGCCCTCCAGGCCGGCGCCAGCGGATTCTTGCTCAAGGACGCACTGCCGGAGGAACTCGTGCACGCCGTGCGAGTCGTCGCCGCCGGGGACGCCTTGCTCGCACCGAGCGTCACGCGCCGGTTGATCGCTCAGTTCGCGTCGCAGAAGTCACGCACCGGCGCATCCGCGCACCTGCTGGCCGACCTCACCGAGCGCGAGCGAGAGGTGCTCGTGCTGATCGGGCAGGGCCACTCGAACAGCGAGATTTCCACGGCGCTATTCATCGCCGAGCAGACTGTCAAGACGCACGTCGGCAAGGTGCTCGCGAAGATCGGCGCGCGCGACCGCGTGCAGGCGGTCATCTTCGCCTACGACACCGGCCTCGTCGAGCCCGCCTGACCCTACCCCGGTACGACACAGCTCGACACCCTGGAGTGATGTGGTGCGCGGCACCGCGTTCATAACCTTCTCGGACACCCGCCGAGGAGGAGCATATGGCCATCGCCGAACTGCAGACCGCGCCCGCACGCGAGACCCGAGCGACACGAGACACCGGCATCGATCTGGTCCGTTCCTTCTGTGTACTCGGCGTCGTCGTCTTGCACTCGCTCATGGTGGGGGTGACCGTCACCCAGGCCGGTCCGATCTTCGCCAATGCGAGCGAAGGGGAAGCGTGGATCGTTCCGCTCAGCTGGATCTTTCAGGTCATGCCACTGTTCTTCGTGATCGGTGGTTTCGCCGGCTACACGTCGTATCAGCGGTCTCGGCAGCGCGGCGGCACAGCCGCGTCATTCGCGGCCGCTCGTATCCACCGACTGCTGCTGCCCGCCGCGTGCACGATCGGCGTCGTCGCTCTCGCGCTCACGGCGCTCCTCGTGGTCGGCGTGCCGAACGAACTGGTCGGCATCGCCGGATACCGGTTCGGCCAACCGCTCTGGTTTCTCGGCGTCTTCCTGCTCTGCCAGGTGCTTCTTCCCGCTCTCGTCGCCGCCCACGAACGTGCTCGGTGGCGCACCCTCACGCTGCTCGTCGCCGCGGCGGTCGCCGTCGATGCCGCACGGATGCTCACCGGGGACGCACTGTTCGGGGTGCTCAACCTCGCGTTCGTCTGGCTGGCATTGCAGCAGCTCGGGTTCTTCCTCGCCGATGGCTATATCCCGTCGATGCTTCGCCGCACGCGCGGACTGATCGCCGTGGGCGCCACGGCAGCACTCGTGATCAGCGTCGTGCTGGGCGTCTACTCCCCCGATCTCATCGAGAACATCAACCCGCCGACGACCGCGCTGCTGCTGGTCGGCATCGCCCACACGATGGTGATGTCTCTCCTGCGCGACCGCCTCGATCTCTGGAGCCACTCGCGGGTCGGCTCCGCGATGCGCCGGTTCGTCACCCCGCGCGCTATGACGATCTATCTCTGGCACATGCCGGTGCTGCTGGTGATGGCTGGGACCTCGGCGTTGTTCGCGATGTTCACGGGGATCGCTCTGCCAGAGCCCAGCAGCCTCGCCTGGTGGCAGACCCGCCCGCTGTGGCTGATCGTCGTTCTCACGCTGACCGCGGCCATCGCGCTGGCGCTCGCTCGTATCGAAGCCGTCCCTGCGCCGGTTCACACCGAGTCGCCCGCACGACTCATGAGCGCGACAGTCGTCGGCATCGGCGCGATCGCCGGATTGCTCGTGATCGGGACGACGCCGATCACGGGCGTCGGAGCGCTGGCGCTGACGCTGGTAGCACTCCGCCTCGCCCGGGCGCGCCGACGGTGACTCCGCCCAACACCTACCGGGGCAGTGCCGTCATGATCCGACGCGTGTCAGATCGCGAAGCCGAGCGCACGCATCATGTCGCGACCGTCATCGGTGATCTTCTCGGGACCCCACGGCGGCATCCACACCCAGTTGATGCGGAACCGATCAACAACGTTGTCCAGCGCCTGCGCGGTCTGCTCTTCGAGCACGTCGGTCAGCGGGCATCCCGCACTCGTCAACGTCATATGGATCACGAGAGCATCGTTCTCGTCATCCCACGCGAGGTCGTAGATGAGGCCCAGGTCTACGACGTTGATCCCCAGCTCGGGATCCATGACGTCCTTGAGGGCCTCCGTGACCTCTTCGAACTTCTCAGGAGCAAGCGTCGCCGTCATAGTGCTCAGCCTACGCCTCTATCGGGGCCGAAGGGTCGAGGAAGCGGTCGTAGCCTTCTTCCTCAAGACGGTCAGCCAGCTCAGGCCCGCCCTCTTCCACGATCTTTCCGGCGACGACCACGTGCACGAAGTCGGGGCGGATGTAGCGCAGGATGCGGGTGTAGTGGGTGATGAGCAGCACACCCAGCCCCGTGGCCTCTTTCGCACGGTTGACACCCTCGGAGACGATCTTCAGCGCGTCGACGTCGAGACCGGAGTCGGTCTCATCGAGAACGGCGAACTTGGGCTTCAGAACCTCGAGCTGCAGGATCTCGTGGCGCTTCTTCTCGCCACCGGAGAATCCCTCGTTGACGTTGCGCTGCGCGAACTTCGGGTCCATGCGCAGGTTCGTCATGGCCTGCTTGACATCTTTGGTCCAGTGTCGGATCGAGGGCGCTTCGCCGTCGAGCGCGGTCTTGGCCGTGCGCAGGAAGTTCGTCACTGTCACGCCGGGGATCTCGACCGGGTACTGCATCGCAAGGAACAGGCCGGCGCGTGCACGCTCGTCAACGGACATCTCCAGGACGTCTTCGCCGTCGAAGGTGATGGTGCCGCCGGTGACGGTGTACTTCGGGTGGCCGGCGATCGTGTAGGCAAGCGTCGACTTGCCCGAGCCGTTGGGGCCCATGATGG
>NZ_JAJUFV010000066.1 GCF_029263575.1 Microbacterium sp. | reverse complement strand
CCGTCGTGCGCGATGCCGACATCGGCGCCCAGACGCACCACGGCCTCGGCGAGATTGTCGAGGTGTGTCGAACCGACGCCGTCGTTGATGTTGATGCCGTCGGGCTCAGCGCCGATGACAGTCACGGAGGCACCGGCGACGTTGAATGTCTCGGGAGACACACCGGATGCCGCACCGTGCGCGCAGTCGAGCACGACGTGGATGCCGTCGAGGCGATGCGGCAGCGAAGACAGCAGGTGAAGCGCATAACGGTCTTCGGCATCAGAGAAGCGCTCGATGCGACCGACGGACTCACCCGTCGGCAGGAGCTTGTCTCCGCTCATCGCTGCCTCGATGCGTTCTTCGACAACGTCGGGGAGCTTCACACCGCCGCGAGCGAAGATCTTGATGCCGTTATCGGGCGCCGGGTTATGCGACGCCGATACCATCACGCCGAAGTCGGCATCGTGGTCGCCGACGAGGAATGCCAGAGCCGGAGTGGGAATGACACCTGCGTCGTAGACGTCGACACCAGAAGCTGCGAGGCCCGCAGAAACTGCGGCCACGAGGAATTCACCGGAGACGCGTGGGTCGCGGGCGACGACTGCGGACAGTCGCTTGCCCTCGGCCCGGCGCTCGTCTGCGGTACGACCCTGGCCCAGGACGACAGCAGTCGCCTGGGCCAGGGTGAGCGCCAGGTCGGCGGTGAGGATGCCGTTGGCCAGTCCTCGCACGCCGTCCGTGCCGAAAAGCGGCATCGGAACGCGGGACCTTAACGCTTCGAGTACTGAGGCGCCTTGCGGGCCTTCTTGAGACCGGCCTTCTTGCGCTCGATGACGCGAGCGTCACGCGCGAGGAAGCCAGCCTTCTTGAGGGCCGGGCGGTTGTTCTCAACGTCAATGCCGTTGAGCGCCCGAGCGATGCCGAGACGCAGCGCGCCGGCCTGACCGGAGTCGCCGCCACCCGAGATGCGGGCGATGACATCGTATGCACCCTGCAGGTTCAGCACCGTGAAGGGGTCGTTGATCAGCTGCTGGTGCAGCTTGTTCGGGAAGTAGTCTTCGAGCGTACGGCCGTTGACCGTGATCGTGCCGGAGCCGGGAACCAGACGCACGCGGGCGATGGCCTGCTTGCGTCGGCCGACAGCGGCGCCGGGAACGTTGAGAACGGGGCGAGGAGTCGCCTCGGCCGCGGGGGCCTCCGGGCTCGACGTCGAGTAGCTCTGCGGGGTGTCTGGGGTGTCCTGAGTGTCAGCCACGAGTGTGTCCTTCGTAATCGTTGCGGCGCTTACTGGGCGACCTGGTCGAGGGTGTACGTCTGCGGCTTCTGAGCGGCGTGCGGGTGCTCAGCGCCCGTGTACACCTTGAGCTTCGACAGCTGCTGACGACCGAGGCTGTTCTTGGGGAGCATGCCGCGGACGGCCTTCTCGACAGCGCGGATCGGGTTCTTCTCCAGGAGCTCTTCGTACGAAACCTTGGAGAGGCCACCCGGGTAGCCGGAGTGGCGGTAGGCCATCTTCTTCTCGAGCTTCTGACCCGTCAGCGCGACCTTGTCGGCGTTGATGATGATGACGAAGTCGCCGGTGTCGAGGTGGTTGGCGAAGGTCGGCTTGTGCTTGCCGCGCAGGAGCGCTGCGGCGTGCGAGGCGAGACGGCCGAGGATGACGTCGTTGGCGTCGATGACGACCCAGTCACGCTGGATCTGCCCGGCCTTCGGGGTGTATGTGCGCGTCACAATAGTGCTGCTTTCTGATTCGAACGGAGAGGTTCGTGAATCCCACTCCGGGGTGGTTCTGCTCTATTGAGAGGAACACGCCAGTGGAGGGCTCACGTTCGCGGCACTCGGCAGTCGAGTACCAAAGAGACAGCTTACGGCACCCGGAGCACTTGTGGCAACCGCGGCGCAGACTCACTCCGGGAAGGGCACCCGCGGCGCGCGCCCCGAGGGCGCCGCATCGAAGCGCTGTTCCTCGCGAATGCGTTCTTTCTCGATGCCTGTGAACGTGTCACCGATGGCTGCGGCGAAGACATCACCGCCGGCTTTGCCCGGATGGATGTCATCGCCGGCGAGCAGGTCGAGATGCGGCTCGATCGCGCCCGACCAGTCGGCCACCCACACATTCGGATGCCGTTCGGCGAACGCATTAAGGTCGGCGTTGACACCGGGGATCCAGTCGCGCGGCGCATAGGCGTTGACGAGGATCAGGTGGCGCTCAGCTCCGACGATCCGCGTCATCTCTTCCAATACACCCTGATCGACCGGGCCGTTCGTCCCCAGCGCGACGACGACGTTCTCGCGCAGGTCGCCGTTCGCGGCGAGCTGTTCGAGGATGCCCGGCCCGGTCCAGATCGATCGCGACACCTCGGCGTCCACCGTGATGCCCGGGAAGCGTTCGTACAGCGACGGCGCGGAGGCGAGCATGACCGAGTCGCCGACCGCCGTGATATCGGTGCCGACAGGGATCTCGATCTCGGGCTTCGGCTCCGCTCCCCCTTCCGTCGGCGACGGCGTGGGCGTGGGCTTTGGTGTCCTCGCCGCGTCATCCACGGCCTTGGCTCCCTGCGAGATCACCGCGGCGGCAGAGGTGCTGTGCGGCGCGACGATGATGGCGGCCGTGGTGCCGCCCAGCGCGACCACAGCGATGACCATCGCGGTGATTCCGGCGAATCGGGCCGCAGGCGTGCCAGAGATCCGCTCTCCGAGTTTGTTCAACGACCGCCGGAAGCCGTGGCGCCGCAGCGGCTGCTCGACGAACCGGTACGACAGTGCCGCCGCACCGATCGACAGCACCAGCGTCACGAACCCAGCCACCGGCGGCACTCCGGCCTCTGGTCCGAGCCCGTGCCAGCCGACCAGCACGAGCACGAGCACCGGCCAGTGCCATAGATAGATGCCGTACGAGCGATCGCCGATCCATTTCAGCGGCGCGACGTCGAGGCCGCGCCCGAGCCAGGCCCCGGGCCAAGCGCCGCCGATGATCGCCAGCACCGCTCCCCCTGTGGCCAGCAGCAGCGAACCGGCGAAGGCCGTGGCATCCGTCGCCTGCGGCAGCACCGCTGCTGTCACGATCGCCGCCAACCCGACCATTCCGACCAGCAGCGTGGCCACCCGGGCAATCGGACGACGCATCCATTCCTGTTCGCGCATATTCGCCACCGCAAGGGCGAGCGCAATACCCAGCAACAGACCGAACGCGTGGGAGTCGGTGCCGAAGTATGCCCGCGTCACCTCACCGCCGGTGACGAGCGTCACCATCCACCAGGCGGAGCCCCCAGCAGCCACCACGAGCACGGACGCCCGCACCCAACGCCCGGGAATCAGCAGCACGAGCGGAAGCAGCAACGGCCACACCACGTAGAACTGCTCTTCGACCGCCAGCGACCAGAAGTTACGGAACAGCTCGGGCGCCGTCGCAGCAAAATAGTCGGTGCCATCGGCCAGGGCCAGCCAGTTATAGCTGAACGTCGCCGCGCCCAGCACCTGGCGGCCCATCCCGACCAGCAAGTCCCCGCCCAGCAGCCATGCCGCGCTCGCGCACACAGTGACGACGACGGCGAGTGCAGGCAGCAGACGACGCGCACGCCGCCGCCAGAAGTCCAGCAAGCGCTTGATCGACCATGAGCCTGCCGACGCCGAACGCAACAGCAATGAGGTGATCAGAAAGCCGCTGATCACAAAGAAGACGTCGACGCCGATGTACCCGGCACGAAGCGGCATCCACGGAAAAAGGTGGTAGACGAGCACCAGCGCGACAGCCACCGCACGCAGGCCATCCAAGCCCGCGAAGCGCGCAGAAGTGGTCTGATCGTGAGTCATCATCATGAGGTGTTGCCTGCTCCGGGCCCGGCGGAGCGCAAGTGCCCAGTCTAAACTGGCCCCGTGCGAATTCGCCTGGACATCGCCTATGACGGCACCCACTTTCGCGGCTGGGCGCGACAGCCCGAGCTGCGTACCGTGCAGGGCACACTGGAGGCAGCGCTCGCTCGCATCGTCGGTTCAGACGTGCAGTTCGTCGTCGCCGGGCGAACGGATGCCGGTGTGCATGCCGCCGGTCAGGTCGCGCATGTCGATCTCGATGAAGCGCAGTGGTCGCGCATCGAGGCGCGCCACGGCCGAGCTGCCCATGATCCGGCCGGCTCGATCGCGGGGCGCATGCGCGGCGTTCTCGGCGCGTATCCCGACGTCACCGTGCTGCGCTCGTCGCTCGCCCCCACGGGCTTCGACGCACGCTTCTCGGCCGTGTGGCGACGCTACCGCTATCGCCTCGCTGATGAGATCGCCGGCTTTAATCCTGCACGGCGGCTGGATACCACCAGCATCCGTGCCGAGCTCGACGTCGAGGCGATGGATGCCGCGGCACAGTCGCTCATCGGTCTGCATGACTTCGCCGCCTACTGCAAAGCACGCGAAGGCGCCACGACCATTCGCACGCTGCTCGACTATCGGTGGGCGCGTGACGCCGACGGCGTGCTGATCGCCGAGGTGAAAGCCGATGCCTTCTGCCACAGCATGGTGCGCGCCCTCGTCGGCGCCTGCGCTGCCGTGGGCGAGCAACGGCTGAACGTGACCGATCTCGTGGTGCTGCGCGACGCCCTCGAGCGCACGAGCGATTTCAAGGTATTGGCTGCGCGCGGGCTGACGTTGACCGAAGTCGGATACCCCGCGGAAGAACTGCTCGCCGCGCGGGCAGAGCAGACCCGCGCGCGCCGCGACAGCGAAGCATCCGACTGACGTCCACTGGGAATCGCGAGTAGCGTGGGAAACGATGAAGGTGATCTCGTACAACCTGCGCAAGCATCGCGCGGCCAGGGAACTGGAAGAGCTCGTCGCACAGCACGAGCCCGACCTGCTGTGCCTGCAAGAGTGCGACGTCACCGAACTGTCCGACGAGATCGGCGGGCTCGCGCTGGCCGATGCGACGCACGGAAATCGGCTCGGGCTGGCCGTCTACTACCGAGCGAACACCTTCGCGCTGAAAGACATCCGCACCTTCGGTCTCAAGAAGTCGCTGCACGACCGGATGCTCAAACCTGCGCACGAGCGCGTGCTCGGCGTGCGCCTGCACGATATCGACAACGGCCGTGAGCTGATCGTCGCCTCCTTCCATGCGGCGCCGCTCACCGCACTGAACTCGCTGCGACGAAACCAGATCCGCACAGCTCTGACCGAGCTCGAGGCGATGGGACCGGGGCTGCCGGTGCTCATGGTCGGGGACTACAACTACCCCGTCTTCAAAGAGAACCTCGGCCAGACCGTGCGCGATCACGGCTACACGCTGACGCTGAGCGACGACCGCACGTACACCCGGTACCGCGTCTTCAAAGGCCACTACGACTTCGCCACCTCGAACGGCTTCGCGATCGACAGCGTCCAGACGCTTCCGCAGAAATCGAGCGACCACCGCCCCATCCTCGTGACGGCCGGGATGGATACCGCCCGGTAGACGCGTCGCGAGCGGCTTCGTTAGGTTGAACCTATGAGCCTCGAAACGACAACCGACGACAAACAGAGGCCAGCGGTGCTTCGTCTGGCAGCGCGTTTTCCGGCCACGCTCATCTTCATCGGGGTGATCCTCGTCGTCGGCGTCGTCAGCCAAGGGCTGTGGCGACCGTTCAGCGACTCAGCGCTCTTCGACGCGTTCGCGTACGGCCTACCGGCGCTCGAAGAGGGCCGCTGGTGGACGCCGATCACCGGAACATTCCTCGTCGTGCAGCCCTGGGTGTACATCCCCACCATCCTCGGCTTCTGGGGCATGGCCTACCTGGAGCACCGTCGCGGCTGGCGCGTGGCGCTGCTGTACTACTGGATCGGACAGCTCTTCGCGGTTCTCGGCAGCGCTCTGGTGCTCACCGGCGCACGCGCGCTGCCCTGGCCGTGGGCACAGCATCTCGCCGAGAGTCTGGACGTCGGAGCATCCGGCGGGACAATGGCCTGCATTGCAGCAGCCGTCGGCCTGTTCGCCGCCCCCTGGCGCCAGCGCGCCTGGTTCATCGTGCTCGGCTTCGCCGCCATCAGCCTGCTGTACCTGGGCACGCTCGCCGACCTCGAGCACGCCCTCGCTATCCTGCTCGTGCTGGCGGTCGACCGCTCGCTGCGCGTGCAGCGCACGACGGTGCACGAGCAGCGCCTGCTGGCTGTCAGCATCGTGCTCGCGCTGGGTGTGACCCAGCTGATCGTGATGCTCATTCCGACGAACGGCCCCTTCGGGCAGACCGAGCTGTGGCTCGAGACGGCCCTGCCCGATGTGCTCTTCGACACCGCCGTGATCCTCGCGATCGCGTTCGGGCTGTGGCGGGGCCGCCGGTGGGCCTGGATCATCGCGCTCCTGCTCGCCACGCTCAACATCGTCATCGGCGGTCTCACCCTCGCACTGCGCGTGCTGTTCCTCGTGTGGCCCGAGGAAGCCGAGGGCATCTCCACAGGTGACCTCGACGTCACGACCGCGGCCGGGTTCCTCTGGTTCGGCTACCTGATCTTCCTCATCGCGACGCGCGCGGCATTCCGTCGCTGGCGGCGCGCCCGGCGCCTCGGCGGCGACGCCGTGACGGCGGACGAGGTGAAGCAGGTCATTCGCCAGGACGGCGCTGGCACGCTGTCGTGGATGACGACCTGGCCCGGTATGGATTATCTGCGCACGCGTGAGGGCGTCGTGCCGTTCCAGCTGCACGCGGGCGTCGCCATCGCTCTCGCCGATCCGCTAGGACCGCCCGAGGGTCACGCTGCATCCGTGCGCGAGTTCATCACCGCAGCCGAGGAGCGCGCCGTCACACCGTGCTTCTTCAGCGCGTCAGAGCGCACGCGCGAGCTTCTCCCCGACGGCTGGCATTCGCTGACCGTCGCCGACGACACGATCGTCGACCTGGCCGGTCTCACGTTCCAGGGCAAAGCATGGGCCCGGGTGCGGCAGTCGTTCAGCCGAGCCGAGCGCGAGGGCGTGACCTTCCGTCTCACAACGCTCGGCGACGTCACGTGGGGCACGCGTCAGCAGCTGCGAGCGATCTCAGAATCGTGGGTCGGCGACAAGGGCCTTCCCGAGATGCGCTTCACGCTCGGAACCCTGCAGGAGGCCGAAGACCCCGAAGTGCGGCTCGCCCTGGCCATCTCGCCCGACGGTGATGTCGATGGGCTGCTCAGCTGGCTGCCGGTGTACGGCCCCGGCGGGACGGTGACCGGATGGACGCTTGATCTGATGCGCCGCCGCGACGGTGGATTCGCCGCGGTGATGGAGTTTCTCATCGGCTCGTCAGCGAAGGCGTTCTCCGACGAGGGCGCGTCGATCCTCTCCCTCTCGGGAGCACCGCTCGCGCACGAGGCATCCGCCAGCGAAGGCGCGATCGCCTCGATTCTGTCGCGGCTGGGCGGCATGCTCGAACCGGTGTACGGGTTCCGATCGCTTCACCAGTTCAAGAAGAAGTTCAACCCGCGCTACGAGCCGATCTACCTGCTGTATCGCGACGAGGGCGATCTGGCACGCATTGGCCGCGGTCTGACGCACGCGTTCCTGCCGGATGCGACCCTGCGCCAGCTCACGGCGGCCGGGGCCGATCTGATCAGACGGTGACGAACGTCACCGAGTGACGAGGATGCCGTCTTCGTCGCTGTAGAGATGCGCGCCGACGCGGAACTGCACTCCCCCGAACACGAGGTCGATGTCGCTCTCACCGGTGCCGAGCTTGCCGCTTTTGCGCGGGTTGGTGCCGAGAGCCTTCACGCCGAGGTCGAGGGCGTTGATCGCGACGCTGTCGCGGATCGCGCCGTGGATCACGACCCCCGCCCAGCCGCCTGCGACAGCGGATGCCGCGATCATGTCGCCCATCAGCGCCGTCTGCAGAGAACCTGCGCCGTCGATGACGAGCACGGCCCCCTCGCCGGGGGTCGCCAGCGTCGCCTTCACGAGGGCGTTGTCTTCATGGCAGCGGATCGTGCGGATCGGCCCGTCGAACGCGGCGCGCGCGCCGAAGGAGCGCAGCTGCAGCGCAAGCGACTGCAGGTCTTCGCCGAACTCGTCGTAGAGGTCTGCCGTGGGTTTGGTCATGTGGACATCTTTGCATGCGGCCCTTCGGGAATACCCCTGGGGGGTATGTGTTATCGTGAGAGAACGCAACGAATGAGGAGGAGTGCATCATGACTACCGCTGAATACCAGGTGACCGGAATGACCTGTGGCCACTGCGAGATGTCCGTCCGCGAAGAGGTCGGTCAGCTCGCGGGGGTCGACGACATTCAGGTGAGCGCCCAGTCAGGAAAGCTGGTCGTCACCGCGTCCGGTCCGATCGATGACGCAGCAGTTTTCGCCGCTGTCGACGAGGCCGGTTACTCAGCCGTCCGCGCCTGACACCATTCGGAGGATCACCATGACCAGCGTCGAACTCAAGATCGGCGGAATGACGTGCGCCTCGTGCGCGAACCGCATCGAGCGGAAGCTGAACAAGCTCGATGGCGTCACGGCATCCGTCAACTACGCCACCGAGAAGGCGAGCGTGACGGTGCCCGCCGGGTTCGACGCAGACCTGCTGGTCGCCGAGGTCGAGCGCACCGGCTACTCGGCGACGCTCCCCGCCGCCGAACCTGCCGCGGCCGACGACGAACCGGGCGATCCGGAACTGGCGTCACTGCGCCAGCGGCTGATCGTGTCGACGGTGCTCAGCGTGCCGGTGATTCTGATGGCGATGATTCCGGCGCTGCAGTTCACCTACTGGCAGTGGGCGTCGCTCGCACTGGCCGCCCCGGTGATCATCTGGGGCGCTTTGCCCTTCCACCGTGCCGCGTGGGTGAACCTGCGCCACGGCGCCGCCACCATGGACACGCTCATCTCGATGGGCACCCTGGCCGCGTTCCTCTGGTCGCTGTACGCCCTGTTCTTCGGCACGGCAGGCATGCCGGGGATGACGCACGGGTTCGAGCTGACGCTGTCACGGTCGGATGGCGCGGCGAACATCTATCTGGAGGTCGGCGCCGGGGTGACGATGTTCATCCTCGCCGGGCGCTACTTCGAGAAACGTTCGAAGCGGCAGGCCGGAGCCGCGATGCGGGCGTTGATCGAACTCGGCGCCAAGGACGTCGCGGTGCTGCGCGACGGCGTCGAGGCGCGCATTCCCATCAGCCAGCTGCAGGTCGGCGACGAGTTCGTCGTGCGGCCGGGCGAGAAGATCGCCACCGACGGCGTGGTCGTGTCGGGCCACTCGGCCGTGGATGCGTCGATGCTGACGGGTGAGTCAGTTCCCGTCGAAGTCGGCGAAGCGGATGCCGTGACCGGAGCGACCGTGAATACCAGTGGCCGCCTCGTGGTGCGTGCCACGCGTGTCGGCGCCGACACGCAGTTGGCCCAGATGGCGCGGCTCGTCGAAGAGGCCCAGACCGGCAAGGCGCAGGTGCAGCGACTCGCCGACCGCATCTCGGGTGTGTTCGTGCCGATCGTGCTCGTGATCGCCGTTGCGGCGCTGGTGGGGTGGCTCGTCGCCGGCTTCCCCGTGTCGGCGGCATTCACGGCCGCCGTGGCGGTGCTTGTGATCGCATGCCCGTGTGCGCTGGGGCTGGCGACGCCCACTGCACTGCTGGTCGGCACCGGTCGCGGCGCGCAGCTGGGCATTCTCATCAAGGGCCCGGAGGTTCTTGAATCCACCCGTAAGGTCGACACGGTCGTGCTCGACAAGACCGGAACGGTCACGTCAGGACGCATGTCGCTGGTCGACGTCGTCACCGAGGACGGGACGGATGCCGATGAGCTGCTGCGCCTGGCTGGCGCGGTCGAGCACGCGTCGGAGCATCCGATCGCCCAGGCCATCGCCACCGGCGCCGTGTCTGCCATCGGCGACGCGCTGCCCGCCGTCTCGGATTTCGCGAACGTCGAAGGTCGTGGCGTGCAGGGCGTGGTCGAGGGGCACAGCATCGTCGTCGGGCGAGAGACGTTGCTCGCCGACTGGTCACTAGCGCTGTCGCCGCGGGTTGCGGCGGCGAAAGTCGCGGCGGAAGCCGAGGGCAAGACGGTGGTTGCCGCCGGCTGGGATGGCGCAGCCCGCGGTGTCCTGATCGTCGGCGACACGGTCAAACCGACCAGCGCCGAGGCCGTACGCGGACTGCGCGCCCTGGGGCTTGAACCGATCATGCTCACCGGCGACAACGAGGCGGCCGCACGACACATCGCCGCCGAGGTCGGGATTAACGAGGTGATCGCCGAGGTGCTTCCGCACGACAAGGTGGCCGTCATCACGCGCCTGCAAGCCGAGGGGCGTGTCGTGGCGATGGTCGGCGACGGCGTGAACGACGCACCCGCTCTGGCCCAGGCCGACCTCGGACTGGCGATGGGACCGGGCACCGACGTCGCGATCGAGGCGGCCGACATCGCGCTCGTGCGCGGAGATCTGCGTAGCGCCGTCGACGCGATTCGCCTGTCGCGCAGCACGCTCTCGACCATCAAGACGAACCTGTTCTGGGCGTTCGCATACAACGTCGCGGCGATCCCGATCGCGGCGCTCGGAATGCTCAACCCGATGCTGGCCGGGGCGGCGATGGCGCTGTCGAGCGTGTTCGTCGTCGGCAACAGCCTGCGACTGCGGGCGTTTCGGCCGGCCCGGGTGCCGCGTTAGGGTCGGCCTCGTCGCTGGCGAAGTTCGCGCCTGCTACAGCACGCCGGTGAGGACGCCGCCGTCTGCGCGCACGGCAGCACCGTTCGTGGCGGATGCACACGGGCTGGCGAGGAAGGCGACCGTGTTGGCGATTTCGACCGGGTCGATGAACCGCTCGAGAAGTGACGTGCGATTCTGCCCGATGATGGCGCCCTTCAGCACGTCGCTGGGCATCGACTGCGCCTCGGCCAGAGCCTCGACCGTCGACGCTACGCCGTCGGAGTAGGTGGGGCCGCCGAGGACGGTGTTGACGGTGACGGCGGTGCCGCGCGTGCGCTTGGCGAGGCCGTTGCTGACGGCCAGCATCGCCGCCTTCGTGGCCCCGTAGTGGATCATGTCGGCGGGCACGTTCACACCCGATTCGCTACTGATGAACACGATGCGACCCCATCCGCGTTCGAGCATGCCGCCGAGCGCATGGCGCGAGAGGCGCACGCCGCTCATGACGTTCAGCTCGAAGTAGCGGGCCCACTCGTCATCGTCGATGGATTCGAACTCGGCGAGAGCGAACAGCCCGATGTTGTTGACGAGGATGTCGACGTCGCCGAGCGCGTCGGTCAGCACCGCGATCTCGGCAGGGACTGTGAAGTCGGCGCGCAGCCCGGTGATGGCCGCCTGCGGATGCTTGTCGCGGAGGCGCTCAACTGCGGCATCCAATCGGGTCGCGTCGCGACCGTTGATGATCACATCGGCGCCCTCCGCCGCGAGGGCCGAGGCGATCGCGTAGCCGATTCCCTGGGTCGATCCGCTGATGAACGCTTTCTTACCGCGTAGCTGCAGGTCCACTCGTGATGCTCCTTTACTTGCTTGAGCAAGTCATATTATGCGAAATTGACTTGCTTGGGCAAGTTATAAAGTGCGCCGTTTCGGCGTTGTGCGATATCCTCGACGGATGCCTGAGCAAAAGACCAGCACCTCGTTGAGCACAGACGAGCTCCACGTGTGGGCGTCGGTCGCAACGATGCTCGAGCGCCTGCCGACAGCGCTCGACGCTCACCTGCAGCGCGACAGCGGGCTGACACATTTCGAACACGGCATCCTGTTCGCCCTCGAATCGACAGACGAACGCACGCTTCGTCTCAGCACGCTCGCCGAGTACGCCAGCTGCACGCTCTCACGCCTCTCCCGAGCGGTGACGAGACTCGAGCGCAAGGGCTGGGTGCACCGCACTATCGACCCATCCGACGGACGCTTCACGCTCGCGGTGCTGACCGACGACGGCCACGACAAGGTCGTCCAGTCGACGCCCGGACATGAGGACCTCGTCCGTCGACTGGTGTTCGACACACTGACGGCCGCACAGGTTCGTCAGCTCGGCGCGATCAGCAAGCGCATCTCGGCAGCCATCGGACCCGAGCAGATGTGGAACCCACCCCGCGCGGACTGAATCGCCTCGGTGTGGGGAGCGATGGCGATGTTCGCTTTACTCAACATCGACGTGATGGTATATTTTTATAACATTGCATCGCAGTATTGTTTTTCCAACACAGATGGGGTGGTCGACGTGAAGTTGCAGGCGCCCTCGGATCTCGCTCGTCTGGTCAAGAACGCCCGCGCCCAGCGAGGCCTTACCCAGCACGACGTCGCCGATGCCGTCGGCATCACCCGCCAGTCGCTCGCTCGCCTCGAACGCGGCAACGGGAGCACGTCCTTCGGCACGGTGCTACTCATCCTCGACCACCTCGGCATCCACCTGGACGCCGCCGTCGGAGGCCACACTGCAGCCCCCACCGCTGTGGCCGCCGGAGGCTCCGCCCAGGCTGCGGCCGACGCACTCGCCAAGCGCATCACACCGCTGATCGACTCGGGCGGATCCGTCCGCGAGCTGTCCCGCAGACTCACCGCCACGATTCCGGGGTCCGTCCTCATCGCTCGGCCGCGAGCAGCGGCAACGGGCTCTCCTGCCAGCCCGGAAGACGCGGATCTTGGCCTAGATGCCGCAGAGGGTAACGAATGACCCGTGCCCTCGATGTATACCTGTACGAAGCCCTCGTCGCCACGATCACACGGCGAGGTGAGAACCTGCAGCTGCGCTACCTGCCCGAGTACGTCGAATCAGACAGCCCCGTTCCCATCTCCGTGACGCTCCCCGTCGTCACGACCCCATTCGGGAATCTCGACACCAAGCGGTTCCTCGACAATCTCCTCCCCGACCGCGCGGATGTCCGTTCCCGCTGGGCGCGGGAGGCGAAGCTGGCCAGCGACAGCACCTTCGACCTGCTCTCCGTCTACGGCGCGGATGTCGCTGGCGCGCTCGAGTTCCACCCCGTGGGAACACCACCGAGGCAGGAAGAGGATCTGACGCCGCTCACTGCGAAGGAGATCGGCGACCGAATCCGGCAGATTCGTCGAGACGACAGCGACTGGCTGCAGCACCACGCAGCCGCAGAGGGGTTCTCGCTTGGCGGCGCTCAGGGGAAGTTCGCGCTCGCCCTTCGCGGTGACCAGTGGTTCGAGCCGTCAGGGCGGAAGCCATCGACGCACATCTTCAAACCGGGCATCCAGCCACTGCCCGGCTCTGATATCACCGAGCACATCACCCTACAGGTCGCGCGCCTGCTAGAGATCGATGCGGCCGCATCCGTGATCGCCGAGTTCGATGGTGAGCACGTTCTCGTCGTGGAGCGCTTCGACCGCTTCGACGCCAACGGTGCTGTCGGCCGGCTCCATCAGGAAGACCTCGCGCAAGCCACGGGAACCTCGCACATCCAGAAGTATGAGTCCGACGGCGGCCCCGGCTATCGCGAGATCTTCACCGTATTCGACCGCAACCTCAGCGCCGCCGATGCCAAGACCGCCAAGGAGCGGGTCGCGAAACTGCTCATCTTCTCCTGGATCATCGGCCACAACGACGGCCATTCCAAGAACTACTCCCTCACCCACGTGCCCGGCCGGAGCGTGCTCGCCCCGTTCTACGATCTCAACAGCTCGCTTCCCTTCAATCAGCGAGAGCAGATCCTTTCCCACGACCCCATCGTCTTCAATAACGTCGAGCTCGCCTTCGCCGTCAACGGCGCGAACACTCTCGGCACTTTCGATGTCGACAGCATCCGATGTCTTGAAGCCGACGCCGGACTACCCGAAAAACACTTGCACGGGTACGCGGTACAGGTCGCCGCTAAGCTCCAACCCGCCGTCGCCGCCGTCATCGAACAGCTCCCGGATCGCCTGAAAGAGCTCCCCGCCGTCACGCTCTATCCGCACGCCACGTACACGCAGACCCGCAGGGTCATCGACGCTCTCGCCTGACCTTCGGGTTGTCCCGGCTTTCGCCACGGCGCCAGCACTTGGCGATACGACAAAACCCCCGATTTCCCGGGGGTTTTCATCTGTAGCAGGAGCGGGGCTTGAACCCGCGACCTCACGATTATGAGTCGTGCGCTCTCACCAACTGAGCTACCCTGCCGCACGGCACCTTCGCCGACAAAAGCGAATGCTGCGAGCCCCGAGTCAGGATTGAACTGACGACCCCTTCCTTACCATGGAAGTGCTCTGCCACTGAGCTATCGGGGCAATGTCACCTGTGAAGGCAACCCCACGAGAATACCATCACTTAGGCGTTCTCATGAAACTGAGACGGTTAGTAATCGTACCTTCCCGCGTTCTCCTGCATCCACGGGAGAGGGTCGATCTTCACGTCGTCGACGATGAGCTCGAAGTGCATGTGCGCACCGTACGAGCGACCCGTGTTTCCGACGTTGCCGATGATGTCTCCGACCTTGACCTCCTGGCCTGCAACAACCCGCAACGATCCGTACTGCATGTGCGAATAGTGGCTCGTGATGACCTGGCCGTCGATCACGTGGTCGATGTACACCGTCACGCCGTAGTTACCGCCCGCTTCGGTCGCGATGCGCACCGTGCCGTCAGCGATCGACTGGACGGGAGCGCCTGCGCCAGGAACCAGGTCGATGCCTTCGTGCATGCGTCCGCTACGCATTCCGAAGCCGTAGCTCATTCCCACGCCGACGACGAAGGGCCATTGGATCGCGGCATCCGGATCGTTCGTGTACAGCTCGTCAGAGAACTGGATGCCGCGTTCTGCCGCGATATCGACCAAGGACGCGGTCGAGAAGTCTTCGGTGCGCTCGATGAGGTCGTTCTGCACGTCCGATGGGGCAACGAACGCCTGAATCTCGTCCTCAGCAACGTCGGCCGGGGCCGACTTGGCTGCCGCCAGCAGCGACGTCGCCGCCGCAACCTGCGTACCGCGCGCAGCCGCCACGGCCTCTGCGGGAAGCGTCATCGAGACCGCGAGCATCCCCGCGATTCCCATGACACCCACCGTGGCGCCGAAGGCAACCAGCCGGCGGCTCACACGACGTCGCCGCGGCACGCCATGCGCCGTAGCCTCGACCCGGACGACCTCAGCAGGCTGGTCAGCATCACTGGCGTGGACTTCGACAGCCGACGCCCCGAATGCGCGCGACGCGGCGACGAAGGGATCGTGCACAACCTCAACAGGTTCCGCGGCGACCGACTCGACGATGACCGACTTGGCGATGACCGACTCGGGGTTACTGACCGACTCGGCGACGACCTGCTCGTCCTCGACCCGCTCAACCCTTGCGCGCTGAGCTCGCACCCGCTTGACTGATGAGCCGACTGCCGCCGGCTTAACCGGCGCAGGATCGGCGACGACCTTGACGATATCGACAACAGGCGTCGCCTGCGCGCCGTCGGCCGCAGAAGCCGGCTGAGCGGCCGCACGCTGGCGCTCGCGAGCAGCACGACGTGAAAGCGGCTGCGCCGGGGCAAGCACCGCCGGGTCAGTGACCGCAGCATCGAGAACGGTGACCGTCTCAGCCTCCTCGGGAGCGGTCGCTTTACTCTCTGTCGTGATCGCGGGTTCCGCGTTCCGACGCCGGCTGGAGCGCCGCGTGGGCACAGACTCAGCCATAGGAGTATCGAACGACAAAGTGAGCTCTCGGGGGGATTCGTGAGTGAGGGGGTACTACACCATCAATTTTCGGGCATCGACGGTAACGAACAGGTAAACACTACAGGGCACGGCCTGAGAATGCCATGTGGGGTTCCACATGATCATTTGTCGAGAATCGCGGTCAGCCGGTCGTGAACGTCGGCCCCCGCGGCAATCGTCATCGGACGAGCGGATGCCGTGTCAAGACGGGTGACCACTCCCCCGGCTTCTTCGACCAGAAGCGCCCCGGCGGCGAAGTCCCACCGTTTTAGCCCACGCTCGAAATAGCCGTCCAGACGACCGGCGGCGACATACGCGAGGTCGATCGCGGCAGAGCCGGTTCGCCGCACGTCGCGCGCGATCGGCATCACCTGCCGCATGGTCTCCAGGTCGCCGTCGTGGGTTGCCGGGTCGTATCCGAACCCGGTCGCCAACAGCGCCCCGGCGGGGGTCTGCGTGTTGACGCGCAGACGGGCGGAATCCAGCCAGGCGCCCGCATCGCGCGCTGCGGTGAACATCTCACCGAAGACGGGCGCATAGACCGCGCCAGCGAGTGCGTGCCACTGATCCGGGTCACTGCCGCCCTCGACCGCCGCAATGCTGACGCAGTAGGACGGCAGGCCGTAGGCGTAGTTGACCGTCCCGTCGATGGGGTCGACGATCCAGGTCACCCCGGATTCGCTTTCGCCCTCGCCTGACTCCTCACCGAGGAAGCCGT
>NZ_JAJUFV010000065.1 GCF_029263575.1 Microbacterium sp. | reverse complement strand
CCGGAAAGCCCCAAGCGCGGCTTCCACTTCAGTGACATCAAGAAGATGCTGGGAGGCAGCGGCAACTCGTCGCTACGCCAGTTCGGAATCCTCGGCAGCCTTCTGGCGATCGTGCTGTTCTTCCAGGTCGTCACGATGATGCGCAACCCCAACGGGGCCACGCTCTCACCGAACAACCTGATCAACGTGATCAACCAGTACTCGTTCATTCTGATCCTCGCGATCGGAATGGTGATGGTGATCATCATGGGCCACATCGACCTGTCGGTCGGCTCCGTGGCCGCGTTCGTCGGCATCATCGTGGCCAAGTCGATGACCGAGTGGAATCTGCCCTGGCCGCTGGCGATCGTGCTGGGTCTGGTCGTGGGTGCCCTGGTGGGCGCCTGGCAAGGGTTCTGGGTCGCCTATGTCGGGGTGCCAGCGTTCATCGTGACGCTCGCCGGCATGCTCTTCTTCCGCGGTGCGAACCAGTTTATCGGCCAGTCCACGACCGTGCCGGTTCCCAAGGAATTCGTCATCATCGGTGCCGGTTACATGCCGGAGATCCCGATTCCGGGCATGAACTTCAACGTGCCGACCATGATCCTCGCGCTCATCGCAGTGGCCTGGGTGGTCTTCTACGAGCTGCGCACGCGCCGCATTCAGCGGCGGATGGGCTCGGAGAGCGCCCCGGTCTGGGTTGTCGTGACCAAGATCGTGGTGCTCGGTGTCATCATCCTGGGCGCGGGCTGGCTGTTCGCAACGGGTCGACCGGGCACGAGCTTCCCGATCTCCGGTCTGATCCTGCTCGCGCTGGTGATCATCTACACCTTCATCACCCGAAACACGATCTTCGGACGGCACATCTACGCCGTGGGAGGCAACCGTCAGGCCGCACGCCTGTCGGGCGTGAAGGACCGCTGGGTCGACTTCTTCGTCATCATGAACATGTCTGTTCTCGCAGCCCTCGCCGGTATGATCTTCGTGGCACGCTCGCAGGCCTCCGGCCCGGGTGATGGCAACATGTGGGAGCTTGACGCGATCGCCGCGGTCTTCATCGGCGGCGCGGCCGTCTCGGGCGGAATCGGCACGGTGATCGGCTCGATCATCGGTGGTCTGGTGATGGCGTTCCTCAACAACGGCATGGCGTTGCTCGGTCTCTCGGCCGACGTCGTGTCGATGGTCAAGGGCCTGGTTCTTCTCCTCGCCGTCGGCATCGACGTCTGGAACAAGCAGCAGGGTCGCCCCTCGCTCATCGGATTCCTCATGCGTAGACGGGCGAAGTCGGATGCCCCGAACTTCTCCGAACCGATCAAAACCAAGTAATCGCACCACCAACACACAGAAAGAGATCTCATGAAGAGAATCGCACTCGCGGGGACAGCGCTTGTCGCCGCAACAGCACTTGCCCTCACCGGTTGCGCAGGCGCCGAGCGCGGCGGCGGAACGGACGAAGGCTCCGGCGAAGAGACGACAGGTTTCGAAGCCGGTTCGACGATCGGTGTCGCGCTTCCGGACAAGACCAGTGAGAACTGGGTGCTTGCCGGTCAGCTGTTCACCGACGGGCTGGAAGAGGCCGGCTTCGAAGCTGACGTGCAGTACGCACCCGCCAGCAACACGGTTGCCGAGCAGCAGAACCAGATCCAGGCCATGGTCACCGGTGGCGCGAAGGTCATCATCATCGGCGCGAAGGACGGCAAGCAGCTGGCGACGCAGGTGCAGGCGGCGAAGGATGCCGGCGCCTACGTCATCGCCTACGACCGTCTGATCGAGAACACCGAGGCTGTCGACTACTACGTCGCCTTCGACAACTTCAAGGTCGGTCAGCTGCAGGGCAACGCTCTGCTGGAGGGTCTGGAGGCCAACGCGGGCCACGAGGCTCCGTACAACATCGAGCTGTTCTCCGGCTCGCCGGACGACGCGAACTCCGCAGTCTTCTTCGGCGGCGCCATGGACGTGCTGCAGCCGAAGATCGATGACGGCACCCTCGTCGTGAAGTCGGGTCAGACCGATCTCGGCCAGACCGCTACCGAGGGCTGGCTCGCGGAGAACGCGCAGAACCGTATGGACACTCTCATCACCTCCACCTACGGTGGCGACACGATGCTCGACGGTGTGCTCTCACCGAACGACACCCTCGCCCGCGCCATCCTCACCTCGGTGCAGCAGGCCGGTAAGGACATCCCGGTCGTGACCGGCCAGGACTCCGAGGTCGAGTCGGTCAAGTCGATCATGGAGGGCGTGCAGTACTCCACGATCAACAAGGACACCGCGCTTCTCGTGGAGCAGACCATCAAGATGGTCGGCCAGCTCCAGAAGGGCGAAGAGGTCGAGGTCAACGACACCGAGCAGTACGACAACGGCGCGAAGGTCGTTCCCTCGTACCTGCTCGAGCCGATCATCGTCACGAAGGACAACGCCGCTGAGGCATACGCCAACGTGCCGAGCCTTCTCGAGATCGTCGAGTCGTACAACTAAGCACGCTCTGCTCGCCAAGGGCCGCCCGGGGACCTCCGGGCGGCCCTTGGCGTTCGCGTACGCTGGGAGGGACATGGCACATCTTCTCGGGGCCGAGGGCCTCCATCTGGAATACCCGACCAAGGTCGTTTTCGACTCGATCACTCTCGGCATCGAGGAGGGTGACCGGATCGGCATCGTCGGTCGCAACGGTGACGGAAAGAGCTCGCTTCTGGCGATGCTCGCCGGTCGGCGCGAGCCGGATGCCGGACGCGTGACAATGCGCGCCGGAACGAGGGTGGGCGTGCTCGACCAGGCGGACACTCTGGACGACGACCTGACGATCTCGGCAGCCGTCGTGGGCGATATGCCCGAACACGAGTGGGCGGGCGATGCGCGCGTGCGTGATGTGATCAAGGGGCTGCTGTCGGACCTGGACTGGGATGCCCCGATCGCAGGTCTCAGCGGTGGTCAACGTCGACGGGTGTCGCTGGCGGCGCTGCTGGTCACGGAGTGGGACATCATCGCCCTCGATGAGCCCACCAACCACCTCGACGTGGAGGCGATCACCTGGCTCGCCGGTCACCTCAAGAGGCGTTGGGCGGCCAACTCCGGGGCTTTCCTCGTCGTCACGCACGACCGCTGGCTCCTCGACGAGGTGTGCACGGAGACCTGGGAGGTGCACGACCGCATCGTCGAGCCTTTCGAAGGCGGCTACGCTGCGTACATCCTGCAGCGCGTCGAGCGCGATCGGATGGCGGCGGCCACCGAGGCCAAGCGTCAGAACCTCGCCCGCAAGGAGCTCGCCTGGCTCCGGCGTGGTGCGCCAGCGCGCACCAGCAAGCCGAAGTTCCGCATCGACGCGGCGAATGAGCTCATCGCCGATGTGCCGGAGATTCGCGACAAGGTCTCGCTGCAGTCGCTGGCCACCTCACGCCTGGGCAAAGACGTCGTGGATCTTCTCGATGCTGGGGTGAGCTATGACGGTCGGGAGATCTTGCGCGATGTCGAGTGGCGCATCGCACCGGGGGAGCGCACCGGCATTCTCGGTGTCAATGGCGCCGGCAAATCCACCCTGCTCGGTCTCGTCGCCGGAACGATCGAGCCCACCAGCGGCCGGGTCAAGCGCGGCACGACCGTGCAGGTTCGAACCCTGACGCAGCGCATCGACGAGTTGCAGCCGCACTGGAACGATCCCGTGCGCGTGGTCATCTCCGGTCTGCGCACCGAGTACACCTTCGGCAGCGGGTCCAAGGCACAGTCGCTGACGCCAGGGCAGCTGCTGGAGCGCCTCGGATTCTCCTCCGTCCAGCTGTCGACCCCGGTCAAAGATCTCTCGGGCGGGCAGCAGCGCCGACTGCAGCTGCTGCTCGTTCTGCTCGATCAGCCCAACGTGCTGATTCTCGACGAGCCCACCAACGACATGGACACCGACATGCTCGCCGCGATCGAAGATCTGCTTGATTCGTGGCCGGGGACGCTTCTGGTGGTCTCTCACGACCGCTACTTCCTCGAGCGCGTCACCGACCAGCAGTACGCCGTCATAGGCGGGCGCCTGCGGCACTTGCCCGGCGGAGTGGATGAGTATCTGCGGTTGCGTGCGAATGCGCAGAGCGCTCCGGGTGCCCCGGCCTCCTCAACCGGCTCGGCAACCGGTGCGGGCTCAGGGCCCGGTCGCGAATCCGGTACGCCACGCCTGGAGGGCGCGGCGTTGCGCGCTGCGCAGAAAGAACTGGCCGCGCTGGAACGCAAGATCCAGAAGCTCACCGCGCAGATCGATCAGGCCAAGCACGCTCTCGTCGACCATGACCAGTCTGACTACGAGGGACTGGGCCAGAAGATGAAAGAGATCTCGGCTCTCGAGGCCGCCGTGGATGACCTCGAGACGCGGTGGCTGGAACTGGGCGAGCAGGTCGCGTAGCTCGATCAGGGGCGGATGATCACGCCCGCGCCGAGTGGCACATCGGCGAGAGCTGCGATCGCGGTCTCATCGACGCGGATGCATCCGTTCGATATCGGCCCCGACCGGGTGTCGTGATAGTGGAACGCTGTGACAGCGGCATCCGATCCGCCGAAGGCGTCCAACGTCGGGGACTGCACCGAGAGGTACACCAACGGCCAGCCCCGCGTGTATCCGAACGATTCGACGACGCGCGTCATCATCACGAATGAGCGGCCGGTGGGAGTGGGGGTCGTGTCCGCTCCCCAGGCGAAATCGGTCGCGACGCGCTGCCGTTGCGCTCCGCGGACGATGTCGATCGTACGATCGGAGATATCGACCTCGACGATCGTGTCGACGGGTGTCAGCTCGACGTCAGAACTGCGCAGCCAGCCGGTGATCTGAGCGGGGTTCCCCGAGGACGGCTGGGCCTGACGACCAGCCAGCAGCACGCGCACCCAGTGGTCTTGCCGTTCGACCACGGCGACGGTGGTTCCGTCGAAGACGAACTCGTGCGGCAGAACGGCCACCGGATCGCCGGTGGGATCTGCCCAGATCGGCGCAGCGGCAGAAACGGCATGGGCGGTGAACCCGGCGAATGCGGCATCCGGCTCGTCGTCGACCGGCAGAGCAGGGATGACGGCGAGCACGTTCGCCTCCGGCAGGCCAGTCAGATCGTACGTGGTGGTGTTCTCGGGGTGTCCCGTCGGTGTCGGGCTCGGTGTCGGGGTCGGGGTGATGACCGGTACCGGCTCGGGCGTCGCGGCGGGTGCCGGTTCGGGGCGCGGCCAGACGAGATACACCGCGGCAGCGGCGATGGCCACGGCGAGGATCGCCCCGACGATGACCCACGCGAGGTGCCGGTGGTCGCCAGCGGGCGGCGACTCGTCAGCTGCTACCATGTCTCCATCTTGTCATTGCATTAGATGACCGCTCCCTCTACTGTAAATAGCTACACGGTGTAGTGAAACGAGAGTGGGCGGCCATGGGGCGAACGCGAGATGCCGATCTGGAACAGCGATTGCTGGCCGCGACCTGGGATGAGCTGATCGCGTCGGGATACAACGCGCTGTCCTTCACACAGGTGGCCGCTCGCGCGCGTGCGCACCGTACCGATATCTACCGGCGGTGGGACACGAAGGCGCAACTGGTCACTGCGGCGATGGCAGCGCACCTGCCGCCGATGACGGCCGTCGACACGGGGTCGCTCCACGGCGATATCCGCGCTCACCTCGAGGCGCTCTGGCAGACCTGGTCATCCGACTGGGTCGAGGCCATGGTCGGCGTGCTCGCTGATCTTGACGCGGAGGCTGAGCGGACCATCCTCGCCCTGGGGCTGGAGCGCGGCCGCCCCCTGCGCGAGGGCATCGTGCGCGCCGTACGCCGTGGCGAGCTCACCGAGATGCCCGATCTCGCCATGATCGGCGACCTGCTCGAAGGGCCCCTCATACATCGGCGGCTCATCGCCCGGCAGGTGATGACGCTCGACGACCTCGACGCGCTCGCCGACCTGGTGCACACGCTCGTGACCGCGCGGGCGGTGGCGTCATGACAGCCCTTCATGACCTCACGGCGGCCGAGCAGCGCCGCGCCCTGCGGGCGCGTGAGGTGAGCGCGCGCGAGTTGACCGCACACTACCTCGACCGCATCGATCGGCTCGCGGACCCGCTCGGGGCGTTCGTCACAGTTGTACCGGAGGCCGCCCTGGCAGAAGCCGATCGCGCGGATGCGCTGCTCGCGGCAGGCGAAGGTGGCGCACTCACCGGCCTCCCGCTGGGTATAAAAGATCTGCAGGCGACAGCGGGGATCACCCTGACGGCCGGGTCGGCAGCGCTCGTCGATATCGTTCCGCCGCGCGATTCCTGGACGGTTGGCCTGCTTCGCCAGGCTGGCGCGGTCATCGTCGGCAAGACCAGCACGGCTGAGCTGGGTTCGACCTGTTACACCGAGTCCGAGGTGACCGGGCACGCCGCCGTCACTCCCTACGACACGGAACGCTATTCCAGCGGTTCATCCAGCGGAGCGGCAACGGCTGTCGCCGCGGGGCTCTTACCGTTCGCGCACGGCAGCGACAGCGCCGGCTCCGTTCGCACCCCGGCGGCGACGTGCAACCTCGTCGGCGTCAAACCCAGCCGCGGGCTGGTGAGCATCGCGCCCGCATCGACCTTCATGGCGATGGGTACGGAGGGGCCGTTGGCCAGAACGGTCGAAGACGCGGCGATGCTGCTCGACGTGATGGCGCGGCCATGGCCGGGCGACCTCTACGGATGGACGCTGGACGAGAGTCTCACCGCGCACATCACGCGCGAACTCGATCGTCCCCTCACAATCGGGATGTGGACGCAGACGGGGTTGGCGGGAACCGAGGAGGATGCCGACGTCTCAGGCGCCGTTCGACGGACGGCGCAGGTGCTGCGCGATGCCGGGCACGACGTGCGCGAGATCAGCATTCCGGCGTGCCTGGATGACGGGGTCGCAGATGCGCTTCGCATCTGGATGACCTGCGCCGTGGCGACGTCGGCGAGCATGATGGTTCCGCCCGAACGCTACGGGGACTACACGGCGCTGACGCAGTTCCTCCTTGGGCAGGCGCAGAAGCTCTCGGCATCCGATGTCATGGTGGCGCAGGCGCGGCTCGCCGCGTATGCGAGCGCCTTCCTCACGGCGTTCGAACACATCGATGTCGCCGTCACGCCGGTGACGGCCGCGCCGCCGGTGACGCGCGGACACTTCCTCGCGGAGGGATCCGCCTCGGTTCTGGATCGGATGCTGGCATGGTCGTGCCCCACGCCCTGGGCGAACTTCACCGGCCAGCCGGCCATCGCTCTGCCCGCGGGGTTCACCGCGGATGGTCTGCCCCTGTCGGCGCAGCTGGTGGGCAGGCCGCGCACTGATGCACTCCTGCTGAGGTTGGCACGGCAGGTGGAAGCGGCCCAGGGCTGGCACAGCATCCATCCCGCGGTCTGGAACGAGTGAGAGGCGAGAACATGGAACACACAGCACACTCAGCGCCGCTCGATCCGGGTTCGGGTCTGATCGAACGCATCGTGCCGCTCGCGGATGGTCGTCGTATCCGCACTGTGATCGCCGGCGACGGGCCGGGCCCGCTCGTCGTCTTCGAAGCGGGCATGAGCGCTCCCGCAGCCGAGTGGCTCGCCGTGCAGCGCGCGGTCAGCGCCAGCGCGCGAACCCTCTCATATGACAGATCCGGGTACGGCGGAAGCGACGACGACCCGCACGAGCGCACGGTCGAGCGCATGGCGGAAGACCTTGCCGATGTGCTGACCGCGGTGGGGGAGACGGGCCCGGTCGTCCTCGTGGCGCACAGCTGGGGCGGCCCGATCATCCGGGCGTTCCTGCACGAGAATCCCGATCGTGCTGCCGGCATCGTCCTGGTGGACATCTCGTTGGCGGCGACGACAGCGACTCGGAAGCAGGTCGTGCTGGGCAGGGCTTCCTTCCGGTTGACGTCGCTGATGGTCCGGTTGGGGCGCGCGGCCACGGTCATGCGCATGCTCCTGCCTCGTGGTTTCGCGCCGGAGTTCAGCGCCGATGACGTGAACATCATGATGCGCGACTACGCCTCGTCGCGCGCGATGCGCACCGGCATCCGCGAGGTGGATCAGGTGCTGGGCGTGCGCGAGAAGCTCGAAGCCTGGGAGAGGGCCGGACTGCCCGACGTGCCCGTCATCGCGCTGCAGGGCGGGCGGGTCGAGAAGGGCGCGGCGGCCCGGCGCTTCCGCGAGGAGTTCAATCAGCGTGCGCGGGATTCGCTCGCGTCGCACCCCCGGGCGGAAGTGATGATCGTCGAGGGCGCCGGACACCTGATTCCGCAGGAGAAACCGGGTGCCGTCATCGCCGCCGTCGCCGCAGTGAATTCTGCGTGACGCTGTGTGACACCCGATTCTTCCCCGAGGGATGCGCCTGCGTAATGTAGCCGAGTCCCAACAGGAGGAAGCATGTCCCGTCGCCACACGTCCGTTATCGCCGCAATCGCTGCGATCCCGCTCTTCGTCGCCCTGACCGGTTGCGCCACCGCCGGCGCCGACACCGGTGGAAGCGACGGGGGCGACGAGACCGTCACGATCGGCGTCGTCGGCAAGGGCGACCCGCAGTGGTCCGCTTTCGTCGATGCCGCAGCCGAGGAGAGCATCGACGTCGAGATCATCGACTTCGGCTCGTACGAGCAGCCCAACCCCGCGCTGACCGAAGGCGAACTCGATCTGAACCAGTTCCAGCACATCGTCTACCTCGCGCAGTACAACGAGGCATCCGGTCAAGACCTGACTCCGATCGGATCCACCGCGATCTACCCGCTCGGGCTGTACTCGCAGAAATACGACGACGTCGATGACATTCCCGCAGGCGAGACGATCGCGGTGCCGGATGACGCGTCGAACCAGGCGCGTGCGCTTCTCGTGCTGCAGTCGGCAGGACTGATCGAGCTCACCAGTGGCGGCACGATCTTCTCCGACCTCTCCGACATCGACGAGTCCGCCTCGAAGGTGACGGTCACCGCTCTCGAAGCCGCGTTGATTCCGACGTCGCTGCCCGATGTCGCGGCGGCGATCATCAACAACGACTTCGTCGAAGACGCCGGTCTCAGCTTCGAAGACGCCATCGCTCAGGACGATCCGAGCGACCCCAACGCGCTGCCGTATGTGAACGTCTTCGCCGCCCGCGCCGACGATGCCGACAACGAGACCTACGCGAAGCTCGTCGAGATCTTCCAGACCGATGAGAAGGTGCAGGCAGGTCTGCTGGAGTCGTCGGGCAACACGGCCGTCGCCCTGCAGACGCCCGTCGACGATCTCGTCGAGTCGCTCGCGACCGTGCAGGAAGACGTCGCAGCCAACGGCTGACAGCAGGATCCCGTCATGCCCATCGTGACCCTCGAGAACGTCTCGAAGGCCTATCCGCCCGCACGCTCGGCCGATGCCCCTGTGATCGCCGTCGACGACGTGTCGCTGCGCATCGAGAAGGGTGATGTCTTCGGCATCATCGGCTACTCGGGCGCAGGCAAGTCCACGCTCGTCCGACTGATCAACGCCCTCGAGCCGGCGACGGGCGGCACCATCACGGTGGACGGCACCGATGTCACCGCGCTGAGCGAGCGCGAGCTGCGCCGGGTGCGCGGTGGCATCGGCATGATCTTCCAGCAGTTCAACCTGTTCTCAGCGAAGTCGGTGCGCGCGAACATCGCCTACCCGCTGGGGCTCGCCGGCTGGGCGAAGCGCGACATCGACGAACGCGTCGCCGAGCTGCTCGCGTTCGTCGGGCTCAGCGACAAGGCGGGCGCCTATCCCGAGCAGCTCTCGGGCGGCCAGAAACAGCGAGTGGGCATCGCACGGGCTCTCGCGACCCGGCCGGCGATCCTCCTCGCCGATGAAGCCACCAGCGCGCTGGACCCGCAGACGACGCACGAGGTGCTCGCTCTGCTCAAGCGTGTGAACGAAGAGCAGGGCGTCACGATCGTGATCATCACGCACGAGATGGATGTCATCCAGACGATCGCGACGAAGGTCGCCGTGATGGACTCGGGACGCGTGATCGAGCAGGGCGACGTCTTCGAGGTGTTCTCGCGCCCGCAGCATCCGGCGTCGCAGCGTTTCGTCGGCACCGTCATCAAAGGCGTCCCGTCACCGGCCGAGAGCGCCGTGCTCCGAGAGCGCCACGAGGGCCGCATCGTCACCTTCTCGTTCCACGACGGCGATTCGTCGCAAGCGCAGGTCTTCGTCGATCTGGCCGCCGCCGCGCTCGAGTTCGAGCTGATCTACGGCGGCATCAACGACATCCGCGGGCGGGCGTTCGGGCACCTCACGCTCGCGATCCGCGGGACGGATGCCGTCATCGACCAGACGCTGGCGACCATCCGCGAGCACGCCACGGTGACCGACATCTCAGAGCAGGCGCGCTGATGGACCGCCTGATCGAACTGCAGGGCGACTTCTGGAAGTCAGCTGTCGAGACGCTGTACATGACGTCGTTCGCGCTCGTGCTCGGCGGTGTTCTCGGTCTGATCCTGGGCGTGGCCACCTACGCCACGCGTTCGGGCGGCGTGCTGCCCAACCGGCCCGTCTACGGCGTCGTCAACCTCGTCATCAATTTCTTCCGCCCGATTCCCTTCGTCATCTTCCTGGCCGTGCTGCAACCGTTCACACGCGTGGTCATCGGCACAGGTATCGGCATCACAGCGGGTGCGTTCGCGATCGGCATCGCGGCATCCTTCGCGATCGGGCGCATCGTCGAGCAGCATCTCGTCTCGGTGTCGCTCGGTGTGATCGAGGCGGCGCGGTCGATGGGGGCGGGGCCCTGGCGCATTCTGCTGACGGTCGTGATCCCCGAGGCGCTCGGACCGCTGATCCTCGGTTACACCTTCATCGTCGTCGCCATCATCGATATGACGGCGATGGCGGGCATGATCGGCGGCGGAGGCCTCGGTGCGTTCGCGCAGATCTATGGATTCCGCCAGTTCGAGCCCGTGGTCATGTGGGCGGCGATCGTGCTGATCGTAGCGTTTGTGCACCTCGTGCAGCTGCTGGGCACGTGGATCTCCCGCCGGATCATGCGCCGCTGACGAGGCCGCGGGTTCAGAGCGGGCGGGTTCGCAGCTCGAGCATGACCGCGAAGCGCTCTTCGGAATCGTGGAGGTCGATGCCGCCGACCTCCATGACGCGCCGCAGCCGGTAGCGGAACGTGTTGGGGTGAACGAAACAGGCGGCGGCTGCCGCTGTGACGTCGCCGAAGCTGTCGAGCCACGCCGTGAGCGTCGCGATGAGGTGCGCGTCGTTCTGCGCATCGTAGTCATCGAGGCGCGTGAGCACTCCCGGCACCGTATCGCCGCGCGCCGCACGAAGATCACGCAGTTCCAGCAGTAGCGACGCCGTCTCGACCTCGGCGAGCGTGCCGACTCTGCGGTACCCGGGGCGCTCGCTCAGCACTCGCAGCACCCGGCGTGCTTGGGCGCGCGATCGGGAGATATCCGCCACGGATTCCGCTGGCTGTCCGATTCCGATCAGCGCAGGCAGACGCGTGTCGACTCGCTGGAGGAAGTCTTCAGCCAGGTGCGCAGCGCGCTCTTCGGCGGCGTGGTCGGCTGCCGGAAGGATCCCGTAGACGGTGTCGCCGACGAGAGCGACCGCCGCGCCGCGTTGCACGGCTGAGAGAGTCAACGCGAGCGCGTCAGCCAGTCGCTCGCGATCGGCGATCAGATCCTGATCCCTGCGCCCTTCGCCGTGCGGCTGGGTTATCAGCGCCGCGGCGGCGACGCACACCCGCTGGCCGCCCAGGCCCAGTCGGTCGAGGGCATCTCGGGCTTCGGCGCCGCCTTCGATGGCTCTGCTGACCAGCTCGGTGCGCAACCGTCGCTCGGCGTCCTCTCCCGCCCGTACGCGCAGCAGGTGAAGCGCGACGAGTTTGGCGGCGTCACGCAGCGTGGCGGTTCGCTCGTCGGTGAGAGGGCCTTCCATGGCGGCCCAGATCGAGCCGAGCACCTCATCGCCGGCGCGGGCCGCGATGGCGATGCGCTGCGCGGTCACCCCCTCGCCGATGTCCATCGGGTCGATGACCACAGGCAGATCGTCCTGATAGAGACGCCGGAAGACACCCAGCTCGGTCAGAACGCGTGAGTAGCGCTCGGGCACCTGTCGGCCGATGATCGTCTCGACGCGCGGTTGGTCGGCCTCTTCCTGTCTGCTGGAGAACGCCAGCACACGGGAGGAGCGATCCTCGATCGTGACGGGAGCGTCCAAGAGCGCCGAGATGGCATTCGCGACCGCGAACAGATCGCCCGAGGGCACACCCCCGAGCGACTCGGCAGAGGTCCGGCCGATGTCGTCTTCGGCGAGCACCGACCGAAGCAGCGATGCCAGCTGCGTCCAGGTCGCACCCCGCGTCAGGCTGAGAATCGCGACGCCGGCGCTGTCTGCCGCCTGCACGACGGCGTCCGGCAGGGTCGCGGGGGCACGGACGACGACGGCGACGGCGCCGTGCCGTCCTGCCTCGTCGATGAGCGCGGCCAGGGCATCGGCATCCGGCATTCCGATCGCCAGCACGATCGCGTGCGACGGATAGCCGGGTTCATCATCCGGATCGTGGATGACCACCCCGCCCACGTGCTGGTCGACATCGATCGAGCCGTGGACGACCTCGAGGAGGGTGACGCCGAGGTCGCCGTAGACGCGGCCCCAGCTCGATCGCGACGGCGAGCTCATATCCGCGAGCATAACCTCACATCGGCACCCACTCGGTCCACGTCGTCAGCTCGTCCAGAATCTCCGGGATCGGAGCGACGCCGAGGCCGGGGGCCTGTGGCACCGTGAGATGGCCGTCTTTCATCACGAACGGCTCGGTCAGATCGGTGCGGTAGAAGCGGTCGCTCGCCGAGACGTCGCCGGGGAGCGTGAAACCGGGCAGCGCAGCCAAAGCGATGTTGGCCGCACGGCCCAGACCGGACTCGACCATGCCGCCGCACCAGACGGGGACGCCGCTCGCCTTCGACACATCGTGGATGCGTCGCGCTTCGAGGTATCCGCCCACGCGGCCGGGTTTGATGTTGACGATGCTCGTCGCGCCGAGGCGAATCGCCGCCGCTGTCGTCTGCGCCGACGTGATCGACTCGTCGAGACAGATGGGCGTGCTCAGCTGCCGGGCGAGATCGGCGTGGCCGAGCACGTCGTCTTCCTCCAGCGGCTGCTCGATCAGCAGCAGGCCGAACTCATCGAGGCGAGCGAGGTGCTGCGCGTCGCTCAGGGTGTACGCCGTGTTGGCGTCGACCTGCAGCTGCACGTCGTCGCCGATGCGCTCGCGCACAGCACGGACAACATCCACGTCCCACCCCGGTTCGATCTTGAGCTTGATGCGCACATAGCCCTCGTCGAGGTACTCGTCGACGGCGTCCAGCAGCTGCGGAATCTCATCCATGATGCCCACCGACACCCCGCAGGGGACGCGCTCGTGCACAGCACCGAGCTCGCGCGCGAACGAACGCCCGGCCGCGCGCAGCTCAGCATCGAGCACAGCCATCTCTACCGCGGCCTTCGCCATCCGGTGACCTTTGAACTTCTCCAGACGCTCGCCGATCATGTGCGCCCCGGCGAGCTCGACACCGGCGAGTTCGGGCGTGATCATGCGGCGGATGACGTCGACGGCTCCGTCGGTGTACTCGGGGGAGTAGATCGGCGTCGGCAGGGTGACGCACTCGCCCCACCCCTCGGCGTCGGCGGTGACGGCTTTGACCAGCAGGATGTCTTTGGCCGTCTGGGTGCCGAACGACGTGCGAAACGGCGAGACCAACGGCATGGCGACGCGTCTGAGTTCCAAGCCTTCCAGCTTCATCATGAGTCCTTTCGGGGTCGGACGAGGTATCCCTCGGTGCGGTCGAAGCCGACGATCTGCGCTCCGCTGTCGAGGAGTGTCGTCAGCCGGGTGCGCACATCACGGCGCCAGCGCCGGGCGGCGGCGCGGTCTTCCTGCCGCACCTGCTCGATGTCGGCGGGAATCGCGACGTATTCGTCGCCGTCTTCACGTGCGGCCCGCACGGGTGTTCCGGCCGCGCAGGCGATGGCCGTGTCGCTCGTCAGCTGCCAGCTGATGAGCACCCGGTCGGTCTCGTCGTCGTTGTTGACGCCGTCGGCGATCTCGCCGTAGAAGTTCGCCAGGTACTCAGCGGGATGGGCGCCGAGCTTTACGATGTTGAAGTAGGCGTTGCGTGCGACGAGCGGATCGAAGGTCCACTCGATCAGGTCGATGCCGCGGGCCAGAGCCCAGGCGCGCTGATGCTGCTTCAGAGCGAACCCGGCGGCACGGCCGGTGTGTTCCGCCGACACCCCGGCGATATGACTGTGCAACGCGTGACGCTCAGGACCGGAGTGAAACGCGATGGCGACGCCGATCAGCGTCTCACCGGCGAAGGCGCCCCCGATGTAGTTGCCTGCCTTGCTCATGGCCCGTAAGAGCTCGGGGGGCACCGGCGGGTTCTCGGGTGAGCGCTTCCAGATCTCGGCGAGCAGGCTGATCGCCGCGGCCTGCTCATTGATGCCGGTGAGCTCGCGGATGCTGACGCCAGCTGCGACTGCGGCGCGCTGAGCGTCTGTGGCCGCCCGCTCGGCGACGGCATCGTGGTGTGTCAGCTGCGCCATGGCTCTTCCGTTCGTGAGATCTCGGTGATCAGTTCGCCCAGCAGGCGCGTTCTGGGGGCGATCTCGGTGACGAGCACGTGCTCGTTCTCGGCGTGCGCGCCGCCCCCGACAGCCCCCAGGCCGTCGAGCGTCGGGACACCGAGTCCGGCCGTGAAGTTGCCGTCGCTGGCACCGCCGACGGCGACCTGCTTCAGGGGAGGCAGCGTGAGCCGTTCGGCGAGCCGGGTCGCGAGCGCGAAGAGTGCGGCGGAGGACCGCGCCTCCAGCGGAGGACGGTTGATGCCCCCGGCGATCTCGATGCTCGCTCCGGGAGTCACCGTCCGGTAGGCACGAAGCGCGGCGTCGACCCGGTCGAGCTCGGTGGCGGTGCGCGCACGGACATCGATCGCCAGCTGCGCGTGGGCCGCAACGGTGTTCGTCGTCGTGCCGGATGCCGCCAGCGTCGGCGTCACGCTCGTCCCGGCCGTGCTGTCGCTGAGCGCGGCTGCGGCCATCGTGAGGTGCGCCAGTTCGACCGTCGCATTCACACCCTTCTCGGGCTCCAGCCCCGCGTGTGCGGCCCGTCCGGACACCGTCACCTGGTACAGCGAGACGCCCTTGCGCTCCACCTTGAGCGCGCCGTCGTCGGCGGATGCCTCCAAGACGAGCGCCGCGCGCGCCTCGGCCGCGGTGGCTTCGATGAGAGCGCGTGAGCGCGGCGAGCCGAGCTCCTCGTCGCCGGTCACGAGGATCGTGACGCCGTCGCGGTCGGAAAGGCCCGCCACAGCGTGCAGGGCCATCGCGAGACCGGTTTTCATATCGAAGCATCCGGGGCCGGTGAGCACGCCGTCGCGCACCGCGTACGGCAGCCGGTTGATCGTGCCGAGCGGCCACACGGTGTCGTGATGGGCCAGCACCAGCACACGCGTCGATGTTCCGAACCGCCACCGCAGGTGCGCGACGCCCTCGACGTCGATGCGCTCGGGCGCTGCGCCCAGCAGTTCGCTCCCGATCTCAGCGACCACGTCCGCCGAGCGTCGCACGGCATCCGCATCGGTCGAGGGAGACTCGCACTCGACGAGCCGGCGAATCGTGTCGAGGGCAGACGGCGTGCTCATCAGCTCGTCGCCACCTTCGGTGTCGCTCGTGCGCCGAAGTGGACATACTCTTCGCCGGTGGCAAGGGTGTAGAACGTCGCTGTCATCCACGACTGCGTTCCGGGCTCTCGCAGGGCGAACACGCCGTCACTGATCGGGGTGAGCGCATACTCGTCGACGGGGTTCGGCTCCATCTCGGCGAGCGGACCGAGAAGGGTGGTGCGCAGCATCGGCGATTCATCTCCGACGTAGACCTCCATGCGCACGGAGGCGCGCTCGTACGTGCCGAGATATGGCGTGACGTCGACGTCGACCGGCTCCGCCGGCGGCACGACGGGCGCCTGCATGTCGACGCCCGAAAGCTCGGCAAAGATCTCTCGGTACAGGTCTCCGTAGAGATCACGGGTGTGACCGCCGTTGGTGAGCAGCGTGACGGCAACCCCGGACTCTTCATGAATCCGCAGGAACGCGGCCTGACCGATCGTGTTTCCGTCGTGGCCGTACAACCGCGCACCGTTCCAGTCGAAGCGGATCCAGCCCAGGCCCCACGAGTCTCCCAGCACCTGCTTGTCGGGCACCTCGGCGTGGAACGCCTGCATATCGGCGACGGTCTCTTCGCTGAGTACCCGGCTGCCATCAGCGCCGACGCCGCCAGCGAGATGCAGTCGCGCGAACGACAGCACATCGGCGGCCCGTGCGG
>NZ_JAJUFV010000064.1 GCF_029263575.1 Microbacterium sp. | reverse complement strand
GCTCGTCGCCGCGGGCGTGCACCCCAACCCCGTGCCGCACGCGCACGTGGTCTCGTCGACGGTGCACAAGACGATCGGCGGCCCGCGCTCGGGCTTCATCCTGACCAACGACGCCGACATCGCGAAGAAGATCAACTCGGCTGTGTTCCCGGGGCAGCAGGGCGGCCCGCTGATGCACGTGATCGCCGCGAAGGCTACGGCGTTCAAACTCGCTGGCACCGCGGAGTTCAAAGACCGCCAGCAGCGCACCGTCAGTGGCGCGGCGATCCTCGCTGATCGCCTGACGCGTCAGGACGTGGCGGATGCCGGTATTGCCGTGCGCTCGGGCGGAACCGATGTGCACCTCGTGCTCGTCGATCTGCGTGACGCTGAGCTCGACGGCAAGCAGGCAGAAGATCTGCTGCACGAGATCCACATCACAGTCAACCGCAACGCGGTGCCGAACGACCCGCGTCCGCCGATGGTCACCTCGGGCCTGCGCATCGGCACATCGGCCCTGGCCACGCGAGGCTTCGGCGATGCCGAGTTCACCGAGGTCGCTGACATCATCGCGCTCGCGCTGTTGCCCGGTGCTGATGTCGCGGCGCTGAAGGCGCGCGTCGACGCCCTGGCCGCGGCCTTCCCCCTGTACCCCGAGCTGCAGCAGTAGGGCCTTCGTTTTCGCGAGACAGGGTTTCCAGCATGAGACCAGGGGTGCCTGCACCCGTCTCATGCTGCAAACCCCGTCTCGCACGCTGAGAGGAAGTTGAGACCATGACCGCGCAGATTCTGGACGGCAAGGCAGCGGCAGCCGAGATCAAGGCAGAGCTGGCCGAGCGCGTGGCGGCGCTGCGTGAGCAGGGGATCGTGCCCGGCATCGCCACGGTGCTCGTGGGAGCCGACCCGGCCTCGCAGCTGTACGTGGGTATGAAGCACCGGCAGTCCGAGGCGATCGGGATGAACTCGATCCAGCGCGAACTGCCGGCCGACACCACCCAGGCCGAGGTCGAGGCGCTGATCGATGAGCTCAACGCCGACCCGGCGTGCCACGGCTACATCGTGCAGCTGCCGTTGCCGAAGCACATCGACACCGACGCTGTGCTCGAGCGCATCGATCCCGCGAAGGATGCCGATGGGCTGCACCCCACGAATCTGGGCCGGCTCGTGCTGAATGTGAACGCGCCGATCCACACGCCCCTGCCGTGCACGCCCCGCGGGGTCATCGAGCTGCTGCTGCGCAATGACTACGATCTGGCGGGCAAGCACGTCGTGGTTGTCGGCCGCGGCGTGACGATCGGGCGCTCGATCGGGTTGCTTCTGACCCGGCGCGAACTCAATGCGACGGTTACGCTGACCCACACCGGCACGGTCGATATGCCCAAGCACCTGCGAGAGGCAGACGTCATCGTCGCCGCGGCGGGGGTCAAGCACCTCATCCGTCGGGAAGACGTCAAACCCGGTGCGGCCGTGCTCGATGTCGGCGTCACCCGTGAGGACGACCCGGAGACCGGAAAGTCAAAGGTCTACGGCGATGTGGATCCGGCAGTCGCCGAGGTGGCCGGTGCCGTTTCGCCGAACCCCGGAGGGGTCGGGCCGATGACCGTCGCACTCCTGCTCACGAACGTGGTCGAGGCCGCCGAGCGGCTTGTCGCCGACTGACTGGGGCTCAGCCGCCGAGGGAGCTCTCGACGCCGGTGATGCGTGCCTGGTCGTCGAAGCGGAAGGTCGCAGAGCCGGATGCATCGGTGACGGTCGCGCCGCTGAACGCCTCGTCGGTCCACTGCAGGTCCCAGCCGGCGAGGCGGGCGGCATCCCACAGTGACGAACGAGCGTCGCTGAGGCTGAGGGTCGACAGCATGCGCGGAGTCTTGATGACGGCGTCGGCGACGGTGGTCGCCGCGATCGGTGCATCGAGCAGGAAGACCGCGCGGGTGCCGCCGCCGACCGGGGCCGAATAATACGGCGAACGACCGGTGATCTCCGTCGCGACCGTGCCGATCTGGTGTGCGGCCTGCGCGATCCAGGCGTCGAGATCGTCGCCGGTGTCTTCGGGGAACGCCAGCTCGGGCTGGCTGAGCTCGGCGATCTGATACTGAGTGCCGTAGTCGCGCAGCTGCGCGGCCACTCCCTGTGGGTCGCCCTGCGGGTGTGCCCAGGCCCACATGAGCGACCGGGGTCCCGGCGCGATCGTCGCGATCATGTGCGGGCGGGTGATCAGCTGACGCGTGGCATCCGCCTTGGAGGTGAAGGTGAGCGTTCCCGCAGCCATATCGGCATCCCACCGATTCTCGCCCAGCGCTTCGACGGCGTCGGTGAGAGCGTCTTGACGAAGAGCGGCGAAGAGGGCGGCACGATCGGCGAGGGGCTGGAGAGCTGCGAAGGTCATGATTCCAGTGTGGCGGGGATTCCTATGAATGCGCCACCTGAGATGCGAACCCGCCCGCCCGCCGCTGACCCGGTACGAAACGGGGTGAAAGAGCGTCAGCGCCGAGCGGGCGAGTGGTCACGGAGGCGTCAGCGCGCGCCGAGCAGGTGCTCGGAGGCGAGCTGCTGCAGGCGCACGAAACCGGAGCCCTTCGCGCCGAAGTACGCGTCGGTGTCGAAGTCCTCGTAGGCGCTGCGGTCAGTGAGCAGGTCGTCGTAGCTCTCGCCGGGGTTCAGCGTCGGGGTAGCAAGCTCGTCTACCTTGGCGGCAGCCAGTGCCTCTAGCACCTCGGGGTCGGCGCGGAAGGCGGCGGCGCGCTCTTTGAGCAGCAAGTACATGCGCATGTTGGCCGCAGCCGAGTCCCAGACGCCCGATTCGTCCTCGGTGCGCGCGGGTTTGTAGTCGAAGTGGCGCGGACCGTCATAGGCGGGTACTCCGCCTGGGCCACCGTTCTCGAGGAGGTCGACGAGAGAGAACGCGTTGTGCAGGTCGCCGTGGCCGAACACGAGGTCCTGGTCGTATTTGATGCTGCGCTGACCGTTGAGGTCGATGTGGAAGAGCTTGCCGTGGTACAACGCCTGTGCGACACCGGCGGTGAAGTTGAGACCGGCCATCTGCTCGTGCCCGACTTCGGGGTTCACACCGAACAGCTCGGGGCGCTCGAGGGAACTGATGAAGGCGATCGCGTGTCCGAGCGTGGGCAGCAGGATGTCGCCGCGAGGCTCATTGGGCTTGGGTTCGATCGCGAAGCGGATGTCGTAGCCTTTGTCGGTGACGTACTGGGCGAGCAGGTTCACTGACTCGCGGTAGCGCTCCAGGGCCTGTCGGACGTCTTTGGCCGTGTCGAACTCGGCACCTTCGCGGCCGCCCCACATGACGAAGGTCTTCGCGCCGAGCTCAGCGCCCAGATCGAGCTGGCGCAGTACCTTGCGCAGGGCGTAACGTCGCACCTCGCGGTCGTTGGAGGTGAATCCGCCGTCTTTGAACACCGGTGCGCTGAACAGGTTCGTGGTCACCATCGGCACGACGAGCCCGGTTTCGGACAGGGCGCCCTTGAGGCGGTCGATCTGCTTCTGGCGCCCAGCATCGGTCGAGCCGAAGGCGAAGAGATCGTCGTCATGGAAGGTCAGTCCGTAGGCTCCCAGCTCGGCGAGCTTCTCGACGGCGTGGACGACGTCGAGGTCGGGACGGGTGGGGCCTCCGAACGGGTCGTTGCCGTTGTAGTCGATGGTCCACAGGCCGAAGGAGAACTTGTCCTCAGGGGTGGGTGTGGGGGTGGTCATGGCAGCTCCTCTGCGAGCGGACGAATATAAGTTGTGAGAGACAACATAAGCGAAGATGGCGCGGCGCGCAATCGAGTCGGCGAACGCGCCTCAGGGCATGCGGGGCGCGGCCGTGGATTCGCGGACGATCAGCGTCGTCGGCATCCGAACCGGTTCTGGATCGTTTCCGCGTAGCACTTCCAGCAGCATCTGCACGGCGGCGGTGCCCATCTCGGGGAGGGGCTGGCGCACTGTGGTGAGCTGTGGCGTGTGGGAGCCTGCGTCGAGAATGTCATCGAAGCCGACGACCGAGAGGTCATCGGGGATGCGCAGACCGCGCTTGGTCGCCACCCGCATCATCTCGATGGCAGACAGGTCGTTGGCAGCGAATACGGCGGTCGGGGTGTCTGCCAGGTCGAGGACGGCATGGGCAGCGGCGGTGGAATCGGCGGCGCGATACCCGCCGTCGGCGACGAGCGCGGGATCGAGGCGGATGCCGGCGGCATGAAGTGCATCGCGGTAGCCCTGTTCGCGTTCCTGGGCGGATTCGAGGTCAGTGCGTCCGCGCAGATGGGCGATGCGGCGGTGGCCCCGTTCGATCAGATGCTCGGTCGCCGCGCGTGCGCCTTCGATGTTCGCCACGCTGATGGTGGCTGAGTCGTTGGCGCCGACATGGGGGTCGACGGAGACGATCGGCACCGAGGAAGCTGCGCGCGTGGTGGTGGGAGTCACGAGGATCGCTCCGTCGATGAGCGTTCCGCCCAGGCGCGACAGCGACCTCTGCTCCCAGCCCCGGTGCTCGCCGGCTGAGACGGTTCCTGCATAGGCGAGGACGTCGTAGTCTGTGTTCTCCAGCGCCGCAGAGACCCCGCGCAGCAGCTGCAGGGAGAACGGCTCGAACTCTGCCACGAGTACGCCGATGACGTTCGTGCTCTGCCGCCGCATCGATGTGGCCACGAGCGAACTCTCGTAGCCGAGGTCAGCGACGACTTCCATGACGTGCGCCAGTGTCGCAGCCGAGACCCCGTAGCGTCCGTTGATGGCTTTCGATACGGTCGCAACCGACACTCCGGCAGTGCGAGCGACATCGTTGATCGTGGTCCGGCGATTCATGGGGCTACTATAACCGCATCTTAGAAAACGTTATCGATATCGATTGACATCTCCGGTGCGGAGGTGTCAGAGTGTCCGCACAGCATATTGGTGTTGCTGGCAACAAATTGGGCGCCCGGCCCGACGTCGTGGCGCGACTCACTGCACGCGGCAGTGGTGCAATCACTCGATGAAGAGGAGAACACGGCAATGAAGACGCGCAATGCTCGAACGGCAGCGGCAGCCGTCGCCGGACTGATGGTGCTGGGGCTCGCAGCCTGTTCCGGGGATTCCGGCGGTGGCGGCGAGGGCGGCACCCTCACCCTGTGGCACAACTCCACAACCGGTCCGGGTAAGCAGTACTGGGAAGACGCAGCTGCAGCGTTCCACGAAGAGAATCCCGACGTCACGATCGACGTCACCTCGATCCAGAACGAAGACATGGATGGCAAGCTGCAGACCGCTGTCAACTCCGGTGACATGCCCGATATCTTCATGGCGCGCGGCGGTGGAAAGCTCGCTGACATCGTCAGTGCTGGCGCGGTGAAAGATCTCTCCGACCTCATCGACGATGACGTGAAGAGCGCTTTCGGTGATGCGCCGTTCAGTGCCTTCACCATCGACGACAAGATCTATGGCATGCCCAGCGCCGTACTGCCCGGCGGCATCTTCTACAGCCAGGACCTCTTCGAGCAGGCCGGCATCACCTCCGAGCCGTCCACGATCGGCGAGCTGGAGGATGCCGTCGACAAGCTCAAGGCGGCCGGGATCCAGCCGATCGCTCTCGGGGCGAAGGATGCGTGGCCCGCTGCGCACTGGTATTACTTCTTCGCCGTGCGAGCCTGTAGTGAGGACATCATCGCGAATCTGTCGACCAACGCCGATTTCACCGACGGATGCTGGCTCGAAGCCGCCGAGAGTCTGGCGGATTTCGTCGCTGTCGAGCCGTTCAACGAGGGCTTCCTGACGACATCCGCGCAAGAGGGTGCGAACTCGTCAGCGGGGCTCGTCGCCAACCACAAGGCAGCCATGGAGCTCATGGGCGCTTGGGACGTCGGTGTGATCGCCGGGCTGACCCCCGATGAGCAGCCGTTGCCCGACCTGGGCTGGTTCCCTTTCCCTGAAGTCGATGGCGGTGACGGCGCCCCCGGCGCCATGATGGGTGGCGTCGACGGGTACTCGTGCTCGAACGACTCTCCGACGGCATGCGAGGACTTCCTCAACTTCATCGCGTCGAAGGAGTGGCAAGAGAACTACGCCGTCGCGTTCCAGACCATCCCCGCCTCACAAGAAGCCACCGGCGCCGTCACTGATCCCTCGCTGATTCCCCTCATGGAGGCGTACAGCACTGCGCCGTACGTTGCCCTGTGGCTGGACACCGCACTCGGCCAGAACGTCGGTAATGCGCTGAACGTCGGAGTCGTCGAGCTGCTCGCCGGTCAGGGTGACCCCGAGAGCCTCGTGGCAGAGATCTCCAATGCCGCAGAGCGGGGCTGAGCCGGACGATGACCGATACCCAGGTGAGGGCAGCGGCCGTGCCTGAGAGCGACGTTCGCACCGGGGCTGGCGCCACGCCGGCCCCGGTGCGCCGGCGCCCGCGTGCCGACTGGCGCAAACGCGGCGAGATCGCGTTGCTCTCGGGCCCGGCGCTGCTCATGTTCGTCGGATTCGTCATCTTTCCGGTGGCAATGGCGGCGTTCTACGGCTTCTTCAAATGGAACGGCTTCGGCTGGCCCACCGAGTTCGTCGGTCTCAACAACTACTTCCTCATCTGGCAGGACGAATCCTTCCGCGACGCGGTGCTGCACAACTTCATCATCGTCGTGCTCTCGCTCGTCATGCAGGGGCCCATCGCGATTCTGTTCGCGCTGCTGCTGAATCAGAAGATGCGCGGCCGCTCGCTGATCCGGGTGTTGATCTTCATGCCGTACGTGATCTCGGAGGTCATCGTCGGCATCGGATGGAGCCTGATGATGCAGGATGCCGGGGCGCTGAACTCGCTCCTCGACAAATGGGGGCTCGGCGCGCTGCAGCAGTCGTGGCTCGCCGATCCTGCCATCGCGATGTGGACGCTGATGATCATCATCACGTGGAAGTACATCGGTTTCGCCGTCATTCTCATGCTCGCGGGCATGCAGTCCATCCCTGACGAGCTCTATGAAGCGGCAGCGATCGACGGCGCCGGGTTCTGGAAGATCCAGTGGAGCATCACGCTGCCGCTTCTGGGCCCGACCATCCGGATCTGGGCGTTTCTCTCGATCATCGGTTCGCTGCAGCTGTTCGATCTGGTCAACATCATCTGGGGGCAGTACATCGCGTCGACCGCGGGCACCTCGACGATGGCGACCTACATGTACCAGAACGGACATCTCGCCGGCAGCTACGGCTTCGGTAACGCAGTGGCCGTGATGCTCTTTCTCATCTCCCTCGTCATCGCCCTCGTGTATCAGCGCTTCGTCCTGCGGCGCGACACCGAAGGGGCCGTGACCGGTGCAAGCGGAAGGAAACGCGCGTGACCACCGAGAATCTGCGCACCTCGCTCGTTGTACAGCCCCGCAAGCCAGGGCGCCCGCCACGCCAGCCGAAGGCGCGCTGGGGGAGCCCGGGGGTCTACCTGATCGCCGTCGTGCTGATCACCATCTGCATCACCCCGGTGCTGTACATCATCATCGGCGGGTTTCGCACGAACGCCCAGATCACGATGGATCCGTCGGCGTTTCCCGCACCGTGGGAACTCGCCAACTACGGCGACGTGCTGGTCAGCTCGGAGTTCTGGACGGCGATGGTCAACTCGACCATCTCGGCCATCGGAACAACGGTCGGAGCCGTGCTGCTGGGCGTCATGGCCAGCTACGTGATCGCACGCTATGACTTCGGCGGACGTGGCGTGATGTACGCACTGTTCGCCGCAGGTCTCATGTTCCCGATCACCGTGGCGATCACGCCGCTGTACCTGCTGGTTCGCAACCTCGGCCTGGTCAACTCTCTCGCTGGCATCATCCTGCCGCAGATCGCCTTCGCGCTGCCGGTGACCATCATCATCCTCGTTCCGTTCCTGCGTGCGATTCCGAACGAGCTGGAGGAAGCAGCTGCCATCGACGGGGCCTCGCGCCTCGGCTTCTTCTGGCGCATGGTGATCCCGCTGAGCCTGCCGGGGGTCATCACCGTCGGCATCCTGGCGTTTGTCGGCGCGTGGAACGGTTACTTGCTGCCGCTGTTCATCCTCAGCGACCCGAGTCTGTTCACTCTGCCGCTGGGCGTGCAGAACTTCGCCTCGCAGTACTCGGTCGACACCGCGCGTGTACTCGCGTACACATCGCTGTCGATGCTGCCGGCGCTGATCTTCTTCAGCCTGTTCGAACGCCGTATCGTCGGCGGGCTCACCGGCGCGGTCAAGGGCTGAGGTCGCACCATGGTTTTCACATCTTCACCGGAGGCTCGCATGAGCGAAGACATCCCGGCGTTCCCGGTCGCGTCGCCCCGTGTGGCGGAGCTTCTGGCACGCATGAGCATCGAAGAGAAGGTCGCGCAACTGGGCGGCTACTGGCTCGACCAGGGGGGTGAGGTCGTCGCGCCGATGCAGAACGAGATGGGCGGCGATGCTGCACCCGCGGCGCTCGCGGACATCACGAAGGACGGCATCGGACATTACACCCGCGTGTACGGGACGCGCCCGGTCGATCCTGCTGAGCGTGCCGCGTGGCTGTGGGAGGAACAGCGCCGGCTCAAGCGCGAGACCCGACTCGGCATCCCGGCGCTCGTGCATGAGGAGTGCCTGACCGGGCTTGCGGCGTGGAAGGCGGCGACCTTTCCTACGCCGCTGGCTTGGGGCGCGTCGTTCGACCCCGAGCTCGTCGCCGAGATGGGCGCGCTGATCGGGGAGTCGATGCGTGAGCTGGGCATCCATCAGGGGCTCGCTCCCGTGCTCGATGTCGTCCGTGATCCGCGTTGGGGTCGGGTGGATGAGTGCATCGGGGAAGACCCCTATCTCGTGGGGACGGTCGGTACCGCTTATGTGCAGGGGCTGCAATCGCGTGGGGTGCACGCGACGCTGAAGCACTTCCTCGGCTACTCTGGCTCGCACGCCGGACGCAACCACGCCCCGGTTTCTGCCGGGCCACGCGAGGTCGCCGATGTGTTCCTCCCGCCGTTCGAGATGGCGATCCGTGATGGCGGTGTGAAGAGTGTGATGAACAGCTACGCCGAGATCGACGGTGTGCCCGTCGCCTCGGACCCCCGGCTGCTGACCGCGCTCCTGCGTGAACAGCTCGGCTTCGAGGGCGTCGTGGTGGCCGACTATTTCGCTGTGGCGTTCCTCGAGGCGATGCACGCGGTCGCCGCTGATCGGGGGGAAGCCGCCCACCAGGCACTGATCGCGGGTATCGATATCGAACTTCCCTCCGCAGACGCCTATGGCGCAGCGCTGGTCGAGCGGGTGCGCTCGGGGAAGCTCGATGAGGGCTACCTGGATCGCGCGGTCATCCGTGCTCTGTCGCAGAAAGACGAGCTGGGCCTGCTCGATCCGGATGCCTTCGAGTCTGATCCGCCGCAGGAAATCGATCTCGATACCCCGCGCCACCGTGCAGTCGCGCGCCGGCTCGCCGAGCAGTCGCTGGTGCTGTTGTCGAACGATGGCGCGTTGCCGCTGGCGACGAAGGCGAAGAGCATTGCGGTGATCGGTCCCAATGCCGACCGGGCTGAAGCCCTGCAGGGGTGCTATTCGTTTGCGAACCATGTGCTCGCGCACCACCCCGAATACGAGATCGGCTTCGAGATTCCGACGGTGCGCGAAGCGCTGGTCGAAGCGTTGCCCGAAGCCGAGATCATCGTCGCTCGTGGCTGCGAGGTCGATGGCGACGACCGTTCGGGTTTCGAAGCTGCCGCGGAGGTGGCATCAGCCGCGGACGTGGCGATCGTCGTGGTCGGCGATCAGGCGGGGCTGTTCGGACGCGGCACTGTCGGAGAGGGCAATGATACCGAGTCGCTTGAGCGTCCCGGCGTCCAGCGCGAGCTCATCGAGCGGCTCGTGGCCACCGGAACACCGGTGGTGATGGTGATGCTCACCGGTCGCCCCTACGCCGTCGGCTGGGCGCTGGATGCCGGTGACGACGGGCCCCGACAGCTGCCGGCGGCCGTTGTGCAGTCGTTCTTTCCCGGAGAGGAAGGCGCTCGGGCAGTGGCCGATGTGCTGACCGGCGCCGCATCGCCCTCGGGTCGGTTGCCGGTGAGCCTGCCGCGGTCGGCGGGGGCGCAGCCCTATGCGTACCTGCATCCGATTCTGGGTGGTGCGTCGGAGGTGACCTCCTCCGACCCGACACCGGTGCGCCCGTTCGGATTCGGGCTGTCGTACACCGATTTCGCGTACGACGAGCTGCGGGTAGATTCCCACGCAGCGACGAGCGGGCGCTTCGCGGCGTCGGTCACCGTCACCAACACGGGCCAGCGCGCGGCGACCGACGTCGTCCAGCTGTACGGGCGCGATGTGGTCGCATCGGTGACCCGGCCGGTCGCTGGGCTGCTCGGGTACGCCCGTGTGTCACTCGAACCCGGTCAGTCCCGGAGGGTGAGCTTCGACGTGCCGACAGCGCGACTGGCGTTCACTGATCGCACCGGTACCCGCGTCGTCGAACCCGGTGACATCGAGGTCTGGGTCGCCTCGCACGCGGCGGCTTCTCCGGTTCAGCTGGACGATGCGACCGCCGGCGTGATCTCAAACGCGCGCGGTCGCCATGCGCACGAGATCCCGGGATCGGCCACACCGTCCCGGACCCTCGTGCTCACCGGCGATGTGCACGCCGTGACCGCCGCTGACGCCCGCATCGTCGAGGCGTCATGGTGACGATCACGGCAACCAATCCGATCCTTCCTGGCTGCTATCCCGACCCGTCGATCTGCCGGGTGGGGGAGACCTACTACCTCGTGAGTTCGACGTTCGAGTATCTGCCGGGGCTTCCGATCATGCGCTCACGAGACCTGGTGCACTGGGAGACGGTGGGCCATGCTATCGATCGCGCGGGGATGCTGGATTTCGAGGGCATCCGCTCATCTGGTGGGCTGTATGCGCCCACGATCCGCCATGACGGTGAGCGCTTCTGGATCGTGTGCACCCTCGTCGACCAGGCCGATGCCACCCGCGGCGGCAATTTCGTGATCACCGCTCGGGACGCGCGGGGCCCCTGGAGCGAGCCGATCTGGCTGGACGTCGACGGCATCGACCCCTCGGTCGCGTTCGACGAGACGGGTCGGGTGTGGATGCACGGCACACGCCTGGCGCGTGAACCGCAGTGGTATCACCAGACCGAGGTCTGGGTGCGTGAATACTCGCGTGATGAGCGGGCGCTTGTGGGCGAGGAGCATGTGATCTGGCGCGGCGCGCTCGATCGTGTGGTGTGGGCGGAGGCGCCGCACCTGTTTCTGGTTGACGGATGCTGGTATCTGATCGCCGCCGAAGGGGGCACCGAGTTCCATCACGCCGTCAGCGTGGCCCGCGCCGATGCCCTGACCGGCCCCTACGAAGGTAACCGCGCAAACCCGGTTTTCACGCACCGGCACCTGGGCCGAAGCGCCCCGGTCATCGGCGCGGGGCACGCCGATCTCGTCCAGACGCCGGATGGCACCTGGCAGGCGGTCATGCTCGCGATGCGCGCGCAGGACGGCTATCACTATCCGCTCGGGCGTGAGACCTTTCTGTGTCCGGTGGTCTGGGAGGACGGCTGGCCGGTGTTCGCACCCGGTCGAGGATCGCTTCCCGAGACGTTCGAGGTCTCGGCCGAGGATGAGGATGCGGTGGCGGATGCAGATGCGGGTACGTGGCAGCCGGACGCCCACCGCTCAGGAGAGGTTTCACCGGACGATCTGCGATGGACGGGGCTGCGGGCGCTGCCCGAGCAGGTCGCCCACATCGCCGGCGACGGCACATGGACCTTGCCGGTGCGCGCCGCGTCGCTGGCGGATGCCGCAGCCGTGGCGTTCGTGGGTGTGCGCCAGCAGCACGTCGATGTCGACGTGATGATCGAGCTCGACGTCTCGGCGCTCGTCGATGGTGAGACGGTGGGGCTCGTGGTCAGGCAGTCCGAATGCGATCACGCCACCGTGCAGGTCACACGGCACCCGAACGAATGTGTGATGCGGGTGGTGCACCGCCAGGGCGGCCACGAACGCATCTTGGCTGAGAGCGTGCGCGAACGTGCGGACTCGGTTCGCCTGGGCGTGCGCGCACGCGCGTATGACTATGCGCTCCTCGCCGGGGGAGAGGTCCTCCATACGGTGGACGGGCGAGAGCTCGATGCCTCATCGACGGGCGGGTTCCTCGGCCTGTGGCTGGGCGTGTTCGCGACCAGTCATTCCCAGGCACCACGCGGTAGCGTCGGCATCCGCTCATTTCGCTACGAGCCTTCCGGGGCTGATTCGGCTGTGCCGATACGCTGAAGGCACTGGTACAGCCCACGGAAATGAGTCATCGATGAGGGAACGCACAACCGCGGTCGAGGCTGTGCGCCGGACGAACCTCGGCGAAGTTCTGCGTCTCGTCCATCACGAGGGAGCACGATCGCGATCCGTCATCACCGCCGAGACGGGGTTGAACCGCTCCACGGTGGCCGATCTGGTCACCGTCCTTGTGGAGCATGGACTTGTCGTCGAGCAGGAACCCGACCCGACCAAGCGTGCGGGGCGACCGAGCCCGGTCGTCGCCCCGAGCGCGGACGTGGTCGCCATCGGCGTGAACCCCGAGGTCGACGCGATCGAGATCGGCGCGGTCTCGTTGGGCGGCGGTCTGCGGATGCGCAGCCGCATCGAACGTGACGATGTGCCGAGTGTAGCGGATGCCGTCGCCACCGTCGTCGAGACGGTGAAGCGGTGGCGACGCGACGAACTCGCCTCCTGTCGCCTCATCGGTGTCGGGGTCGCGGTGCCAGGGCTCGTGCGCGCTGCTGATGGCCTCGTGCGGCTGGCGCCGCACCTCGACTGGCGCGATGAAGACCTCGTGAGCCCGCTCTCGTCCGCGCTCGAACTGCCGGTCACCGTCGACAATGACGCCTCGCTCGGCGCACGCGCTGAGCACCTGTTCGGCGCTGCACGGGTGCACGCGGATGTCGTCTACCTCAACGGCGGTGCCAGCGGTATCGGCGGCGGGCTGATCCTCGACGGATCGCTCATTCGGGGGTCCGGCGGCTACGCGGGCGAATGGGGACAGACCCGGCCCGGCATCGCCCACGAATCTCACCGACGCACGCATGACGGCGTGCTCGAAGCAGAGGTCAGCCGCGCGCGGCTGCTGGCTGCCTCGCAGCTGATCGGCGGAGACGATGCCGCCCTGGTGGCTGCGCTCGCCGCAGCGGGCCCGACCGCCGACGAGGAGGTCGCCCGCCAACGGCGCGTGCTCGCGGCGGCGATCGGAAATGCAGCGAACGTGCTCAATCCCTCGATGGTCGTGCTCGGCGGATTTCTAGCGATTCTGCGCGAGAACGATCCGGAAGGCTTCGACGCCGATGTACGGGCCCGTTCTCTTGCGGTGGCGGCGGAAGGTCTGCAGATCGCCTCGGCTGCGCTCGGGCAGGATCGCCTGTTGATCGGCGCGGCCGAGTCCGCGTTCGCCCGGCTGCTGGCCGACCCTCTCGGCTGAGCGGAGGCGGTCTACAGGGTCAGCGACCAGGCGACGCTCGCCCCGAGCTCTTCGGCGCGCGTGAGATGCTCGCCCACGTCGCCAGTGAACACGACCGGGTCGGCGGCGAGGCGCAGCCCGTAGCCGGTGGTGATCGACTGCATCGCCCGTTCGGCGCCGGTGGTGTCGTGGCTGCGGTGGATCCAATACGAGAACGCACGTCCGCGTGTCGCCTCGTGGGTGTCGGTGTACGTCGTATCGAAGAAGTGCTTGAGCGCGCCGGAGATGTACCCGAAGTTTGCCGTGGTGCCGAAGATGACAGCATGCGCGTCGAGCAGATCGGTGGCCATCGCCTCGAGCGCAGCCCGTTCGATGACCTCGACACCCTCACTGCTTGCGGTGTGCGCGCCGCGCAGCACGGCCGCGGCGAGCTCGGCGACCTGGGGCGTCGGGGAGTGATGCACGATCAGCAGGCGGGCCATGTGTTCACCCTAGTTCCACCCAAATTGCAAACTGTTGACAGTTGGCGGGTGGACGACACGGCGGCGGTTGCGCGCGCTGATGGCACGCCAATCCCCGGCCTCTTCGCCGGCGGTGGCGTCGCGGCTGGTGTGTCGGGCAAAACAGGAGCCGACGGGTATTCTTCGGGTAACGGGCTTCTCACCGCGATCGGTCTGGGTCGTATCGCCGGTGTGAACGCAGCCCACGTGGCCGCAGTCTGACCTCACCCGCCGGGGTCAGTAGCTTTCGCGCTCGCCGTCGTCGACGTTCGTCCATTCCGCGGCCAGCTTCTCGGTCGCACGCGCCAGGATCGATACGTCGGCGGCGACGAGCGCGAAGTGTGCTCCGGCGTCGAGGTAGCGGCGCGCGGCCTCCGGGTTGAAGGCATTCACCCCGACGGGCTTTCCAGCCGCGCGCACCTCGGCGATCGTGTGCTCGACGGCCGCGACGACGTCGGGATGCTCCTGCTGACCGAGCAGTCCCATAGAGGCTGCGAGGTCGCTCGGGCCGATGAAGACCGCATCCACTCCGTCGACCTCGGCGATTGCGCGGGCGCCGCGCACCGCGGCATCCGTCTCGATCTGCACGGTCAGCGACGTGATCTCGTGGGCACGCTGCAGGTAGTTCTCGATGCGGTTCCACTGTCCGGCGCGCGCGAGCGCGCTGCCGACCCCACGGATGCCGCGTGGCGGGTAGCGGGTCGCGGCGACGGCGGCCGTGGCATCCGCTGCGCTGTTCACCATTGGCACGAGAATATTCTGCGCGCCCGCATCGAGGACCTGCTTGATCCAGACCGGGTCGGCCGACGGCACCCGCACGACCGGCGTGATCGGGTAGGGGGCGACAGCTTGCAGCAGAGCCACGGTCGATTCCAGCCCGATCGGGCTGTGCTCGCCGTCGATCAGCGTCCAGTCGAGCCCGGATCCGGCGACGATCTCAGCGGCGACCGGGCTGCCCGAGCAGATCCACGCGCCGATGAATGGCCGCGACACCGCCGCCAGACGCTCGCGCAGCGATGGCGCCGGTTCTAGACGAAACGACATTCAATGACTCCCATCTCCCGGTAATCACACCGCACCGCGTCGCCCTCGTGCACCCACATGGGCCGCGTGAATGATCCTGCCAGGATGATCTCACCCGCCTCGAGCCGCGCGCCGTGCTGATGGAACTTGTTCGCCAGCCACGCCACGCCGGTGGCGGGGTGGCCGAGCACCCCCTGCGCGACACCGGTCTCTTCGATCTCGCCGTTACGCGACAGCACACCCGGCACCCAGCGCAGGTCGATCTCGTCCGGTCGCTTGCGCACATCGCCGAGCACCATCGCACCGTACGCTGCGTTGTCGCTGATCGTGTCGACGATCGTGCGTCCTTCGAGCTCGATGTGCGAGTTCAGCACCTCGAGCGCGGGGACGGCGTAGTCGATCGCGGCGAGAGCGTCGTCGAGCGTGCAGTCGGGGCCTTCCAACGGCCGGCCCAGTACGAACGCGAGCTCGACCTCGATGCGCACGTTCGAGAAATCATCGAAGGGAATCTCTGCCCCGGAAGCATAGACGGTGTCATCGAACATGACGCCGTAGTCGGGCTCGGTGATGCCGGTTGCCTGCTGCATCGCTTTCGACGTCAGTCCGATCTTGCGGCCGACGAGCTTTCGACCCGCAGCGAGGTTCTTGTCACGCCAGATGCCTTGAATCGCGTAGGAGTCCTCGATCGTGGCATCCGGAAATCGCGCCGTCACGCGCGGGATCACACCGTGCGTACGGTCGGCTTCGGCGAGCTCAGAGGCGATCTGCTCGCGCTGGGCGGCGGTGAGCGTCACAGCTGGTTCCCCAGCTTGTACTCGCCCTGCTTCCACTCGGGCATCGACTCCTCGCCCTCGGCACGGCGGGTGTACGAGAAACCGTCGGCGCCGATCGTGACAGCCATCTCGCTGTCATCGGTGCGCGCGACGACCGGCTGCGGGTTGCCATCGAGATCCAGTACGAGCGAACCATCGGTGTACCACGAAGGGACGACGGGGTTGCCCCACCAGTCACGACGCTGATTGTCATGCACGTCCCAGGTGACAACTGGATTGTCGGGATCGCCGGTGTAGTAGTCCTGCGTGTACACCTCGACGCGGTGGCCGTCGGGGTCGCGCAGATACAGGTAGAACGCATTGCTCACGCCGTGCCGGCCCGGGCCGCGCTCGATCGCATCGGAACGGCGGAGGGCCCCGAGTCTGTCGCAGATGGCGAGAATGTTGTGCTTCTCGTGCGTCGCGAAGCACACGTGGTGCATACGCGGGCCGTCACCACCGGTCATCGCGGTGTCATGCACGGTGGGCTTGCGGCGCATCCACGCGGCATAGACCGTGCCCTCTTCGTCTTGGATGTCTTCTGTGACACGGAAGCCGAGGTCTTGCATGTACTTCACCGCGCGGGGCACGTCGGGGGTGATCTGGTTGAAGTGATCCAGCCGCACCAGCTCGCCGGGAATGTGCAGATCGTAGCGCCACGACATCCGCTCGACGTGATCGCTCTGGTAGAAGAACTCGTATGGGAACCCGAGAGGGTCGATCACGCGCACCGAATCGCCGATGCCTGTGACGAATCCGTCTTCCTTGCGACGTACCTCGCAGCCGAGTTCGGTGAAGAATGCGACGGCCCTGTCGAGGTCTTCCGGCGTACGCACCCGGTAGCTGAAGGCAGCGACCGCGGCGATCTCGCCCTTGCGTAGGACGAGATTGTGGTGGATGAACTCCTCGGTCGAGCG
>NZ_JAJUFV010000063.1 GCF_029263575.1 Microbacterium sp. | reverse complement strand
CGCGAGCCGTATCGCCGTCAGCATTGACGACGCCAACGAGAGCGCGGCGCTGCCGATCAGCAGCGGCATCGTGCGCGCCGCGAACGCGATCGCCGACATCGAGCCGGATGACGTCGTCATCGCGGGTGCGGATGCGGATGCGGATGCGGATGCGGATGCGGATGCGGATGCGGACGCTTCGGCGGGCTCAGCGATCGAGGGGGTGGTGGCTGAGGACGCTTCGGCAGGCTCAGCGATCGAAGAGGTGGCGGCTGAGGACGCTTCGGCAGGCTCAGCGATCGAGGACGCTTCGACAGGCTCAGTGACCGAAGAGGTGGCGACCGAGGGGGTCGATGACGCCGTCAACGGCGCGACGCTGCTGCCGGTGGAGACCACCTACGCCTCCGACGCCGACGAGTTCGATCAGCTCTTCGGAGCCACCGTCGTCTCGCCTGGAGCCGTGGCGCCACCCCCGCCGCCCGCGGCATCCGTCCCGATGGAAGGCGACCACGACGGCGCGACCATCTCGGTCGCCGAAGCCCGCGCGCTGCGACTGAATCCGCCAGCGGCAGAGCCGGATGCGCCGACCGCGGTGCTGCCGACCGTCGCCGGCCCTGCGGGCCGCATCAGTGTGTCCACCGGACAGGTCGTCACGCTCGATCGCACCGTCATCGTCGGCCGTCGGCCCCGCTCGACACGCGCCAGCGGTGCAGAACTGCCGCACCTCGTCGCGGTTGAGAGCCCGCAGCAGGACATCTCGCGCAGCCACCTCGAGATCCGTCCCGAGGGAGACACGGTCGTCGTCGTCGATCTGCACACGACGAACGGCTCGATGCTGCTGCGCCCTGGTGCCGACCCGCTGCGTCTGCACCCCGGTGAGCAGACGCTCGTGCTCTCGGGCGATCAGGTCGACCTCGGTGACGGCGTGGTCGTCACCTTCGAGGATCTCCCGTGAGCAGACCCCCTTCTCCACCGCCGGAGCTGCCCGGCTTCACGTATCTCGAACCGCTGGGAACCGGCGGCTTCGCCGATGTGTTCCTGTACGAGCAGCAGATGCCCAAACGCCGCGTCGCGGTGAAGGTGCTGCTCGCTGAGCGCATTTCGAGTGGCGCGGCGAAGGAGTTCGCCGAAGAGGCGAACGTGATGGCGATGCTGTCGACGCATCCGGCGATCGTCACGATCTACCAGGCCGGCGTCGCCGGCGACCATCGGCCATACCTCGTCATGGAGTACTGTCCGCGACCGAACCTGCAGGTGCGCGCGCGAAAAGAGCCGTTCTCGGTCGCCGAGGCGCTGCGCGTCGGCATCCAGGTGGCCGGAGCCGTCGAGACGGCTCACCGCGCGGGCGTGCTGCACCGTGACATCAAGCCCGCCAACATTCTCGTCACCGAGTACAACCGGCCGGCGCTCACCGACTTCGGTATCGCGTCGACGACGGGCGCGGTGACCGAGGCGACGGGGATGTCGATTCCGTGGTCGCCGCCGGAGTTCTTCGCCGACCCGCCCGAGAGCGGTCCGCGCTCGGATGTGTTCGCCCTGGGGGCGACGCTGTACACGCTGCTGGCCGGGCGCTCGCCGTTCGAGCGTCCGGGAGAGCGCAACTCCGGTGCCGATCTGATCGAGCGGATCGAACGCGCCCCGCTTCCTCCGCTCGCCCGCCCCGATTCGCCCGGCAGCCTGCAGCAGGTGCTCGAGCGTGCTATGTCGAAGAACCCCGACGCGCGCTACCCGAGTGCCGTGGCGTTCGCTCGTGCGCTGCAGAAGGTGCAGATCGAACTGACCCACTCGGTCACACCTATCGACATCGTCGATGACCATCCCGATGCCGAAGACCTCGAAGACGAAGCAGACGGGCTCACGCGCGTTCGCGACATCGTCAGCATCGCGCCAGAGACCGGTGCCACGCGCCCCTCGGCGACGACGCGTCCGTTCGGCAATCCGCAGCCCGCGCCGAAGACGGCCGCATCCGACGCCGGTCCCCGCTTCGCGCCGGCACCGACGCCCGTCGTCGATGAGACGGTGCGCCGTACGCCGCAGACGGTCTCACCGTCGGACTCCGTGGCTCCCGCCGACGACGATCGTACGATCCTGAGCCCACCGCGAGCCGTCTCACCCGACGCGCCCGCTGTCGCCGCGCCCGTGCAGGATCCGCTCGCGCAGCCCGCCGAAGCATCCGAAAAGCCCCGGTCGCGAGTGGGGATGTGGATCGCGATCGCCGCCGCGGCCGTGGTCGTCGTCGGCGGTGCGGCGATCGCTGGATTCACGCTGTTGGGCGGCACAGCGGGGGAGCCCGATCCTGTCGCCACTCAGGACGAGGTGGTTCCGCAGAACCCGGTGTCGGATGCCGTTCCGACTGTCGAAGAGGTCGAGGGGGTCCGAGCGGGTGACACAGTCACCTTCACCTGGACCAATCCGGCGCCCGAAGATGGCGATCTCTACCTCTGGAACACGGTCGATCTCGCGGGGGATAGCACGCCGCAGACCACAGAAGAAACCCAGGTGATCGTCGAGGATGCGCCGGCCGGACAGATGTGCGTCGACGTGATGCTGCGCCGCGGTGACGGACGCGCTTCAGAAGCCGTGCGAGGCTGTGTCGAATGACCCCGAGTGACAAACGCGCCGCGGCCTTCGACGCGACGATCTGGGAGGTCGACGAGAAGGAAGAAGAGATCGAGGGGCTCGATTCCCAGGGGCGCCCCGATCCTGCCTATGCCACAGCTCTCGGGCTGATTCGCGCTCCGATCGGCCGCCGCGCTCTCGCCTTCACCCTGGACATCGTGTTCTGGACGGTCGTGCAGCTGCCGTTGTGGATCGGCGCCATGCCTCTGGTGCTCAAGCTCGCCGACGGTTCGATCTCGATCTACGGATTCGTGAACCACCCGAGCTTCGTGCTGGCCATCGTCGCGGCAGCGGTGACGGTCTTCCTCACCCTCGTGCTGAGCGTTCTGCAGCTGGCTATGCACGGCCGCGGCGGTATGACGATCGGCAAGGCCATCGCCGGAATCCGCACCGTCAACGTCAAGACACTCGAAAAACCCGGCATCGGCAAAGTGCTGCTGCGCTACCTGCTGCTGTGCGTGTCGGGCATCGTGCCGCTGCTGGGGCCGCTGTTTCTCGTGTTGAGCAACCTCATGGATCCGCAACGCCGTGGTCGCGGACTGCACGACAGAGCGACCGGCGTGTGGCTCATCGACATCAAGCAGGGGCTGAACCCCTTCGACGACAAACGCCTGCGCGTGGCCCGCAAGCTCGTCAAGGCCGAGCCGACCGCGGGGCGCTCCGCGCTCCCGTCGCTGGCCACCTCGATGGATCCCTCGGTGAGGCCGCAGTACCGACCGGGCGAACGCATCAGCGCCGGTGTCATCGGCGTCGCCCGCCCCTACGAGCCGAACGAGCGCCCCACGGTCGGCCTGCCGCACGCCGCGGTGGTCGAGCCCGTGGCCCCGGCCGAGGCGGGAAAGCCCGTGCTCGGCGGCTACCGTCAGGCCGACGCCGGCCAGGGACTGACACCATCAGCGGGTGCCGCCGGGCAGTCACTCGCGACGCCCCAGCATGAGCATCCGCTGAATCAGGCTCCCGTCCACCAGGAACCCATCCAGCAGGCTCCAGCGCAGCAGCCGGTCGAGCAGTTCGCCCCGGCCGAGCACCCCGCTCCTGCCGAGCACTCTCCGCTCACGCACGAACCGGTCGCCCCTGCCGCAGAGCCTGCCGCACAGCCCGCCCCCGAGCCGGTGCTCGCTCTGCGCTTCGAGCTGCGCTTCGATACCGGTGAGAGCATTCTGGTCGCCGATCCCGTGTTGCTCGGCAGAAACCCCGAGTCGACCGAGTTCGCCGGCGCACGCCCGATCGCTCTGACCGACGACAGCCGGTCACTGTCGAAGACTCACATGCTGGTGCGCCCGATCGACGGCGGACTCGAGATCACCGACTGCCGCTCCACGAACGGCTCCGGACTCATTCGCGCCGGTGTCGAGTATGAGGTCGCGGCGGGGGTGCCGGTCATGACCATCAACGGAGACACGATTCGTCTGGGCGATCGCTTGGCGAACGTCGTCCAGGTGTGAACGAGCACGAACAGATGACTGAGGAATACGAATGAGGCTGAAGCTGACCCTGCATCGCCCCGCGGGCGATCCGGTTGACATCGTGATCACGACTGATTCGACCGCCACCGCGGGCGACGTGGCGCGGTATGTCGCCGAGGCAGATCCGACGCGGTCGACCCCCGTCGCCGACGGTGACGTCGTCACGCTCGCTGTCGCCCCGCCGACCGGCGACCGACTCGTTCCCTTGCAGCCGGACGTCCCGATCGGCGAGGCGCCGATCGGCTCTGGCTTCGCAGCATCCGTCCTCAACTACGGACCCGACTACGCGGCATCCGGCCAGCGCGAGATCATCGGTGTGCTGCGCGCCACCGCTGGCACCCTCGCCGGGCAAGAGTTTCCCATCAGATCGGGACACGTGTTCCTCGGGCGGGAGGCGAGCAACGACGTCGTGCTCGCTGACCCGATGGTCTCCAAACGGCACGCGCGACTGGAGATCAGCACCCACATCGAGGTCGTCGACCTGAACTCGGCGAACGGCGTGCTCGTCGACGGTGTCGCCGCGCAGCGCGTTCGCGTCGGCGAGGGCGAGCCGTTCGTGATCGGCGGTACGACCCTCGAGCTGCGCCTCGCGCGCTCCTTCGACGGCACGGCAGCAGAAGAGCCGATCATCGAGCGCGGCGGCGGGCTCATGTTCAACCGCAGCCCCCGCGTCGAGGTGCGCTACCCGGGCACCAGCTTCAAGGCCCCGCGCATTCCGACGGAGACGCAGGGCAAGATCTTCCCCTGGCCGATCCTGATCACGCCGATCCTCATGGGTGCGGCGCTGTACGTCATGAACGGTAACCCGCGTTCGCTGCTCATGATCGTCATGACGCCGATGATGGCGCTGGGTAACATCATCAACCAGGCGCGGCAGGCGAAACAGAGCTCGAACCATGATTTTCTGCTGTTCGAGCGGCAGTACGAGCAGCTGGAAGAAGACTTCTTCCGTGGCAAACCCGAAGAAGAAGAGGCGCGCAACAGCGAGGCCCCGCCCGTGGCAGAGGTCTTCGATCACGCTATGCGCCTGGGACCGATGCTGTGGACCAGACGTCCGGAGCACTGGAACTTCCTCGGGGTGCGCCTGGGTAGCTGCACGCTGCCGGCGCGCAACGAGATCGCGGAGACGGAGACGCCCGACGGTCTGCCGGAGTTCATCGAGCGGATCGATCGTCTCCAAGAGCGCTATGCGAGCGTCGACGACGTTCCCATCTTCGAGCTGCTCGCGGATGCCGGATCCATCGGAATCGCCGGACCCCAGGGTCTCGCAGCCGATGCCATGCGCGGGCTCGCCGTGCAGCTGTTCGGGCTGCATGCGCCCAATGACGTCGTCGCCGTGGCGTTCTCCGACGCGACGTGGACGAGCGAGCTGGACTGGCTCAAATGGATCCCGCACACCTCCAGTGAGAAGAGTCCGTTCCGCGGGGCGGCACTGGCCGACTCTGCGCCGACCGGGGCCGCGCTGCTGAGCATGCTGGAAGACTACGTCCAGCGCGCCGAGGCCGGCGGCGCGGGCGCTTTGGAGCCGCGCGGCCCGTTCAAGGACGACTGGAATCCGCTGCTGTACGGCACCGATGTCGCGCGCGCGGCGACGGATCACAGCAAGACCCCGGCCGTGTCGGTGATCATCTTCGTCACCGCCGACGCCCCGGTCGACCGCGGGCGTCTGACAGACATGCTCGACCGCGGCGCGGATCACGGTGTTCACGCGGTGTTCGTCTCGCCGATCGTCGAATCGCTCCCGGCTGTCTGCCGCAGCTACATCGACGTCACAACCGGGCTGGAAGAAGCGCACGTCGGACTCGTCCGTGTCGGCGAGAAGTTCGAGAACGCGCGTGTCGAGGGGGTCTCGAACGCCTACATGCACATGCTCGCCCGGCGCATGGCGCCGGTGGTGGATGCGAGCACCGCCGTGCACGACGCATCCGATATCCCGGGAGCTGTGATGTTCCTGCAGCTGGTCGACCCGGCGATCGCCGAAGACCCGAACGTCGTGATCGAACGATGGCGGCAGAACAACACCATCGTCGATCGCTCGCCCACTCCGCGGCCGCGCCTGAAGAAGTCGGGAACGCTGCGCGCGATCATCGGCCAGGGCGCCAGCGACGCCATGACGCTCGATCTGCGCACGCAGGGCCCGCACGCGCTCGTCGGCGGCACCACAGGCGCTGGAAAGAGCGAGTTCCTGCAGGCCTGGGTGCTCGGCATGGCCGCGGCGCACAGCCCTGACCGCGTCACGTTCCTGTTCATCGACTACAAGGGCGGATCCGCCTTCGCCGACTGCGTCGAGCTGCCGCACTGCGTGGGACTGGTCACCGACCTCAGCCCGCACCTCGTGCGTCGTGCGCTGACGAGCCTGCGGGCCGAGCTGCACCACCGCGAGCACCTGCTCAACCGCAAGAAGGCGAAAGACCTGCTCGAGCTCGAGAAGCGGCAGGATCCCGAATGTCCGCCGGCGCTCGTGCTCGTGATCGACGAGTTCGCGGCGCTCGCCTCCGAGATGCCCGAGTTCGTCGACGGAGTCGTCGACATCGCCCAGCGTGGTCGCTCGCTCGGCATCCACCTGATCATGGCGACCCAGCGCCCCGCCGGCGTCATCAAGGACAACCTGCGCGCGAACACGAACCTGCGCATCGCGCTGCGTATGGCTGACGAGGCAGACTCTCGCGACGTCGTCGACGACCCGATCGCCTCGACGTTCCCCGCCTCCATTCCCGGTCGAGGCATCGCGAAGACCGGGCCGGGGCGGCTGGTTCCGTTCCAGTCGGCGTACGCCGGAGGATGGACGGACGAGGACGAAGGCGCGGTGGTCGACGTGCGCGTCTCCGAGCTGCGTTTCGGGTCGACCGCCGAGTGGGAGCCAGAGCGCCCGGCCGAGGCCGAGACGCACGAGGAAGACCTCGGCCCGAACGATCAGAAGCGCATCGTGTCGACGCTCATCCGCGCGAGCGAGGTTGCGCAGCTGCCCCGACCGCGGCGCCCGTGGCTCGATGACCTGGCCGAGGTCGTCGAACTGGCCGATCTGCCCAACGAGGGCGACACGCGAATCCCGATCGCCATGATGGACGTTCCCGAGTCGCAGGCACAGGAGGCCGCGATGTTCGTGCCCGACCGCGACGGCTCGCTGGTCGTGTACGGGACATCGGGCTCGGGCAAGTCCACCGTGCTCAAGTCCATTGCGACCTCAGTGGGCATGCGCTCGGACCGCGGACGCGTGCAGGTGTACTGCCTCGACTTCGCATCCGGTGCACTCGGGCCGTTGTCCGACCTGCCGCACGTCGGCTCGGTCGTCGACGGCGCAGACGCTGAGCGCATCCAGCGCCTCTTCCGCACGCTCGAGCGCGAGATGGACCGTCGGGCCGGACTGTTCTCGAGCGCGAGTGCGGCAACCGTGCAGGAGTACCGCGAGATCGCGGACCCGAACATGCCGCGCATCATCTTGCTGCTCGACAACTTCCCCGAGTTCAAGAAGGACTGGGAGTACGCCCCAGGGCGCGCGCCGTTCTACCGGACCTTCATGCGCATCCTCGGCGAAGGTCGCACGCTCGGCGTGCATGTGGTCATCACGGCCGACCGCGGTAACGCGGTGCCCAGCGCCGTGGCATCCAACATCTCGCGCCGCGTCGTGCTGCGCATGGGCGATGACAGTCAGTACATGCTCCTCAATGCTCCGCGAGACATCCTCGACGAGCAGTCCCCTCCGGGGCGGGCGATCATCGATGGACACGAGGCGCAGATCGCCGTGCTGGGCGGTACGCCGAACGTGGTCGAGCAGACCAAGGCGCTGCGTGCGCTCGCGGAGCGGCTGCGGTCGGAGGGCGTGCGTGACCTTCCTGAGATCGGGTCGCTGCCCACCATGGTGCCGGTTTCGGACATGCCCGCGTCGGTCGACGCGATGCCGGTGTTCGGCATCGCGGACGACACGCTGCAGCCCCGCGGCTTCGAGCCGATCGGTTCTTTCGTCATCTCGGGTCCGCCGGCGTCGGGACGAACGAATGCCCTTCGTGCGCTGGTCAGCGCCGTCGAGCGGTTCGATCCGAACGTGCGCATGTACCACTTCGGCAGCAGGCGCGCGCAGCTCAAGGATTTCAGGCCGTGGGTGCGCAGCGCGATCAAACCGGAGGACGAGAAGGAACTCGCCGTCGAGCTCACCGAGCTGATGGGCAGCGATCTCGCCGATGGCCGCATCCTGATCGTGATCGAAGACATGCCCCACCTCGCGGACGGTCCCGCGGATCGGCAGATGCGTACGCTGTTGCAGGCCATGAACAACAGCGACCATCTCTTGATCGGCGAGGCGGAGATCAGTCGAGCCGCCGGAAGCATCGGTGTTCTCGGTGAGTGGAAGACGGGGCGTCAGGGCATCGTCCTCAAGCCGGACACCTACGACGGCGAGTCGATCTTCAAGACACCGTTCGGGCGCGTCAAGCGATCGGATTTCCCGGCTGGACGAGGTATTTTCGTGCAGGCCGGTCGCACGGTCACGATGCAGATGCCGTTCGTCTCCGAGGCGCCTGCGGTGGGCAGCGGTGACATGGGTAGCGCTCCCCGTTTGCGGGAGAGGAATCGTTGACTAGTCTTTTTGACGAGGCCACAGGGGCCTGAAGAAGGCCGCCAGGCCAGATGAAAGACGAACGCGGGAGGCAGTTCTCATGGCACATGACTTTGGTGCAACATACAGCGAGATGGAAGGTGCTGCTCAGCGCCTGCGCGACGGACGCACGTCCATCGGAGACGCGCTGAAGGATCTTCAGGGAGTCATCGACGACCTGGTCCAGGACGGGTTCAAGACCGAGAACGCGTCCGAGCAGTACTCGACGGCGTACAACGACCTGACGGCATCGCTCGATGACGCGACCGAGGCCGTGAACGACATGGCAACGGCGCTCGACCAGATGGCCGACAAGATCCGCGACAACGACCAGCTGTAAGCATCGCTCGTCGCGCGCCGCGGTGCCAGTTCGGGGGGACTGGCACCGCGGCCGTTTGGTGTTTGTGAACACTGCACGACGTGACGAATAAGATTGGAATCATGAGCCCATCACAGAGCTATTGGTACAACTTGTCGACGCAGACAGTGGTGCAGGCCGATGAGCGCCCGTCGGAAGACACGATCGGCCCCTTCGCGACCTTTGAAGAGGCGCAGGATTCGCCTGGCGTCCTCCTCGCCCACGCTCGCGCATGGCTGGAGAGCGATGAGAGCGAACAGTTCCGAGCCATGGCCGAGGAAGCCGGCGAAGACACCGATTACCTTTGACGGCGGCGACATGAGGGGGAGACGTCGCCAGACGGCACGGGGCGCGGCCGCGCTGGTGCTCGTTCTCGGGATCACCGGCTGCGCGCCCGCGTTGCCGGATTCGGTGATTCCCGGCACGAAGGTCGTCGTCGGATGGGCCGAACAGCTCACGTCGGTCAACGCCGCGGCGTTGCCGACAGCGGGCAACATCGACATCGCTGCGATGACACGAGGAGACTTCGGCGATGTGGTCGACGGCGAGTTCGTCGCGGATGAGAGCTTCGGCACGGTCACGATCGTCAGCGAGGATCCGTTCACTGTGCGTTACGACCTCGCTGAGCCGTCGTGGTCAGACGACATCCCCCTCGATGCGGCTGATCTGCTGCTCGGCTGGGCGGGTGCGGTCGGATACTTCCCCGCAGAATCGGATGCCGCAGACGCGGAACTCGGAAACGCCGCGGATAGCGGCGACGAAGCGGATGCCGAGACCATCGTGCCGACGGTGGACGAGTTCGCGCGCTCGATCGACGTGACCATGCAGCAGCCGGTGCGAGAGTGGCAGAGCACCGTGAGCGTGCCCGTGGCGGCGCACCTGGTCGGCGCGAAGGCGCTGGGCATCGACGATCCGATGGTGGCGAAGCAGGCGGTCATCACAGCGATCCAGACGCGCGACGACGAAGCGCTTCAGAAGATCGGCGAGGTGTGGAACACCGGTTTCTCTCTCGGCGAGGGCGCAGAAATCTCGGAAGAGCTCTTGCTCTCCAGCGGTCCTTTTCAGGTGTCTGCGGTCAACGCTGACTCTGGCGTGACGCTTGTGCCGAACCCGAGCTTCAGCGGGGCGGCGACGCCGATGGTGGCTCGCATCGACCTGGTGCCGCCGGGCGATGACCCGATCGCCGCTGTCGGCACGGAGATAGATATCGCGCAGGTGGCTCCGACGGCGGCGAATCAGCAGCCGGTTCATGAACTCGAACGCAAAGACTTCATCGTCAACACCACCTATGACAACAGCGTCTGGGCGGTGCTGCTCAACCCCACGGGCATCTTCACAGGAGCCAAGGCGAGAACAGCGTTCTTCCACGCCATTCCGCCGAACGCGTTAACCGATGGCGCGGCGGGCGAATGGCGGGCCGCTTACTCCGCCAGCACCTCGGTGACGACGCAGGCCGAATCGCGAGCCTATTCAATCGTGAGCGAAGACTCAGGGTTCATGCAGACCCTCGGCAGCACCGAGGGTGAACCGCCACTCGAGCGCCAGGCCGCCGGTGTCGCCGCAGGAAGCCCGGTCTGTGTGCTCTACGACCGATCGAGTGAGTTCGCCGCTGGCGCCTTCGACGCGATGAAGACGGCCGCGGCCGAGGCGGGGTGGCGTATCGTCGACTGCGGCGCTGATGACTACGACGCTGCCCTGAAAAAGCATGGTTGGGATGCCGTGATCGCGCGCGTGCCGATCCCGCAGTCGCCTGCCCAGCTCGCTGCCGCGTGGGGCACCAACGGAGCGAACTCGATCACCGGGCATTCAGACCCGGCGCGCGACGAGCTGATCGCGCAGTACGCCCAGACCGCCGATGTCTACGAGGCGCGCGACATCATGGCGCAGATCGAGGCGACGATCGTGCGCGCGGCCGTCGCGCTTCCGTTCGCATCCGACCCCGTCGTCACCGTCGTCGACCGTGATCTCGCGGGAGTCTCGCCGCGCAATGGAACAGTGGCGCCATTGATGTCGAGCGCGACCCAGTGGGCGGTCGTGCAGTGAGTTTTGTCGCATCCGCTCGCCAGGGTGGGGTGTACTCCCCATCGCGAGGGCTCACACACGATAGATAGAGTTCACTCTGGAGGTTGTGCCGTGGGAATGATGTTGCCGAATGAGCTCATCTGGGTGATGGAGAAGCTCGGTTTTGAGTGGCCGGATATTGATGAGGACGAGGTCCGCAAGGGCGCGACGCTTGTGCGTAATCTCGGCACCGACCTGGAGTCTGTGATTCAGGCCGTCGACCGCCGGATGAACGGGAACCTGAGCACCGCGATTCGCGGCAATACCGGCCCAGCGACCGTGAGCGCCTGGAACACCAACCGTTCGCAGAACCTGCAGCAGCTCGTCGACATCATGCCGCCGGCCGCGACCGCGATGGACGTCGGCGCTGAGGTGGTTCTCGCGCTGAAGATGAAGGTGATCTTCGACGTCACCACGACCATGATCACGCTCGTGGGAATGCTCACGAACCCGATCACTGCCCTGGGTGCTGGCCCGATGCTGCTGCTCAAGAAGAAGCTCTTGAACGCCGCGGTCGATATCGCGGTCGAGCAGTTGCTCGAGCAGCTGCTGCCGATGGCGATCGAGCCGATGGCAGACCACCTGCCCGCACTGATCGATGCGATTCTGGATGCTCCGATGGTCGAGGGCGCTGTCGGGGATTCGGATGAGTTCTACGCCGACTTGGAGGCGCTGGAGGATGCGCAGTCAGAGATGCGCCTCCGTGGCGAAGACATCTCGACGTTGACATCGACCTTCTTCGCTGAATTTTCCGCCCTTGATTTCGGAGGAGATGCCTGATGAAGATCGGAGAAGCGTTCTCGAAGCTCTGGCGCGCCATGACTCACGGAGGCAAAGACGCGAACGTCAGACTTCCAGATCTCACCCGTCGGGTCGACGACCATCTCGAGGACTTCAAAGTCAGGACCAAGAACCTCGACGGCACGGATGCGCCGGATCTGACCGGCGCACGCACGAACCGTGTGGACCGCACGACGAACGAGCTGCTGTACCGCAGTGATGACCGTCCGCCGAGCACGATCTTCGACGAAGGCTTCCAGGTTCGGGACCCGAACAACAACAACTACAACGACTTCGTGCGATACAACACGCACTCGAACTTCGTCAGCACGACGAGGGATCCGAATTTGGCATGGGGCTCGGACTACAGGTACACCGTTGATGCGCCTGGCGGTATCGACGCCGATGCCACGATTCCGGACAACCCGTTCGGGCCGAACTCTTTGAGGCCTGAGAGGGAGATCAGTTTCCAGGGCGGTGTGCCGCGCGAGAACATCGTGGGTGGAAACCGGGTGCTCCCCGATGGCTCGCTGGGCGATTGGATACCTAACCCGCATTACACTGGAAACCGATGAGTGACCGCGACCTGGAAGGGAACGAGCCGCACATGACGACGCCTTCTGCGCCTCCCATCACAGAAGCGCTTCGTGACCAGGCGCGCGCGAATCCTGGCGGATGGGTCTATGCGATCGATCCCGAGTTCGAGGGAACGGCGAACGTACCGCCGGAGGGCATCATCGGTGCCTGGCGCTCGGACGTCACCGGTGAGATCAACGGACGCTTCACGCCGAACCCCAAGTATGTGCCGTCACCGCCTGCGCGGGGGTGGCCGACTCCGACCACGAAACTCGAGCGCGTGTTGCAACTGGCTCGCGCTGGGCACGCCACGGGCGAGCAGCTCGAGCAGGAGTTCGCGTCCTCAGAGGTGCTGATCTTCAGCCGTCCGGAAGGCGGGCTGTTCATCGTCAACGGCAAGAACGACACGCGTCTCGGGTATGCGTTCACCGATGCGACCAAGGCTGCGGCCTCGGGTGTTTCGGACATGACCACGATCACCGGGCGCGCGTACGCTGAAGCATTGCCCGAGGGAGTGCTCATCGCACTCAACCCCGGCAGCGAGGTTCCCGTCATCATCGACCCGGCCGATATTCTGAAGGTATGAGTGATGGTTCGCGCACGATCCAGGTGAGTCGCGAAGGGATCGTGCGCGACGCTACGATCTCGTGGCGGCTCGATCGGAATGACTGGGTCGTCGAGATCGTCTCATCCGGGTTCGGAAGCGCTCAGGCACGTGCAGACGACGCTTTCGAAGCGCTGTGTCGTGTCCGCGAAGAGCTCGAACCGTTCGGGTGGCGTATCGGGGTGGCGGGCGCGCAGCGCGACGTCTGGCCCAGCGGTATGTCGCGTGACCAGGGCGGCGGCAGGGTAGCGTATCGTATGACGGCCGAGCAGGTCGGAGATCGGGTAGACACCTTCGAACCGGTGGATCCCGAGACCGTCACCACGGTCGCTGACCAGCGTGCCGAGACCGCCCGGCTGTTCGAGTCGATTCAGCGTTCAGCGCTCTGATCGGACCACCCGCTCCGTTCCCGAGTGCCTTCACCGATGGGGTGATCTCCCCATCGCACCCGACCCGGCATGGCCAGTAGCTTCGTTCTGGAGGTACTGACCGTGGGAATGATGTTGCCGAACGAGCTGATCTGGGTCATGGACAAGCTGGGCTTGGAATGGCCAGACATCGACGAAGACGAGGTTCACAAAGCAGCCGATCTCGTGCGTGGTTATCGCGACGACATGGAGACGCTCGTTCAGGCCGCTGACCGACGGATCAACGGCGACCTCGCCGCCGCGATGACGGGCAACATCGGCACGGCTCAGGTCGCAGCATGGAACCGGAACCGGTCCGAGAACATTCAGCAGCTGCTTGATCTGCTTGGGCCGGCAGGAACCGGTATCGACATCGCCGCCGACGTCGTATTGGCGTTGAAGATCAAGGTGATCGTCGAGATCACCCTGACCCTGGCGCAGCTGATTCCGCTGCTGATGGCCGGACCCTTCGGCGCCGGCGGTGCGGCGGTACTGATCCTGGCGCGTAAGAAGCTTCTCGACATGGCGATGGAAGCGACTCTCGAACAGGTCATCAATCAGGTGCTCCCGATGGTTCTCGATCCGCTCGCCGAGCAGGTGCCCGCACTGGCCATGGCTCTACTGGAGTCGCCGGTGGTTGAAGGCACTGTCGGCGATGTTGACGAGTTCTACGCTGACCTCGAAGCACTCGATCAGGCGGCTGAAGACATGGACGGGCACGCCACCGATGTGGAAGACCTCACGGATCGGCTTCTCGCCGACCTCGCCAACCTCCAGATCTCAGGGGACTGACATGCAGTTGAAGAAAGTGATGCGGGATCTCGTCGATGCCGTCGACGGTGCGGGCCGCGAGTTCAAGACAGGATTCTCCGGTGCGTTCCGCAAGCGTGGTGGCCGCCACCGCGCCGACGCTGACTCCGTGCGCAGGATCGACAAAGAGGGCGGCAGGCGCCAGCCGACGCACCGCAAAGACAAGCCGACGTCGCACGCGAAGAAATACGACATTCTCACTGATGTCAGCCGCGGCATTGAGACGCACGGGCGCGTGGCCCGCCATGCCGACCCGGACTACAACGTGGTGCGCGATCTGGGCCAATCGATCGGAAAAGGCATCCGCGATACGCCCGGCGACGTGTGGGATGAGGTCAAAGCAACGCCGAAGAAGGTCCCCGGTCAGCTGGTGGAGGAACTGTATGAGGACGCGATCGGTCAGGATAATCCCGACAAGTACGGTGCGACCAGCGGCGACATGCGATTCCTCGCCCCGGCGAGCGATTCCGATTCGCTCACTGGGCTCAGCCAGGCCGAGCTCGAAGGGCGTCTCGGACTGGATGCCGGTGCATTGGACGGCGCGAACGTCTCGATCACCCCCGTGGAGAACACGCGCTTCGTGAGCATCGACATCGACTACCCCGGCAGCGAATGATGCTGTCGACGATGGGAAGCACTACCCATCGTCTTCTGCGTCTGCGCTGTTTAGAGTCATCACTGGAGGTTGTGTCGTGGGAATGATGTTGCCGAACGAGCTCATCTGGGTGATGGAGAAGCTCGGTTTCGAATGGCCGGATATTGATGAAGACGAGGTGCGCAGGGGCGCCACGCTTGTGCGCAATCTGGGCACCGATCTGGAGTCTGTGATCCAGGCGGTAGATCGCAAGATGAATGGCGATATCGCCACGATTCTGCGGGGTCAGACCGGCCCGGCGACGGTCAGCGCGTGGAACACGAACCGATCGCAGAATCTGCAGAAGCTGATCGACATCATGCCGCCGGCTGCCACCGCGATGGAGGTGGGCGCGGATGTCATCTTCGGCCTGAAGATGAAGGTGATCTTCGACGTCACGTCGACGATGGTCACGCTCGTGGCGATGCTCACGAACCCGATCACGGCGGCGGGTGCGGGGCCGATGCTGCTGATCAAGAAGAAGCTCTTGAACGCGGCCGTTGACATCGTCGTGGAGCAGCTGCTGGAGCAGTTGGCGCCGATGGTGATCGAGCCGATGGCTGAGCAACTGCCCGCGGTGATCGATGCGATCTTGGATGCGCCGGTGGTGGAGAGCGTTGCGGGAGACTCGGACGAGTTCTACGCGGATCTGGCAGCGCTGGACGACGCGCAGGCGGAGCTGAATCTTCGTGGGGAAGACATCACGACGTTGACGACGACCTTCTTCGCAGAGTTCTCTGCGCTGAACTTTGGGGGAGATGTCTGATGGTTAAGCCTGGACAGATCATGCGGAGAGTCTTTGACTCCGTGCTCGACGCCGGCACGAACACGCAGAGGCTTCGGGGGGCGACCGACAATGTGAGCATTCACCTCGGTGATGTCAACAGGAGAACAGACGGCATAGACGTCTTCGACGGCAAGCCCGACATGCCCAACAGGCCGGATCGGCCAGGCACAGGTCGAAACGACGGTCGCGACGCGCGGGGCCGATTCGTCGGCGATGGCAACAGGCCATGGGCCGACCGAGAGCAGATCGGTTTGGACAATGTCGCCGAACGAGAGGGCGTCGACATAATCCGCGATCAAGTGGCGGCACGAACCTCGCCTACTGGTGACCAGATCCGTTACTACGACGGATTGTTCCGAAACGCCGATGGCACCTACACCGGTGTCGAGGTCAAGAGTGGCTCGGCAAGTCGAGACGCGGCTCAGCGGTTGTTTGACGGTACGGTTAGTGTAAACACGCCTGCGCGAGCTAACCTGCCGGATGTCGGGCCGATCAGCATTGTGAACGTGATTCTGGAAAGGGTGCCATGAGCCGGAAGACCCACGTCGTCGAGTCCAACGGATACAGCCGCGGGCCGCTCATCGATAGCGTGCGCCCATATCCGGATGCCCTTCGATTCTCGTTGAATCGGATGAACGGTACGTCGTTCTGGGCGTACAGCCTGTGGCGCGCACCGGAAGGATCGGATCTGCTGGATGACATCCCGCTGTCTGACGAGTACTTGCAGAGTGCGGGATCAGCCGATGCGCTGACGATTGAGGTGCGAGTGCTGGGTGACGACGGGGAACCGCATCAGTACGTGGTCGGCAAACCGGGCGAGAAGCCGACCGGGGCGCCGAGCGAAGTGATCCGATGGGACGACGGTCGACACAGTACAACTGTTTATCCGAATGAGGTGTTCACGGCAGACGAGGCCGCCGAGGTCTTCTATGCGTACTTCCTCACGGACGAAGTCGCTGAGCCATACGTCCTCCGCGAGCTT
>NZ_JAJUFV010000062.1 GCF_029263575.1 Microbacterium sp. | reverse complement strand
TGACGGTGTCGTGCCGGGTTCTGAAGCTCGCCCGCCAGCCCTACTACCGGTGGCGCAACGCCCCGTCCGGGACGCGGACGTGCTCCGCGCGTATCGGATCAACGCGCTGCATGATGCGCACCACGAGGACCCGACGTTCGGTTACCGATACCTCGCTGACGAAGCACGCCGAGCGGGGTGGCGGATGAGTCGCCGGACGGCGTGGAAGCTGTGCTCGCAGGCGGGGATTCTCTCGTCCGCGCAACGCCGGCGACGCGGGAAGGGGAAGAAGGCCGGCCCACGCCGTGTTCGACGACCACGTGCAACGCGTCTTCCGGGCCGATGCACCGAACCGGCTCTGGCTCACGGACATCACCGAGCACCGCACGACGAGCGAAGGCAAGCTTTACTGCTGCGCGATCAAGGACGTGTTCTCCAACCGGATCGTGGGGTACTCGATCTCAGATCGGATGACCGCGAAACTCGCCGTCGACGCCGTCCGAAATGCTGTCGCGCGCCGCGGTGAGGTCGCCGGATGCATCCTGCATGCCGACAGGGGCAGCCAGTTTCGAAGCCGCGCCATGGCCCGGAAACTGCGCCGGCACGACATGGTCGGTTCGATGGGCCGAGTCGGCGCCGCGGGCGACAACGCCGCGATGGAGAGCTTCTGGTTGCTCCTGCAGATCAACGCCCTCAACCGGCAGCGGTGGACCACCCGACAAGAACTGCGACTCGCGATCGTGGTCTGGATCGAGCGGAAGTATCACCGCCAACGAGCACAGGACACTCTCGGCGGCTTGACGCCCATCGAGTTCGAAGCCAAGCTAGCCGAGCCGCTCACACTCGCGGCCTAAACCGAACCTGTCACCAGTTCGTTCCTCACGCCCTCCGAAGCACCCGCGCATACCCGGCCTACCGGGCGCCACACGAAGAACAACCACCCCATCCCGGGTGGCCTCCCGCAATGTGGTGAAGTCTCTCGAGAACGTACGGGCCGCACTCGCGCATCGCGCCGAAAGATGGCTCTTCCCTGGCCGGCACCCTGGGCTCCAACTCACACCCGGCCCGCTCAGTCGCCGACGTCGCGAGCAGGTTCTTCGCGCAGCAAGCGCCCGAACGACGGCATAGATCGAGCTCACCCGTAACTGCGCCCACAGATCGGCTCCGACCTGCTCGGCATCGCCCCGCCTCCGCAGCCGCATGGTCGCGCCTCGCCTGCGGCGATTGGACGGACTGCGCGAAGCTCTGTTCAACCCCTACATGGGCTCGGTGCGCCGCGGACCAGGAGCAGCGCCGACTGCACAGCACCCGTCCTCGCAGGTCTCAGTTTCCCGTTCCCCGGTGAGTACCGCGACTGGCGCGGCGCAACAGGCGTCGCCCTTCCACGCCTCGATGCCTTCGCGGACCGCGAAGACAGCGATCACCAGCGCGGCAACCGAGTCGGCCCAGACCCAGCCGAGCAGACCGTTGAGCAGCAGGCCGACCAGGAGCGCCGCCGAGAGATACGTGCAGATCAGCGTCTGCTTCGAGTCGGCGACCGCCGACGCGGATCCGAGCTCTCGGCCAGTGCGGCGTTCGAACCAGCTGAGGAACGGCATGACGATCAGACTCAGCGCCGCGATCACGATGCCGACAGGTGAATGCTCAGGCTCGCGCAGTCCGAACAGCGACAGCACCGCATCGACGCTCACGTAGGCGGCGAGCGCAAAGAACGACACGGCGATCACCCGCAGCGCGACCTTCTCTCGTGTCTCGGGATCGGGCGCTGCGAACTGCCACGCGACGGCCGCTGCCGAGAGCACTTCGACAATGGAATCCAGACCGAACCCGATGAGCGCGGCCGAGGACGCCACGCCCCCGGCGATCAGGGCGATCGCGGCCTCGATGATGTTCCACGTGATCGTGATCACGACGACGATCCGGATACGCCGGCGCAGCACGTCGCGCCGCTCGGGTGCGACTGCCACCGCTGTCACCGGACGTCTCCAACATCACAGCAGCCGGGAATCGAACATGCGGGATCGATGCACGGCGCGCTCTCATCGACCGCCAGCGTCGTGTCCACGAGTGCGGTGAGCGCGGCACTGAGATGCGGATCGGCGATCTCGTAACGCGTCTGCCGACCCTCCGGCTCCGCCACAACGATGCCGCAGTCTCTCAGGCAGGCGAGGTGGTTCGACACGTTCGACCGGGTGAGTTCCAGGTCTCGCGACAGAACCGCGGGATAGCTCGGCCCGTCGAGCAGGGTCATCAGGATCCGGGAACGTGTCGGATCGGCCATGGCTCGGCCGAGCCGGTTCATGACATCGAGTCGTGATGCAATGGTCAGCATACGGTGAACTATACAGTTGCCGCTGAACAATTGTCGACCCGTTAAGACGACGAATACGCGACTTCCTGACAGTCGGAACTACCCAGAGGAACACCCGCCCCCTCACTTCACACTCCCCTGCGTCAGGCCTCCGATCAGCCACCTCTGCGCGAACAGCGCCAGCAGGTACACCGGGATGATCCCGGTCAGGCTCGCCGCCGCCATCTGGCCGAACATCACCTCGCGGCCGCCCTGCATAAGCGCGATGCCGACCGGCAGCGTCTGCGCGTCGCCTGTCTGCGTCAGCAGCAGCGGGATCAGGAAATCGTTGTAGACGAGGATGAACACGATGATCCCGACCGCCGCGAGACCCGGCGCGATCAGCGGCACGAGAACCGATATCAGCGTTCGGATCGGTCCGCACCCGTCGAGTTGCGCCGCCTCGTCGATCTCCTCCGGGATCCCCCGGAAGAAGCCGTCGAGCAGCCATACCGCAACGGGGGTGAGCATCAGCCCCTCGACGACGCCGAGGCCAAGCGGCGAGTTCATCAGCCCGACCGTGCGCACGAGCAGGAACAGCGGAACGATCGCCACGACCGGCGGCGCGATGTACGCCGACACGATCAGCAGCAGGGTCTGTCCGCCGCCGACGCGCAGGCGCGCGATCGCGTAGTTCGCCGGCACCGCGATCACGAGCGCGGCGATGACCGCAACGGCGGCGACGAGGAGGGAATTGCCGAGATACGTGAAGATCGGCCAGTTCGCCATCGCCGACGCCCAGTTGCCCACCGCGAAGCGCGCGGGAAGGATCCGCGTCGACAGGATGTCGTCGGGCGACTTGAACGACGTCGCCACGAGATACAGGATCGGCGTGATCGCCAGCACGATCGCGATGACGAGCACGATCCACTTCGCGGCAGAGACCGCACGAGACGAGGAGCGGCGTGCGCGGCGAGGCGCGGATCCGGGGAGCACCACCGTGCGCGTCGCGTCGCCTTGCGCAGTCGAGTCAGGAAGAAGAGTCACGATGTGCCTTTCCGCGCACGAAGTCTCGCACGCGTGCAACGCGGCCAGGGCACGTCAGGCGCCCCGTGCGTGCGACGTCGTCAAGAACGTCGGGTTCCAAGAAACAACTGCTCACGACGCCCCCTTCTGCGCGCGGTGCCGCACAGCGTTGAGCGGCACGATCACGATCGTGACGAGCACGAGGAAGACAACGGTCTGCGCGGCCGCCATGCCGATGTCGAACGATTGGAAGGCGCTGCGGTAGATGTCGTAGCTCGACACGGTCGTGTCGAATCCCGGGCCGCCGCCCGTCATCACGAACACGAGGTCGAACACCTTGAACGACAGCACGACCTTCAGCAGCAGCGTCGTCAACAGCGCGGGAAGCAGCAGCGGCAGGGTGATCCGCCGGAACACCTGCACGGTGCCCGCGCCATCGACCTGCGCCGCTTCGTAGACCTCCGACGGCAGCGTCTGCAGCGCCGCGAAGACCAGCAGCGCGCAGAACGGCGCCCACTGCCACGCGTCGACGACGATCACCGAGATCATCGCTGCGGGGCTGGATCCGAGGAACAGGATCGGTTCGGACCCCGGCGCGATCGACTGGATCGCGTTGTTGAACAGCCCTCCGGTCGGTGCCAGCATGAGGCGCCAGATCACCCCCACCATGACCGGCGGGGTCATGAGCGGCAGCAGCAGGAGCACGCGCAGCACGCGCCCTGACCTCACGGCGACGTCGAGGCACAGCGCCACGGCCGCACCCCCGATGAGGGCGATGACCGCCGACGCGAGCGCGAACACGACCGATCGCACGAGCGAGGGCAGCGTCACGCCGTCCGAGAACAGCGCGGCGTAGTTCTCGCCGCCCACCCACTCCGTGAACTGCTGCCCGAGACTCGAATCCGACACCGACGCCGCGATGCTGAACACGAGCGGGTAGACCGCGATCACGACGACGGCGATGACCGCCGGAACGAGCATCGCCCGCCCCGTCCAGGTCGCCCGGCGCGCGGGGCGCCGGGCGACCTGCCTGGTGCGCGTGGACACGATGCTCATTCCGCGAGCGGCTGCCACGCGTCCCAGGTCTTGGACACGGCTTCCTCGGCGCTGAGATTGCCCTGCAGCATCAGCGCGAGGTTGTCGCCGAGCACCTGGATCATCTCGGGTGCGGCCGGGCTCGTCGGCCAGGACTGCGCGTTCGGCAGCACCTGCGCGTTCACCTCGGCCACCTCGGGCACGAGCTCCGCGTAGTCCGCGCTCTCGAGCGTGGACGTGCGGGTGGGGTCGATGCCCGACCCGGTGGTGGTGATGAGCATCTCGTTCGTCTCGGCCGACGAGGCGAACGACACGAACTCCTTCGCGAGATCCTCATCTGCCGCGTTCGGGCTGATCCCCATCGCCCACCCGGCGTTGAGCGCACCGGAGACGGATCCCTCAGGGCCGAGCGGCAGCGGCGCGACGCCCCAGCCGTCGACGATCTGCGACTGCTCGGTATCCTGCGCGAACACGCCCAGGTCGGTCCAGAACTCCATCATTCCGACCTTGCCCGCCAGGAACTGCGGCAGGGCCTGCTCGAAACCGATCTCGAGCGGGCTCGGCAGCGCGTACTCCGACACGTCGAGCATCGCCTGCGCGGCCTCGACGGCGACATCGCTGTCGAGCTGCGGAAGCGCGGAGTCGATGGGATCGCTCGACATCGTCGCCAGGCGGTTGAAGAACGACGATCCGATGTTGAACGCGCTCTTGGATCCGAGCAGCGCCGTGCCGTAGACCCCGTCGGCGCTCTCGTTCTCGGTGATGGTGCGAGCGACGTCGGCGTACTCCTCCCACGTCGTCGGCACCTCGACGCCGTTGCGCTCGAAGATCTCCTTGTTGTAGAAGAGCACGTGCGTGTCGCCGTCGATCGGCAGACCGTACGTCTTGCCGTCGTACTGGGTGTACGGCTGATAGACGGCATCGATGAAGTCGGGACGATCGATGTCCTCATCGCCCTCGACCCAGTCGGTGATGTCGGCCAGCGCGCCCGCCTCGGCGAGCGCGCCCACCGTCGGATACCAGTACTGGATCACGTCGTACGCGCCCGTTCCCGACTGCGCGTCGAGGGTCACCTTCGACTGGATCTGGTCGTAGGGAACGACCTCGACATCCACCTCGACATCGTCGTGCGTCGATTCGAACTCCTCCTGGAGGATCTTCCCGGCGCCCTCCTGCGGGGCGGCGATCAGCACGCTCAGCGTTCCTGCGCTCTCATCGCCGGACGGCGTGCCGGAGCACCCGGCGGTGACGATCGCACCAGCGGTGAGCGCGGCGACCGCGATGAGGCGGTGAGACGACCTGCGTCTTTGCATAGTCATCATGTTTCCTTTCGTCTCGGTGAGCGGAGCCCGCTCACCCCTTGCGGTAATCGACGACGCGGGTCGGTTCGATGTCGATCGCGTGGCCGCTGCCGCTCTCGATGACGACGCCGAGCTCGGGCTGCGAGTCGAGGTAGTAGAACTCGATGCTGTCGGCCGTGCGGCCGCCCATCACCTTGGGTGCGCCCAGGTCGTTCACGAGCTCCTCGGCCTCCTCGGCGTCGTGCTTCATGACGGCGATGTGCTGAACGCCCTCGCCGTGCTCATCGAGGAACTCCTGGTAGATCGACGCGCCCCCGGTCGGCTGGATCAGCTCGAAACCGAGACCGCCGACCATCGTCTCGGCCGCGTTCATCGTGAAGGCCGCATCCTGCCCGCGCAGGTGCGTGTGATGAAGGAACGGCGCCTTGTACTCGAAGACCTTCCAGGGCCCCCAGCCGAGGCGCTCACTGTACTCCTTCATCGAGCGCTCGAGGTCGCGCACGACGATGCAGATCTGGCTGATGGTGTGCTTCGGTGCAGTGTTGTCGGTCATGTTGCTTCCTTCTCGAGTGGTTCGTACAGGTATGAGTGACGGCGTCAGACCATGAGCGCCACGACGGCCTCTTCGCTCGCCGGCTGTTCCTTCGGCGAGGGGATCTCCCCCGTGACGGCGCCGTCGTGCATCACGAGGATCCGGTCGGACAGCCCGATCAGCTCGAGCAGGTCGTCGCTGACGAGCACGACCGCCGCGCCGTCGTCCGTGAGGTCGCGCAGCAGCTGATAGATCTCCTCCTTGGCACCCGCGTCGACGCCCCGCGTGGGATTGTTCGCGATGATCACCTCCGCGCCCTGCGACAGCCATTTCGCGAAGACGACCTTCTGCTGGTTGCCGCCGGACAGGGTGCGCACGCGCTGATCCACGGATCGCATCCTCACGCGCAGGCGCTCCGCCCACCGGCGCGCCTCCGAGACCTCCCGCGAGTGCCGGCGGATCCCCACCCCCGACTGCGCGCCGAGGCGCACCTCGTTGACGTTCTCGGTGATCGACAGCCCCAGGCTCGCGCCCTCGGCGTGCCGGTGCAGCGGGATGTATCCCATGCGCGCCTTCACGCGCGACGAGACGCTGTGCTTGATGTCGACGCCGTCGATCGACACGGATCCGGCAGAGTCGGTCGCGCCGAACAGCGCCGCCGCGAGCTGGTTCTTCCCGGATCCGAGCAGCCCGCCGACGCCGACGATCTCGCCGGCGCGCACCTCGAGGTCGGTCGGCTGCAGCCCCGGCGCGCTGACGCCGGAGGCTGACAGCCGCACCTTCTCGGACGGGCCGGACTGACGCGACTTCTGGTACACATCGTCGGCGCGCTCACGCCCCACCATCAGGCGGTGCAGTTGCGCCTCGGTCGTCGAGGGCGGCACCTCGTCGACGACCTTTCCGTCCTTCAGCACGTACAGCCGGTCGGAGTTGTCGAGCAGCTCCGGCAGCCGGTGCGAGACGAACACGAACGCTGTGCCGGCCTCGCCCAGTCGCACGAGCAGGTCGAAGAAGATCGCGAGCTCTCCGCCCGACAGCGCGGCCGTCGGCTCGTCCATCAGGATCACCGGATGCGGCGTCTGGAAGATGCGCGACAGCGACACGGCCCGAGCGATTTCGAGCAGCTGGCGCTCGCCGAACGAGTAGTCGCCGACCGGGCGATCGACGTCGTAGTCGAGGCCGAGGTCGTCCAGCAGGGTGCGGGCGTGCGCCCGGGCCTGCGCGGCCCGGAACACACCCGCGGTGCTGAAGCGATCCTCCGCCCCGAGGCACAGGTTCACCGCGACGGACAGCCGCCCGATGAGGCTCTGCTCCTGGAAGACCCGGAAGATCCCGCGCGCGGCGCCGTCGATCAGCGTCCCGAGCTCGACGTCGTCGCCGTCGATCCGCACGACGCCGTCGGTGGGGGCGAGCACCCCGCACATGATGTCCATGAGCGTGGACTTCCCGGCACCGTTCTCGCCGATCAGCCCCACGATCTCGCCGGCGAAGACCTCGATCGACACGTCGTCGAGCACGCGCGTCGTATCGAACACCCGGCCGACGCCGTGCGTCGCGAGGCGCGGCGTCTTCTCGAGCTGCGTCATGGCGATCCCTACTTCTGGCCGAGCGACGACTCGCCGGACCGGGTGAGCTCGATCACGCTTCCGAGCGGGTTCGCCACCGCGTGCTCGAGGTAGGTGGCCGAGACCGACTCCACGGCGCCATCGGCGAGCTCGGACGCGAGCTGTTCGGGCAGCTCATAGCCGTCGGGCGCGTCCTCACCGATGCGGCCCCAGTAGTCGTCGGGGTCGATGGGGCTGAGCGGGATCTGCGTGTCCCAGTCGTCACCCGACTCGGCGCGCGACATGGCGGTCCAGTCCCACGGCAGCGGATCCGCGTCGTAGACGACCGACTGGTACTCATCGGACGCGTCGGGCGTATCGATCGTCAGCGAGTCCTGGAACATCATCGACTCGGCCGCCGTGTACTCCTCGCCCTCGTAGGCGTCATACAGGCGCGCGACGTTGTAGCCGCCGAACCAGGATCCGTGGATCGCGACGGTCGCCGCCGCGTTGCCGCCGGCGCTCATGTCGTCGAGGAACTCCTCGATCGCGTCGATGCCGCCGACCTTCACGTCATCCATGCCGCGTTCGCGCAGCGCGTTGATGACGGCGATCGCCGAGTCGTCGTTGTGGCAGATGACCGCCTTGATGTCGGGGTGCGCCGTCAGCAGGTCCTCGATCACGGGCTGGGTGCCGACGCGGCTCTCGCCGCCGCTCTCACGACCGACGAGCTCGACGTCCGGGAACTCCTCGAGCGCCTGGTCGACGCCGAGCTGCCGCTCCTCCGAGGTCGTGTTCCCCGGCGTTCCCGTGATGTGGAGCACCTCGCCCTCACCGCCGATCTGCTCGAGCACCGAGGAGGCCATGTTGTACGAGTCGGTCACGTTGTCGGGCAGGAAGTATCCGGCGTAGTGGTCGTCGTATTCGGCCTCGACGGGCGTCGACCACGGCTGGTTCGAGAACACGTTCGTGACGAAGATGCCCTCGGCGGTCGCGGCCTGGATGAGGGTCGGCGACGACGCCTGATCCTGCGCGAAGACCAGCGCCATGTCGATGCCCTTCGATCCCGCCTGCTGGATCTGGCTGAGCTGCGTGTCGGTCGAGTCTCCGTAGACCTGAACGTCAGAGTTGAGGCCGAGCTCCTCGGCGGCGGCCTCGGCGCCCTTCATCACGTCGGCCCAGTACGAGTTGTCGAGCGAGGGCACCTGGATCATGACGGTGGGCGCTTCCGGATCCGCGGTTGATTCCGACCCGTCGGACGAGCACCCCGCGATCGGGATGAGGAGAGCGACGCCCGCGACGAGCGCGAGGGAGGTACGGCGGTGTGAGGTATTCATTGGACACTTCCTTGTGTGCGGACGGACGATGAGCGTGCGTGCTACTTGACGCTCGAGAGCTCGCGTCGGTTGAGGGTGAGCGCGACGGCTGCGATCAGCACGGCGCCCTTGATGGTCTGCTGCAGGAACGGATCCACGCTCGCGAGGTTCATGCCGTTGCTGAGCACCGAGATCACGAGCACGCCGAGCACGGTGCGCGAGGGCCCGCCGACGCCGCCCATGAGCGAAGTGCCGCCGAGCAGGATCGCGGCGAGCGCCTCCATGAGGAACGGCTCGCCCATGCTTCCGGAGGCGGAGTTGGTGCGCACCATCAGCAGCAGCCCGGCGAACGCGGCGAACACCCCCGATGCCACGAACACGAGCAGCTTCACGCGCTGCACGTTGATTCCGGAGAGCTTCGCGACCGTCTCGTTATCGCCGACGGCGCGGGCCCGGTATCCGAACACGAGCACCTTCTCGATGACGATCGCGATGACGAGCGCGAGGAGCGCCCACAGGGCGATCGTCGGGACGACGCCGAAGACGGCGCCTCCGAAGAGCGCGGTCAGCTCCGGCGAGCGCAGCGGCTGCGGCCGCCCGCCTGTCACGATGAGGGCCAGGCCGGCGAACACGAACATCGTGCCGAGGGTGACGATGAAGCTCGGCACCTTCAGATAGACGTGGATGACGCCGTTGACGAGCCCGCAGAGGAGCCCGACGACGAAGCCGAGCACGGCGCCCCACGGGCCGAGCGCCGTCGTCAGCATCGCGGCGCTCACGCCCGTGAGGGTGACGATCGAGCCGATCGACAGGTCAATGCTGCCGATCAGCACCACGTACGTGGCGCCGAGGGCGACCACCAGCAGAACCGCCATCTGGCGCACGAGGTTCTGGAAGTTGCCCGCGGTGAGGAACGTCGGCGTCGCGATCGCGAAGAACACGATCAGCACGAGCAGCGCGACGATCGGGGCGAGGAACACGAGCTGCGCCCGCAGCCGGGCCGCCTTCTCGCCCCGTCCGCGCTGCGTGACGACGCGCTGCGTCGGCGTCGTTCCCGTTCGGCTGTTCATCGCGTGTCTCCCGGATGCCAGGGGCGCTCGACCTTGTCGCCGTCGACCCACGGGGTCTTGACGAACACGGCCAGGAAGGCGCGATCCGACACGTTGCGCAGGAAGTGCTCCTCCCCCGGCTCGGCGTGCAGGACCTCGCCCGCGCGGAGCGTGGCGCGCTGGGTGCGGTCGATCCACACCTCCGCCTCGCCCTCGAGCGCGACGAACGACTCGGTGTGGTGCTCGTGCGCGTGGTTGTCGAACGCGTCGCCCGGCCGCAGCACCACGGTGCCGAAGGCGGCGGCATCGGACTTCGACAGGTACCCCGGCCCCCAGTCGCCGAAGCGCAGCTCCGCGTCGGCGGGGCGCAGCACCTCGGCGGTCATGACGATGCCCCTTCCGCCTCGCGGAAGATCTCGTATGCGTCGGCCGGATCCGCGTCGTCGTGCACGACCGCGCGCACGGCGGTCAGCATCGCCGTCGGCTGCGAGCTCTGGAAGATGTTGCGGCCCATGTCGACGCCCGCGGCGCCGGCGCGCACGGCGCGGCTCGCCATCGTCAGCGCGTCGAGCTCGGGCAGCTTCTTGCCGCCAGCCATGATGACCGGAACGGGGCAGCCCGCGACGACGTCCTCGAAGCCCTCATCGCAGTAGTACGTCTTCACGAGCTGGGCTCCGAGCTCCGCGATGATGCGGGTCGCGAGACCGAGGTAGCGGGCATCGCGGGTGAGCTCCTTGCCCACCGCGGTCACTCCGAGCACGGGGATCCCCGCGTCGTATCCGGCGTCGACGAGCGTCGTGAGGTTCTTCACGCTGCGCGACTCGTGCTCACCGCCGATGAACACCTGCACCGCGACGGCGTCGGCGCCGATGCGCACGGCGTCGTCCATCGCCATCGCGGTGTGCTCGTCGGAGAGATCCTTGAGGATCGACGGGCCGCCGGACGCGCGCAGCACGAGCCCCGACTGCGTCGCCGGCGGGATCGAGGTGCGCAGGGCGCCGCGGGTGCACATCAGCGCATCCGCGTGCGCCTCGAGCGGCGCGATGTTCAGATCGATGCGCTCGAGGCCCCGCGTGGGGCCCTGGAAGTACCCGTGGTCGAACGCGAGCATCACAGTGCGCCCCGTCTCGGGATTGACGATGCGCGAGAGCCGGTGCTGCATGCCCCAGTCGAGGTTCGATGCTCCGCGCACGGCGTGCGAGAACGTGGCGAGCGGGGTCTGGGGCGAGTACTTCTTCGCGGCGAGGTTGCCTTCGAGGTCGGCCATGAGTCTGGTCTCCTTATGACGGGTCAGCGCGCTGCGCCGACGGTGGTGGGTGTGGAACGGGTGCCCGCGGCTCGCGCGGCGCCCGGCGGCACGAAGAGCGGATCGACGCCCGCCGAGACGAGTTCGCGCGACGCCGCGTAGGCGCGATGCCATCTCGCCGCGGCCTCGTCGTACTGGGCGAGCACCGACGGATCCGCCGTGATCCGGCGTTCCGGCGCCGACATCGGCGCAAGGTCGACGCCGACGCCCTTCGCGGCGAGGCGCGCGGCGCCATACGATGTCGCCTCGGGCGCCGGGGTGACCTGCACGGTCAGGCCCGTCGCGCCCGCGATGATCTCGGGCCACAGGCGACCGGCGCTGGATCCGCCGGTGAACGTCACCTCTCCGGTCTCCGTCGCGGCGCCGGACGTGATCTTGGTGAGGATCCGCAGGTGGTCGCGCGCGACGTACGCGGCGGCCTCCTCGATCGCCCGCACGAACGCGCCGCGGCCCGTGGCTCCCTGGTCACTGATGTCGAACCCGGTGAACGTCGGCGCGGTGTGGTGCCAGGCGTCGGCCTGCATCGTGTCGGCCAGAAGCGCGAGCACGCCGCGGGATCCGGGCTCGACCTCGGCCGCCCACCGCTCCATGACGTCGAAGGCCGAGCATTCCTCGTCGCCGGCCGTGGCGACGGCATCAGGGCAGAACGCGTCGCGGAACCACCGCATGGCGAGCCCGCTCAGGAAGCCGATCCCCTCGATCATCCAGTGCCCGGGCTCGACGTGACAGAGCGTGCGCAGGCGGCGCTGCGGGTCGATGATCAGCTCGTCGCTCACGCTCGTGGTCTGCCAGAACGTGCCGCCGACGATCGTGGGACGCCCCGTCCGGGCGTCGATCGCGTGCAGCGCGAGCTGCGTGTCGGCTCCGCCGGCGATCACGGGCGTGCCCGCCGGGATCCCGGTCGCCTCCGCCGCCTCCGCCGTGACGGATCCGATCTGCGACCCGCACTCGACGACCTCTGGCAGGATCCGCGGGTCGATGCCGACGCGCTCCGCGAGCTCGCGCGACCACGTGCGCTCGGCGAGGTCGAACAGTGCAGAGCTGGATCCGCAGGTCGGCTCGGTCGTGAACTCGCCCGTGAGGCGGGTCGCGACCCAGTCGCTGAGCATGCCGAGGTGCCGGGCACGGCGCAGCACGTCGGGTTCGTGGCGCGTGATCCAGCGGATCCGCGCGGGCGCCGTGATCGACACCCAGTCGCCTGCGATGCGGTAGATGTCGTCGGCGGTTCCGTCGGCGAGCAGCTCGTCGGCCTCGCGGCGCGCGCGGCCGTCGGTGTTGGGGCACGCCCAGAGCTCGGTGCCGCGCTCGTCGTAGAGCACGAATCCCTCGCGCATGCTCGAGGCGGCGATGCTCGCGACGGCGTAGTCCTCGCCGAGCGCCGCCACGACGTCGCGCGCCGCACCGGCGACGGCCTCCCAGCCCGACCGCGTGTCGAACGAGGAGCCGCCGGGGTGACCGTCGACGGGCGCGTGCGACCACTCGCGCTGCGCGTGCGCGACGAGTTCGCCGTCGGCGCCGAAGGCGAGCACGCGCGCGGATCCGGTGCCCGCGTCGATCGCGAGGAAGACGGGCGACGTCATCGCTCCCACCTCAGCTCGTCGCCGGCGATGAACGCCTCGACCTCGGACGCGAGCATGTCGGCGCCGCGGCGCAGCGTCTCGTAGGTCGCGCCGGCCAGGTGCGGGGTGAGCACGAGGTTCGGCTGCGCGACGAGATCCCGCCAGGGGCCGTCGGACTCGTTCACGTCGAGCGCGGCACCGCCGAGGTGCCCGGAGGTCAGTGCGTCGAGCAGCGCCTGCTCGTCGACGAGGGATTCGCGGGCGGTGTTGATGAAGAGCCCACCCTCCTTCATCGCCGCGAACTGCTCGGAGCCGACCATGCCGCGGTTGTCGTCGGTGGCCCGGGCGTGCACGCTCACGACGTCAGAGCGGGTGAACAGCTCGTTCAGGTCGGTGACGATCTCGACCTCGGTCACCGTGGCGGCGTCGACGAACGGGTCGTAGGCGATCACCCGGGTGCCGAGTGCGCGCGCCCGGGCCGAGACGAGCCGAGCCACGTTGCCGTACCCGATGAGGCCGAGCGTCGTGGTGCTCATCTCTCGGCCGAACCACCGCGCCCCTTCGAAGGTCGACTCGGCGAGCGCGCGGCCCGTGCGGACGCGCTCGTCGACGTCGCGCAGGGAGGCCGGCACGTTGCGCAGCAGCGAGATGAGGAAGCCGATCGTGAGGTCGGCGACCGCATCGGCGTTCTTGCCGGGGGTCGTCGTCACGCGCACGCCGCGCACCTTCGCCGCCGCGATGTCGACGTTGACGGGGCCGCCGCGGGCGCAGCCGATGAGCCGCAGATCCGGAGCCGCATCGAGCACATCGGAGGTGATCGGTGCGGCGTGCAACGCGACGATGTCGTAGCCCGCGACGAGCTGCGCGACCTCGGCGGGATCGCCCTCGAACTCGCGGATCGCCGCGACGTCGGTCGTCGCCTCGTGCAGCCCGACCGTCACGACATCCGCGTCGAGCCCGCGCGCGGCGAACGCGTCGCGGAACGTCTCGGCGTTCATGTAGCTGTCGCCGATGATGAGGATCCGATGGTTCGTCACGATGTGTGCTCCTTCGAGGGGTTCGTTGCGGACGCCCGTCGCTCGTGCGGGCTGCGACCTGACGTCGCGGTGCTGGTCGTGGGATAGTGCCCGGCGGCATCCGCTCCGGACATGCCCGCCTGGTCGAACCCGGTGTCGACGCTCACGCGCAGTCGGTCGGTGCGCACGGATGCGCGGGAGAAGTCGACGGGGGCGCCGTCGCTCGCATAGGCGACCGCCTCGACAACGACGATCGGATGACCGATCTCGACCTCGAGCAGCGGGGCGAGGGTGCGATCGGCGACGGCGGCCTCGATCGTGCGGTGCATGCGGGCGATGCGCACGCCGGCGATGCGGGTGACCGCGCTGTACAGGCTCGCGCGCGGATCGCGCAGATCCGGCACGAGACCGGAGAAGCGGCGGGGCATGTAGTTGACGACGTGGACCGCGGTGCGCGCGCCGATCGCCCTCACGCGCTCGAGCACGAACCCGTATCCGTCAGGCTCGCCCGCCTCGCCGCGGCCGACCACGGCGGCGGCCCACGACGGCAGCGGCTCGACGCCGGCCCGCAGGATCGTCGAGGTGAGGGCGCTGCGGCCGTCTTCGCTGTACTCGCCGAGCAGGCTCGCGGCCGACGGCAGGGTCCACGACGAGGGCCCGGGAAGGTGCGCGACGAATGCGCCCTTGCCCTGCTGACGCGTCACGATGCCCGCCGTCTCGAGGTGAGACAGGGCCTCGCGGACCGTCGTGCGCGATACGCCGAAGTGCGTGCAGAGGGCGTTCTCGCTCGGAAGCTTGTCACCCTCGTGCCACGCGCCCTCGGCGATCGATCGCTCGATCGCGCGCATCATCTGGAACCAGATCGGCGCATCGGAAGCGCGATCGAGCTCCGTCATCAGCAATGTCACTGAGTCGTCTCCCCATCGATACGAACAGCCGTCACGTTCTCGTCAGCGTCTGCGCTGCCGGCGGCTTGTATCTATCGTGGCGACGAACTTGTACCGGGAGTAGAGACAAGTTGAGAGATTCCCGAAGTAATTCAGGATCGCTGATAAATGCCGTTTTACCTTGTGTTTATTTCGAGTCGAATCATCATGCTCACCCGCGCGGACACTCCGGAATACCCGATGCCGGGCGCTGTATCAGACAAGTGACGTACCGCTGATCCTGTCGGCGAACCCCGGCAGCGTCCGCACGAACTCCTCGGGCCCGACCACCGTGAAGGGCGCGTCGAAGCGCAGGATCCACGAGAGCACGCCCGCCCACGACCAGGATCCGACGCGCACGCGGCATTCGGCGTCGGACACCTGCTGCATCTCGCCATCGCCCAACCACGGAGCGATGTCGCCCGCCGGCAGCTGCAGGACCACCTCGCCGTAGCACGGCCATGCGTCCGCACCGTCGGATCCCTTGAAGCGCGCGGCGAGGAACGTGCGGGCGTCGCCCGTCGGAATCGGCCGACGCGCGAACGGAGCCCCGGCGGGGTTTCTCGGGTTCATCCTGTCGAGGCGGTAGATCCGCCACTCGTGCTTCTCCAGCTCCCAGGCCACGAGGTACCAGCGCCCGCCTCGCGCGACGACCGCGTGCGGCTCGACGCGCCTCGGCATCCTGTCGACGTCGTCGCCGTAGTCGAACCGGATCGTCCGCTGCTCCCGAACCGCCGCACCGACCGCTTCGAGCACCGTCGGGTCGACGCGCTCCGGCCGCCCCGCATCGGTGAACCGGATGCCGTCGATCCGGTGCCGCAGCCGCGGCGGCACCACCTGCCGCACGGTCGCCAATGCGCGAGACGCCCCCTCGTCGAGATCCACACCCGACGACGACATGCTCTGCAGCGCCACCGCGGCTGCTCGACGCCGTCGCGCACGCAATCGACGAGGTGGGCTTCCAGGCCCACGGCGTGCACGTGCGCGTCGGCGACGAGGTGGCCGCGCGGCGCTGGACGCCCGAGCGTCGGGAGGAGATCCACTCGATCGCGAAGGCGGTCGCAGTGCTCGCCGTGGGGATCGCGCGCGACGAGGGCGTGCTCGATCCCGACGCGCCCGTCGCGCGGCACTTCCCGGGTGCCGAGCTCGGCGACGGCGTCGGCCGCGTGACGACGCGGCACCTGCTCACGATGACGAGCGGCGTCGACTTCCCGTGGTCGCCGACGATGTTCGACGACCACGACGACGTCGCACTCGCGTTCCTCGCGCGCCCGAGCCGCGGCCGCGTGTTCCAGTATGCGAATGCGAGCACGTACGTCGCGATGCGCGTGCTCGCGTCGGTCGTCGGCGACGTCGCGACGTGGCTCAGGCCCCGCCTGTTCGAGCCGCTCGGCATCGACGACGTCTCGTGGGAGCGCTGCCCGCTCGGGCACGTGCGCGGGGGCGACGGCATCGCGCTCACGACCGGCGAGGTCGCGCGCCTCGGCGCCCTGATCCGCGATCGCGGCACGACGGGAAGCACCCGCGTCGTCGCGGGCGATTGGATCGACGCCATGCACGGCGGTTGGAGCGCGACGGGCGACGGGCCAGGCTACGACGGCTACGCGCTCGGCGGCGGCTGGCGCGGCCCCGCCGATGCCTGGCGACTGCACGGCGCGGGCGGTCAGCTCGTGCTGTTCGCGGGCGATGCCGTCATCACGATCACGGGCGACGACCACTTCCGCGCCGATCGCGTCGCCGAGCTCGCCGTCAGGGCAGCGGCGTAACGCGGCGCCTCGGCCACACGAACGCGACGTCGACGATGCGTGAGCGCGTCGCCG
>NZ_JAJUFV010000061.1 GCF_029263575.1 Microbacterium sp. | reverse complement strand
TACCGCAACCACCCCGGCCACGCCGAGGCGATCGAGATCGTGTTCGACCCGAACGAGACGACGTACCGCGACATTCTCGCGTTCTTCTTCCAGATCCACGACCCGACGACCCTGAACCGGCAGGGCAACGACATCGGCTCCAGTTACCGTTCGGCGATCTTCCCGCTCAGCCCCGAGCAGGAGCAGATCGCCCGCGACACGATCGCCGACGTCGATGCATCCGGCCTCTGGCCCGGGCCCGCCGTCACCACGATCGAGCCCGAGGGCCCGTTCTGGGAAGCCGAGCCTGAGCACCAGGACTACCTGATCACGTACCCCAACGGCTACACGTGCCACTTCCCGCGCGCCGGGTGGGTGCTGCCGCGGCGGTAGCCCCCGCCCCGCGCCCGTTCGAATCGCGCAAATTGCTGCATTCCGCTCCCGGATGCAGCAATTTGCGCGATTTAAGCGCTCGGCTCAGCTCCGCAGCGTGTCGATGTCGATCACGAAACGGTAGCGCACATCCGACGCCAGCACCCGTGCCCACGCCTCGTTGACCTGATCGGCTGAGGTGATCTCGACCTCGGGGGCGATGGCGTGCTCAGCACAGAAGTCGAGCATCTCCTGCGTCTCGGCGATGCCGCCGATGTTCGACCCGGCGAAGGAGCGGCGGCTGTTGATGACGTTGCCGACGCGCACGGGCAGCGGTTCGGGCGGAAGCCCGACGTTCACCAGGGTCCCGTTGAGAGCGAGCAGCTTGAGGTGCGCGTTGACGTCGATCGGCGCCGACACCGAGTTGATGATGAGATCGAACGCGCCCCGCAGCTCACGGAAGGTCTCGGGGTCTTCGGTGGCGAAGTAGTGGTCTGCGCCGAGGGCGAGCGCGTCGTCGTTCTTGTTCAGTGACCGCGACAGCACCGTGACCTCAGCGCCGAGAGCATGCGCGATCTTCACGGCCATGTGTCCGAGGCCGCCGAGTCCGACGACCGCGACCCGGGTGCCGGGCCCGGCGTTCCAATGCCGCAGTGGCGAGTAGGTCGTGATTCCCGCGCACAACAGGGGAGCCGCCTTCTCAAACGGAATCGCCTCGGGAACGCGCAGCACGAAGTCTTCGGTGACGACGACGCCTGTCGAGTAGCCGCCCTGCGTGATCGAGCCGTCGACGTCGCGCGCACCGTAGGTGCCGGTCATGCCGTTCAGGCAGTACTGCTCTTCTCCGGCGAGACAGTTCGCGCACTCGCGGCAGGAGTTCACCATGCATCCGACGCCGACGCGGTCACCGACCGCGAACTTTGTCACCTCAGAGCCGACCTCGGCGACAGTGCCGGCGATCTCGTGTCCGACCGTGAGCGGGTAGTGCTGCGCGCCCCAGTCGCCGTTGACCGTGTGGATGTCGGAATGGCAGATGCCCGCCCAGCGGATGTCGATGCGCACGTCTTTCGGGCCGACGTCGCGGCGCTCGATCGTGCTGGTGAACATCGGCTCGGTGGCAGAGGGCGCGACGATGGCGGGGATCACAGTAGGCATAGTCCGAGCGTAGCCTCGCCGTGCGGGCTCTGGCATCGTTCGAATCGCTTAAATTGCTGCATCCGGCGCCCGAATGCAGCAATTTGCGCGATTCGAAACGCGACGTCAGGGCAGCGACGTCAGGAAGCGGCTTCGGCCAAGAACGCCAGCGCGGCGTCTTTGAACGCGCGCGAACCCGGCGCGTTGAAGTGGTGCCGGTCGGGGATCTCGAAGAAGCGGCCGTCAGGTGCGGCATCCGCCAGCGCCCGCGACCCTTCAATGACGCCGTCTTTCGCGCCGGTCGCAAACAGGATCGGTCGTGTCGGCGCCGTGCTCGGGTCGGGATCGACGGTGCGCGAGCGCCGCATGCCTTCCGCCAGGGCGAGCAGTGAGCGCAGATCGTTTCCTGGCACGCGCTGGGTGAGGGCGATGTAGTTCAGCGTCGCAGAATCCTTCACCGGCACGCCGTCTTCGATGAATGCGCGCACCTCGTCGAGATCGAGGCGTTCGAGCGGGATTCCGTCGGGGACACCGCCGAGCACGGCACGGTCGATGCGGTGGGGGAGGTCGCGCACGACTTCCCAACCGACGCGGGCCCCCAGCGAATAGCCGACGTAGAAGGCCTCTTCGACGAGGTACTGGTCCATGACCGTCTCGATGTCGGTGGCCAGTGTGCGGATGGCGTACGCCTCTGCCTCGTGCGGCTTGTCGCTGAGTCCGTGCCCGCGCTGGTCGATTCCCAGCACGCGGTACCCGGCGCGCGTGAGCTTTCGCACCCACCCGGTGAGAACCCAGTTGTCGCGTGCGTTCGACGCGAACCCGTGCACGATGACGACCACGGGAAGATCGATCTCGCCCCAGGTATATGTCGCGAGTCGGGTGCCGTCGGCGGCATAGATGCGCTTCGGATCCGGCATGGAGGTGAGTTCGGAGAGAGGAGAAGCCACACATCCATCATGCCCCTCCATATCGGCCCCGGCACCAGGATGAACGGTTGCGTAACATCATCCTGCGGGATGATGCGGATGTCGGCGGGTTTTCGTACTGTAGTGATACGGAGACCGGGGGGTCAGCAGAATGTCATCGATCGGTGTGTTGAGAGATCTGGCGGGGTTCTTCCTGCCGGTGGGATTCGTCGGTGCGGCCATCGCCGTATTGTGTGCGCTCGTCGCGCTCATCGCCCTTGCTCGAGCTGCGGCAGGTCTTGCCGGCGGCGCTGTCGGATGCTGGATCGTCGGCGCCATGCTCAGTTTGACGGCCGGCTTCGCCGGTGAGTGGATGCCGTTGATCGCATCGGGTATCGCACTGGTCGCGGCGCTCGTGCTCGGGCCGGTGGTGCGCGCCGTGATCCGTCGCCTTCCGGCCAGGGCCGAGATTGCGTTCGTGGAGTCCGAGGCAGAACCGGCTGCGGTTACGCGCCCGCGCCCGGTCGTGTTGAAGGCTGCCCACCAGCGCTGACCGCGCCTGTCACACGGGTATCCGCCGCTGCGCGCGCCGCGCGAGTGTCGGACGCGAGCAGTCCGCTGCCGTCGCGAATCTCGAACACCAGCTGCGTCTCGGTGCCGCGCACGACCGGATGCACCGTGATGTGCTCCAGCACGATGTCGCGCAGTGCGGCGGCGTCATGCACGGCCACATGCACGAGAAAGTCGTCAACACCGGCGACGTGAAAGACCTGCAGCACGCGAGGGATCGCGACGAGAGCATCGAACAGCGCGGTGACCTTCGCCTCGGTGTGGTTGGCGAGGCGGACCTTGATGATCGCCTGCAGCCCAAACCCGAGTGCGGCTTCGTCGAGCCGTATGCGCACATCGCGAATAATGCCGCGATCGCGTAGCGAGCGCACCCGGTGCGCACACGTCGATTCGGCGAGGCCGAGGTGCTGGGCGAGCGCCTTGTTCGTCGTGTCGGCGTGGGCGCTCAAGGCGGCGAGGATCTGCAGGTCGATCTCGTCGAGGGATGCTGTGGGCGGTTGTGTTTTCGGCAAGAGACGCCATCCTCCTTCCGTGCAGCTTGCTGAGAATGGGGAATTCGTCACGTTCAGCAACGGGTTCTGTCGAATTGTCGCATGATCTTTGCGATTTCGACAGCATAGAAGCATGACTGCTCCGGTGCATCCCGATACCGTTGCCGTGCACAGTGGCCGCGCCGACCTCACCGAACTGGGCGTGCACGCCCTGCCGATCGACCTGTCGACGACGAATCCGCTGCCCGATATCGAACGCGGCGGAGACTCCTACGAGGCCATGGCGACCGGCGGTCGTCCGCCCGCCGACGGCAGCATGGTCTACGCGCGACTGTGGAACCCGACCGTGGCCCGCTTCGAAGAGGCGCTCGCCGAGATGGAGCATGCCGAGGCATCCGTCGCCTTCGCCTCCGGAATGGCGGCCATGACGGCGGTGATCCTGGCGCACACCGGAGCCACCGGCAAGAAGCACGTCGTGGCGGTTCGGCCGCTCTACGGCGGCACCGACCACCTGCTCGGCTCAGCGCTGCTGGACACGGAGACCACCTATTGCCACCCGTCCGAGGTCGGTGTCAGCATCCGCCCCGACACTGCGCTCGTCATCGTCGAGACGCCCGCGAACCCGACGCTCCAACTGGTCGACATCGCAGCGGTCGTCGCGACCGCCGGGGATGTTCCCGTCATCGTCGACAACACGTTCGCGACACCGATTCTGCAGAACCCGATCGACCACGGTGCCGCGATGTCGCTGCACAGCGCGACGAAGTATCTCGGAGGGCACGGCGACGTCATCGCCGGTGTCGTGGCGTGCAGCGAGACCACGGCCGAGGCGCTGCGCCGGGTGCGTGCCGTCACGGGTGGACTGCTGCATCCGCTCGGGGCATACCTGCTGCACCGTGGCCTCACCACCCTGCCGGTGCGCATGCGCGAGCAGCAGGCGAACGCGCAGCGGCTCGTGCAGTGGCTCATCGACCAGCCGCAGGTCGACGAGGTCTTCTACCCCGGACTCGATGGCGATCCTGACGGGATTCTGGAGCGTCAGCTGGGCGGACCCGGAGCGATGATCGCCATCCGCCTGCACGGTGGCTACGAGGCAGCCAGTGCCGTCGCCTCGTCCGTGCGGCTGTTCACCCACGCGGTCTCGCTCGGTGGCGTGGACTCGCTCATCCAGCATCCGGCCGCTCTCACGCACCGGCCCGTGCCCGCCGACGCACGCCCCGATGCTGATGTTCTGCGCCTGTCGATCGGGCTTGAGAACGTCGCCGACCTCATCGCCGACCTCACCCAGGCGTTCGCGTTTCGCGGCACTGCCGCCTTGGCGCAGTGACGCGGGGTGCATAACTCCTCAAGAACGGTCGCCAGTGTGCGTCAACCGGCGGTTTTCGGGTCGTTCTGCTCGATCTTTGCTGAGTTGTGACCGGGGCGGCGCCACATCCGCCGACCGAGTACCCCCTGCCGCGGCGCGAACAGGTACGCGAGTCCGAACACACAGCCCTGTACGACGACGACGAGTCCGCCCGAGGCGGCGTCGATCCAGTAGCTGAGGTAGATGCCGAGGACGCTGCACAGCGCCGACATGACCGGAGCGATCACGAGCATCCGGCCGAAGCGGTCGGTCAGCAGATGCGCCGTCGCACCCGGGATGATGAGCATTGCGACCACGAGCACGACACCGACCACCTGCAGAGCCACGACGGCCGTCAGCGCGAGCACGCCCAGCAGCAGGGCACCGAGCAGACGCGGCGAGAGCCCGATCGCGAACGCATGCGTCGGGTCGAAGGCGTACAGCGTCAGGTCGCGCCGCTTGATGATGAGCACGGCGAATGCGATTGCGGCCAGCACGACGATCTGCAGCAGGTCTCCCTGTGACACCCCGAGGATGTTGCCGAAGATGATGTGATTCAGGTCGGTCTGGCTCGGGGTGACCGAGATCAGCACGAGCCCGAACGCGAACAGTGTCGAGAACACGATGCCGATCGCGGCATCCTCTTTCACCCTGCTGGTTCCGCGAATGACCCCGATCGATCCGACGGCCAGAAGGCCGAACACGAGCGCGCCAAGCGCGAACGGCGCCCCGAGCACGTACGCGATCACGACCCCGGGAAGCACCGCGTGCGAGACCGCATCGCCCATCAGCGACCATCCCACCACCACCAGCCAGCACGACAGCAGTGCGCAGACGACGGCTGCGATCACGGTCGTCGCGAGAGCGCGCACCATGAAGTCGTACTGCAGCGGTTCGAGCACCCAGTCCCAGATCACGGCCCCTCCAATCCGAAGGCGCGGGCGAGCTGTGCCGGCTCCAGCGCCTGGTCGACCGGGCCGTGAAAGAGGACGCGCCGCATGAGCAGCACGGCTTCGTCGGCGAGCGACGGCAACGCGTGCAGATCGTGTGTCGAGACGAGCACCGTGCTGCCGGATGCCGCGAGCTCACGCAGTAGCCGCACGATCGTCGCCTCGCTGCGCTTGTCGACGCCGGCGAACGGCTCATCGAGCAGCAGGATTCCGGCGCCGCTGCCGACTCCCTGGGCGATGCCGCGCGCCACGAACGCGCGCTTGCGCTGTCCTCCCGAGAGCTGTCCGATCTGCCGATCTGCAAGGCCCGTGAGCTCGACCCGTTCGAGGGCCTCGTCGACCGCGGCTCGGTCGGCTGGTCGCGCTCGCCGCATGAATCCCTGCGTGGCGTAGCGCCCCATCATCACGACATCGCGCACCGAGACCGGAAAAGACCAGTCGACGTCTTCGCTTTGCGGAACGTAGCCGATCAGCCCCCGTCGACGAGCGGATGCCGGGTCGGCCCCTGCGATCCGCACCTCACCGACAGCAGGCCGAACCAGCGAGATGATCGTCTTGAACAGCGTCGATTTGCCGGAGCCGTTCATGCCGATGAGTCCGGTGACACGGCCGGGTTCAACGCTCAGCGAAACATCGTCGAGCGCCACGACGTCGCCGTATCGCACGGTCACCCCGCGCACGTCGATCGTGCTCACGGATTCTCACCCGTCAGGCCCGCGACGATGGTGTCGGCATCATGGCGAATCAGATCGAGATACGTGGGAACGGGCCCGTCAGCAGTCGAGAGGGAATCGACATAGAGGATGCCGCCGAACTCGGCATCCGTCGCCTCGACCACCTGACGCATCGCCCGATCAGACACGGTCGACTCGCAGAACACCGCCGGAACGTCATTGTCGTTCACGAACTCGATCACCGCGGCGATCTGACGTGGCGTCGCCTGCTGCTCGGCGTTCACGGGCCAGATGTACGTCTCGGTGAGTTCGGCATCACGGGCGAGATATGAGAAGGCACCCTCGCAGGTGACGAGGGCGCGCTCGTTGGCGGGAAGCTCTGACAGCGACGCGACCAGGTCGTCGTGCACGTGCTGCAGCTCGGCCTTGTAGGCTTCGGCGTTCGCGACGAACTCGTCGGCATGTTCCGGGTCGAGTTCGCTGAAGGCCGTGACCATGTTGTCGACGTACAGCTGCACGTTCGCGGGGCTCATCCAGGCGTGCGGATTGGGCTTTCCGGCATAGGCATCGGCAGTGATGTCGATCACCTCGATGCCCTCGGAGACCACGGTGTGCGAGGCGTCCAGCTCGTCGACGAACTGCGCGAACCACGCCTCGAGGTTCAGCCCGTTATCGAGGATGAGGTCGGCATCGGTCGCTGTGCGCACATCGCCGGGGGTCGGCTCGTAGCCGTGGATCTCGGCGCCCGGTTTCGTGATCGATTCGACCCGCAGGTGCTCGCCGGCGACGTTGCCGGCGATGTCGGCCAGCACCGTGAAGGTCGTCAGGACGACCGGACGGTCATCGCTCGTCGCATCCGGCCCGGCGCAGCCCGGCAGCATGACGAGAAGGATGCCGCAGGCAATCGCCGCACGAGGATTTTTAGGCACACCGAAAACGTACCTTTTAGGTGCACCGAAAACAAGTGAGCCGCGCGGATGTCGGTACAGATGCAGGGCGAAAACACGGATGCAGGGCGAAAAACTATGGTTTGGCATGCATCCGTGCATCGAACATGCATGTGTACATGCCAGGCAGCGCGATGCGGCATCCGCCCACAGCAGAACAGTTGTCAGCGATGAAGAGAAAGCGCGGCGTTGCGTGTCGACGCCGACTGCTGGCTCAGCCCGCGAGCTGTTCGGCGAGGAAGGCCGCCTGCTGTTCCCATTGCACGCCGAGTCCGCCCTCGTGCTGGTTGAAGGCGTACTCGGTGATGTCGGCGACGCCGTCCCAGTTGTTGCGTGCGGCGTAGACGGTCGACGGCGGGCACACCGGATCCATGAGAGCGACCGAGAACAGCGCTGGCGCGCTGGCGCGTCGGGCGAAGTTCACGCCGTCGAAGTACGACAGGGTCTCGAAGGCGCGCTCGGTGGCGCCGCGGTGCACGGCCAGGTACCGAACGATCTCCTGATACGGGTCACGCTCGGTGAACCCGACGGCTCGACGGAAGTGGCACAGGAACGGCACGTCGGGCATCGCCGCGACCAGGCCTGTCGACAGTGCGGCGGCGGCGATGGTGATACCGCCGCCCTGACTGATCCCGGTGACCGCCACACGCGCGGCATCGACGCGGTCGAGTGAGCGGATGGCGTCGACGGCGAGCACGGCATCCGTGTACACGCGGCGGTAGTAGTAGTCGTGCGGGTCGTCGATGCCGCGCGTCATGAATCCGGGCACGGCGGGGCCGGAGCCGTGCGGGTCACCGGTGACGCCCCCCGTTCCCCATCCGCTGCCTTGCCCGCGGGTGTCCATGAAGAAATGGGCGTAGCCGGATGCCGCCCAGCCGAGGCGCTCGTGCGGCAGGCCGCGCCCGCCGCCGTATCCGTTGAACTCGACCACGGCGGGCAGTGGTTCGTCGCCGCCCGCCGGAAGTAGCAGCCATCCGCCGACCGAATCGCCCCGGAAACCACTGAAGGTCACGTCGTAGACCTCGACAGACTGCAAGGGCGAGTCGATGCGTCGCACCTGCACCGGTTCTGCGAGCGCACGGGACTCTGCGAGCGTCTTCTCCCAGAAATCATCGAAGTCATCGGGCTCGGCGACCTGCGGACGGTAGGTACGCAGCTCTTCATCGGACAGGTCGAAACGCGGCATCAACGGCATCCTTTGCTTGAGGTCTTCGGCAGTTTATCGGCACCGTGCGGCGGGTCGTCCATGCCGGTGCGTGCATGAGATTCATAGTTTCGGATGCCGCTGCGAGGTTCCCGTTCGGCAGTGCACTCGTTAGGCTGAAGACGCGCTTCGCGCTTTCCCCCCACTGTGTGATCCGCTCCCTCTCGTCACGTTCGACGTGCCGGAGGACCAGCGGTCAGCATCCTTCTGAAAGGCGTCTTTCCAGTGAACGACTCGACTGAGAACCACACCGACGAGCAGGGGACTGACTTCTTCGATCAGCTGGCCACTGGACAGACTCGCGAACAGGGAAACTTCACGATCGGTTTCCGTGGCTATGACAAGGGCGAGGTCGATGCGGCGATCGCCGGCCTGCGCATGCAGGTACAGCGTGCCGACGCCGAGTTGGCCGAGGCGCGTGCCGGGGTGAGCCGCGACGTCGAGTCGGTGCGCTCCGAGGTCGAGGCTGCGCGTGCCGAGAGCGAAGCGCGTATCGCTGAGCTTGAAGCGCAGCACCAAGAGCGCATTGCCGCGCTCGAAGCCGATCTCACCGCGGCCAATGCGAAGGCCGATGACGCCGATCAGCAGATTGCGACGCTGACGAGTGAACTCGTCGACGCTCCGAAGGACGAGGCTGATTCTGAGGGATCACGTCTGCAGTTCGAAGCTGTGCTGCGCGTCGCTGAAGAACAGGCATCCGTCCTCATCCAGAACGCCGCGGTGCAGGCTGAGCGCCTTCTCGAAGCCGCGCGCGATGAGGCGGAGACTCGCCGGGCAGAGCTCGCCGCCGAGGTCGACCGCACCACAGCACAGGCCCAGCATGATGCTGACCAGGTTCGCTTGCGTATCGACACCGAGTACACGGCACACGAGGCACGGATCGAGCGTGAAGCAGCCCACGCCGCGGAGAAGGTCAACCAGGCCGAGCAGGAGGCTGCGACGGTTCGCACCGAGGCGGAGAAGGGCGCGGCGGCGCTGCGCTCGATGGTCACCCGAGAGACGAGCCAGCAACGATCGGATGCTGAGCGCGAGGTGCGCGAGATGAACGCGCGCGTGCTCGAGTTCGAAGAGACGCTGACCCGCCGGCAGGACGACGCCCAGCAGGAGTTCCTCCTGCTGCACAACCAGGCGGTCGCGCACGCCGAGCGCATCACGAACGACGCGAACGAGCAGGTCGCCGCGTCTCTCGAGCACGCCAAGCGCATCTCGGCGAAGGCCGACGACTACGAGCGGCTGATGCGCTCGCAGGCGCAGGCCATCGAAGCGGATGCGCAGATGCGCGCCCGCGAGACGCTCGATCGCGCCCGGGCCAAGGCGCAGAAGATCGTCAGCACGGTTACCGATCACACCACGGACGTGCTCCGCGATGCGGAGGACCGCACCCGTCAGCTGCGCTGGCAGCAGCAGCAGTTGAACAGCTTCATGGCCGAGGTGCGCGAGCTCATCCGCCCGGACGGAGTGCTGGCATCGGATACTTCGGACGAGGCGGACGCCGAAACTGAAGATGCCGATGACGCCGACGTGCTCGAGACGGGTGACGAGGTCATCGAACTTGTCCCGGAGAGTGACGAGGTCGCCGAAGCCAGCGACGACGCATCCGACGATGACGACGCAGACGATGAGGACGACGCAGACGATGAGGACGACGATGACGCTGATGAGGACGACGCCAAGTCCTGATCGGACGTGAGCACGAAAGGGCGCCCGCAGCACTTCTGCTGGGCGCCTTTTTCGTGTTCGAGCGGGGTGCGCGCAGCATCCGCATAATGCCCGATACCGCTAAATAATGCGCATTATGGGGGTGACGGCGACGGTGGGCGGTGCATACGATCGGCGCGTGATGCGGGGTAATAGGCCCTGCCTGAGCGGCACCGATGACGGTGCCGAGAGGAGCATTCATGCCCATCCGAAGGAGAGTCGCCGCGGCGACGGCCTCGTTCGCCCTCGTCGCCACAGCCCTGTTGGCGGGAACGGCGACGACGGCGGCATCCGCGGCAGACGATGAAGAGCTGCCCGTCTTCACGTCGCAGGGCCCGGCGTTCGATCGCTTCACGGACGAGACGTGGAATCCCGGTAATGAGTTCATCTTTCCATCGGTGTTCCACGCGGGGGAGTACCTGGAGGATCCGCTGGGTGAATGGTATGTCTACTACGCTCCGCACGATGCGCCCGGCGGCATCAACCTCATGTACGCCGACTCGCTCGATGGGCCGTGGACGCACCACGAGGCGAACCCGCTCGTCTCGAACGTGTGGGAGGGCATCTACGACGTCTCGCACGTCTCAGCCCCGGATGCTGTGTGGAACGAAGACACCGGTGAGGTGTTCCTGTACTTCCACGGCGAGAACACGACCGACCGCTACGCGACGTCGACGGACGGAGTGCACTTCGACTACGGCGGCGTCGTGATGACGACCGAGCAGTTCGGCCAGAACGCGACCGAGACCTCGTACAACCGCATCTTCGACAACCCATTCCCCGAGAACGGGTGGGAGCATGCGATGTTCTTCATGGTCAACGACAACACCAATGTGCGTCGTATCGGCCTGGCGTACTCGAACGACCTGATCAACTGGGAGGCGCAGCCCGGCTGGGTCGTCGAGCCGACCGCAGTGGAGGGGACCAACGTCGCCGGCCCCGAGCTGTGGGAGTGGAACGGTACGCACTACGTGCTGTACGGATCGAGTGCCGGCGTGATCTTCGCGAAGAAGGTCGACGAGAACCTGCGCAGTTTCGGCGACCCGATGCCGCTGTACATTCCGAGTCCGTTCCCGCCGGAAGAAGGGCGCACATCGTCGCCGCAGATCGTCGAAGACGACGGTGTCACGCACATGATCTTCGAGATCGGTGGGCGAAGCGGCACCGGCATCGCGCACGCGGTGCTCGACCCTGAGGGGACGCGCGATCCGCTCAACACCCATTCGGAAGACCCGATGTACGAGATGTGCGTCGGAGCCGGTTCGGATGAGTTCGACGGCGATGTGCTCGGCGAGGAGTGGACCGTGATCCGTGACGAGGATGGCCGAATGCGGGTCGAAGACGGTGATCTCGTGATGTCGTCGCCGACCACCTCGATCGACGGGGCGACCATTCCGAACCTGCCCGTCCCTGACGGTGCGTGGGAGGTCACGACCGAGCTCGACTACGAGCCCGTGGCGAACTACCAGCAAGCCGGACTCGTGCTCTATCGTGACGGTGCGAACAACGCCAAGCTCGTCTGGTCGAAGGCCACGGAGGGCCCGCGATTCGACTTCATCTGGCGCAACAACGGTAAAGACCGCATCGACCGGTGGACGTGGGAGGACAGTGCCTTCCCACCGGACGACATGGGCGGCACGGTGTGGCTGCGCATGACCAGTGACGGCGAGTGGGTGACGGCTTCGCTGTCGACCGACGGCCAGGCGTTCACTCGTATCGGCCAGCCGATCGAGTCGGATGTGCTCGCGGCTACCGGCGTGGGATTGTCGGCGTTCCGCGGGGCCACGAGTGCGCCGGATACGGAGGCGCGGTTCGACTGGCTGCGGTTCACGCCGAGTGCGGATGAGCTGGCCGCGTGCGAGGACGGAACCGATCCTGACCCGGGCACCGATCCCGACCCGGGTACCGATCCTGACCCGGGGACGGATCCTGATCCGGGCACCGATCCCGGTGCTGAGCTGAGCGCGACTGTGGGGTCGGCATCCGTCGTCGCAGGCGAGACGCAGAGCCTTGCGGCCAGCGGGTTCGCCTCGGGTGAGCCGGTAACGGGCGTGATGCGCTCGGAGCCGCTGGCGTTGGGTACGAAGGTGGCGAGCGCCGACGGGGCGGTGGCGTTCTCGTGGACGGTCCCTGCTGACACGGAGCCTGGTATGCACACCGTGACGCTGACCGGCGCGCAGTCTGGCTCGGTCGAGGTCACCTTCGAGGTGACGGCAGCCGCCGGCGCCGCCGGTGATGGCGGCGCGCTCGCTCAGACAGGTGCCGAAATGTGGCCCGCGCTGTCGGCCGCGCTCGTGCTGCTGCTGGCCGGTGGCGCAGTGGCGTTCGCCGCGCGGCGGCGTAAAGCATAGGAGTCACGGAACCCGAACGAGACGGCCGGGGCGTGCACGGGCAGAGATGCTCGGGCCGCTCCGGCCGTCTCGTTGACGGCTACGATTCACGCATGGACCAAGCCGAACGGGACCGGTGGATTCACGACTACTACGCGCGGCGTTTCGATGAGACAGACCGTCTCGTCACGCGCTCCGCGAATGGGCAGGTCGAGTTCCAGCGCGTTCAGCAGCTGGTGTCTACGCGCCTCGTTCCGAGCAGTCGCGTGCTCGACATCGGCGGCGCGACCGGTGTGCACGCGCGTTGGCTCGCAGAGGCCGGTCACACCGTGACGCTCATCGATCCTGTCGCCGAGCAGGTGGCGGCGGCACGTGCGGTTCCTGGGGTCGACGCGCTCGTGGGCGACGCGCGTGATCTTCCGTTTGCCGACGGTTCGTTCGACGCCGTGCTCATGCTGGGCCCGCTGTATCACCTGCAAGAACGCGACGATCGACTTCGCGCGTGGCAGGAGGCCCATCGTGTTCTCGTGCCGGGCGGGATCGTCTTCGCAGCGGCGATTTCACGCGCCGCGGCCGCATTGAAGATGGTGTTCGCGCGTTCGTTCCGCGATCTCCCCGCCGACGCTCTTGTGGCGCTCCTCGAGCGCGGGTCGGACGAAAAGCCAGCTCCGACGGATGGATTCCCCGGCGGGCATCATCACCTGGCGGCAGAGCTCGCTGAAGAAGCAACGGACGCCGGCTTCACGGACGTTACGACCGTGGGAGTCGAAGGGCCGGCCGGTCTCGGGCTGGAGATGCTTGCGCCGGAGGGTTCGGTGGTGTCGGCTGCGATCACGATCGCAGAGGCCGCGCATGTCGCGCCGCCGGCCGCTGATCTGTCGCCACATCTGATGAGCATCGGCACGAAGGCGAGCTGATGGTGCTCGGTCGCCGCTCTGAACCAGGTCGCCCACCTCGGCTCATGAGTCAATGCGGTCTTGCCAGGCACAATCAGACCTTGCGACCACTTTCGAGCACCAGTGCATTAACGCTGAGGGGATTATGGCAGCAGTTCGATCATCTGCGGTCGAGCTTTCATCGCGTGAATCACCAGCTCATTGCCGCTGTCGAAGACGAGAACGACCGTCTCTAAGAGCCGACCTCGAGTGTCGAAGCCGAGCCGTAGTTGACGGGCCGGGCTGTTCGCATCGAGATCCTCGATCATCCCGCCCATGTCGCTGCTTGAATCGTGTCCTCACGGAGAACACCGTGCTTTAACGCTGAGTCGTGAACGTTCACGCTGCCGACAGGTGAAGCGCTTCGCGGATGATTTCTGAGCGTGACTTGCCCTCACGTTCAGCGCGTTCGTCGATTGCGGCGATCTCTTCAAGGGTGAGCCGGAGCGCGACGACCTGAGAGGGTTCAGCTCCCCGACCTGGGCGTCCGCGACCGCGCTTCTTCAATGCCGCAACATCAAAACCGGCCTCGGCTTCGGCGGCCCAGGCGGCAATCTGCTCCTCGGTGACGGGAACTCCGTTTATCGTCTCGCGCTCGCTCATTTCATTAATGTATAACGAAAATACAGCCAGGACAAGACTCGGGTGAGTCTGCGTACGGTCGTTGCCGATTCTGGCAACGCTCCAGCGATGCCTTCGAGAGTCGTGTGGGTGATCGAGAAGTACCCGACCACCCACACGATCTCTCACACGCGACGTCGACGAGTGAGGAGATACGCCCCCGCGCCGAGCACGAGCAGGAGAACGGCTCCGGCGATCGCGAGCACGGGTGCGTCGCCACCGGTTTCCGCCAGGCCAGCATCCGCATGAGACGCATCAGCGTCTGTGCCGGGAGTCGTTCCCGGACCCGCGCCGGGATCGCTGGGATCAGCCGGGTCGGCCGGATCGACTGGGTCCGTCGGGTCGGTCGGATCCACCGGATCCGTCGGATCCGTCGGCCCGGCGATGCACTCCTCATACTCCGCGGCGCTGGGTGAGAAGCGGAACCAGTCGAAGGTCGCGTCGATCTCGGCAACCGCTGCGCTGCCGCGGAAGGCGAACGGCCCGACGTGCGTGAAGCGGGGGACGCCCAGCTCCGTCTCTGCGCTGAGCAGCGAGCCGATGCGGTCGAACGTCACGCCGTCGTACGACACCGACCCTTCGATCTGGGCGCCGTCGCTGGTCAGACGCAGCCAGACGTCGGACCCGTCGTAGCGCCGCTGCGTGGTGAACGAGGGCGTACCCGCCGAGACCAGCTCGACCACCCGACCCGGCCTGGCCTTGCCCAGATCGAGCTTGAGGTAATCGGTGTCGTTCGCGTACAGCAGCAGTCCCGCCTGCTGATAGTTGTTCGCCGGATCGAGGCTCACCTTCGTGGTGATCTGCCACGCGCCTTCGGGAAGTGACTGCTGCAGCAAGGGCGCCGCCGCGACGCCGCCCTCGTACGTCGGAATCGTCAGAGAGCCGCCCGACACCTCATGCCGTGCGAGTTCCTCACGCACCGTGCGCTCCCACGCGTCGCCGAGTCCGTCGTCGAACTCGTCAGTGCCCGCTGCGGCGCACGTGTCGAAGACGGGGTTGCTCTCATCGACGGGGAACCCGCCGAACGGGGGCTCGATGACGGTTTCCGCGCCATCCTTGGCCCAGGCGATCGTGCCGCCGAGACGGTCACCCGATTCGTAGAACAGATACGTCTCGCCGCCGTCGGTGACGATCTCGGGAGCCGCGATACGTCCGACGTCCGTGCCGAGGCCGCTCGCGGTGTGCAGCAGGATCGGCTCCTCACCAACCTCGCGCAGGGTCTTATCGATCGTGCGCGCATAGCTGTTTCCGCTGGACGCGTGATACAGCAGGTAGAGCTGTCCGTCGTGCTCCCAGAGGTTCGGACTCGACACGTTCGCGCCTTCTTCTTCACCCGGGCTGAGGATCACCTGCGGGTCGACGACCCAGTCGCGGGCGTCGACGGACTCCGCGAGGCGGATGCGTCGCACTCCCGGCAACCCGCCGTCGACCGGAGTGTCGTCGTTGGTCATGTAGAGCATCGCGTAGTTGTACTCCGAGTCGGCGTCAGGATGCTCGAACACCCGCGCGTACGCGGACTGGACGATTCGCGGACCGCCTTCGACCGTACTCGTCGCGTTACTCACCGCCACCCCGCCGTACGCGAACGTGATGCCGTCATCGCTGGTGGCATACCGGGTGACCGAGTTGTTGCCGTGGAAGTAGAGGAACATCTTCTCCTCTTCGGCGTTCCAGAATGCATCCGGAGTGGACACGTGTCGGTCGCCGGTCCGCCCTCCTTCTAAGTTGTAGTGCGGCTCCCAGACACGGGATATCACCGGGTTGCCGGTGTGCTCCGTCCACGGGCCCTCCAGACTGTCCGCGTACATCAGCACGATTCCCCCTGGATCGTCATGGGGCGCCGTGTACAGGTACCACTCGCCGAGGGGATCAGCGAGATGCTCCCCGGCGTGGAAGACACTGGGGAAGATGTACTCGTTGGAAGGGTTATAGTTCATCGTTGATTTGTCGGTGACGATGCCCTGGTACCCGAATTCGGGCCAATCAGCGGGCGGCGGTGCCACCTCTGCGGCGACCGCACCCCCTGATGGGACAGGCGTGGCGGATGCCGGAAGCACACCGGTCATCGTCATCGCCGCGGCGGCGGCGACCGCGGCGATCGCCTGCGCGGCTCTGCGCGGACGTCGGACAGTGGAACTCATCTCTTCTCCTTCGTTGAGCGCCCGCGGGCCGGGCGCGACATGTACCGGGCACAGCGTGCCCGTACGATCAAGAAAAAGCTGTGCCCCGCTCTACCCCTTCAACCCGGAGTGCGCGAGGCCCTGCACGAACTGCTTCTGCGCGAACAGGAACACCAGCAGCACCGGCACGACGGTGAGGGTCGTCGCGGCGAGCTGCACGTTCCACATCGGCCCGCCGTAGGCGTCGACGTACTGCGTCAGCGCCTGCGGCAGCGTGAACATGTCTTTGCTCGACAGGTACACGATCGGCTCGAGGTACAGGTTCCACGACTTCAAAAACGTGAAGATCGCCACGGCCGCCAGCGCCGACCGCGACAGCGGGAAAGCGATTCGCCAGAAGATGCCCCATCGGCCGAGCCCGTCCATGCGTCCGGCTTCTTCTAGCTCGGTCGGAAGACCCAGGAAGAACTGTCGCATGATGAAGATCGACAGCACAGCGGGCGCCCCGAAGATCGGGATCACGATGAGCGGCCAGTGCGTGTCGATCAGCCCCAAGCCGTTCACGAGACGAAACAGCGGAACGATCGTCACCTCACTGGGCACGAGGAGTCCTACCAGCACGATCAGGAACAGGGCGTTCGCACCGGGAAAGCGGATCCGCGCGAAGGCATACCCGGCCATCGCCGCCACGAGCATGGTGCCGATCGTGACGATCGCGGCGATGTACAGGCTGTTCCAGTACTGCTGCGCGAACGGCTGCAGGCGAAACACCTCGCCGTACGCCGCGAAGCTGGGGTTCTCCGGCCAGAGCGTCGGGACCTTCCGCAGGATCTCGC
>NZ_JAJUFV010000060.1 GCF_029263575.1 Microbacterium sp. | reverse complement strand
GTGATCACATGCACCCGGAGAAGGCCCGTGCGACTGTACTTGAATCCCGCCAGCTCCTCGTCGGCGATCAGTAGGACGCGATTCGCCCGAAACCGCCACCGTCGACGTGCACGTACTAAGGAGAGCGAATGTAGGTTACTGATGTATTGGTGTTGTTTCAGCAGATATCTACATTCACACAGTCCTACCAGCGCAGGTTGCGATAGATGTGGTCTTCCGATCCGGCGCGCCCCGTTCATAAACCGCTCGAGCAAATGCTGTCCGAAAAGTCAGCGTGAGCGCTATGGAGAGCCCCGGGGGCTACACCGTGATCTCTGGAGTTGAGGTTCTATCGGCGCGAGCCAGAGCCCAGATCGGCCAGCTGTGGAGCTTCTCGACGTCATCATCCGTCAAGTCCGCGAGAGCGAGCTGAAGTTCATCGTTGTCCTCGAGGAGCACAAGCATGCAGACCTCGAGTAGGTCGGCCTGCGTGTCGTCGCGATTCATTCCTCGCCGAGCGGCGCGAATGTCGCGCCGCTCTTCAACGCTGAGTTCGTGTCGCCGATACAGGATCTGCCACCTATTGACGCGGTGCACGAGTGAGTCAGGGTCCTCCTGCAGCAGCCATCCGCACAGGTCGGCGGCTCCTTGGAGGAGGGCTGCCCCGTGGTTCTCGTCGGTGGCGAGGTCGGCCGCGGATATAAGTCGCAGAACCGCGTAGTTTGCTTTAGCTGCCGACGATTCTCGGTCTTCAAGTTCCTCGTACGCCGTGACTATGTGACGTAGCCTGAGATTCAGGATCGTGGACATATCCTCTGGCGTCAGAGAGTCGTACACAGTACCCCACTCGATCGGCTCTGCGGAGCCGTCCTCGTTGAGTCGATACATCCGGAAGCGGTTCCGTTTCGATGGGTCGAACGGATCGATGATCCGACGGAATCCCTCATCCTCGGCGGGCATCACGATCACCATGATTTTGCCTTCACCGAGCGGGATATCGTATCTTCCCGTACCATCTGAGGTTCCGCGCACCTGCTGGTCGTCGACGAGACCTTCGCGCAGTGCCCCGAGCATCTTCCTCGTCTCGTCGTCGAGCTGCAACTGTGACGTGAGCGCGTCGTCGATTCCAAGCTCATCGAACAGCTCGATAAATCGAGAAAGCTCGTCTCGAATGATTCTGAGCTCAGACTCGAGACGCGGGTCACCCGCATGCGGCTTGTTCACGCCGTCGCCGATCAGCAGCGGACTCCCGGAAGCAGCAGCGATTACGAAGTCAAAGTTCTTCGCTTGTTCTTGAAAGGTCCCTTCGCGGCTCAGATCGAGGTTAGTGCTGATTGTCCCGTTGGCAATTTTGAGTCGCAACTGCAGGGCAGGAGAAAGCTGGACCAGGAGCGTCTCGTCGTCGAGCCGGCGACCCGTCCCGTTGCTGAACTCGATACCCCCGCACGTGATCGGAACTGCGATTGGTCGCTCGACGTACTCTTGCGGGAGCACGTCGAGGTCGATATCAATAGCAATGTCGAGGCCTCCCGGTAAATGTGCGATGACGACGAAGTCCGAATCTGCGAGGGCAAGGCGTGTCGGCCGGCTCTCATCGAAGCCTGCGAGCGAATGCACCGTGATGCTCTCGGCCTGATTAAGAAGGTCACCGTTCCCGCCAGCCACGGAGACCTGTGTACGTGCATTCCAGGCAAGTCGGACGATTCCCTCGATCTTGGAGGAGTCCTCAGGAAGTCGGGTCATCTTCACCGAGAAAGACCTCTGCTTAGCTGGCTTGCCGTTCATGAGTCGATCGATCTTGAATGGGATGAGGTTGACGAAGAAAACTTCGCGTTCAATGCCGCCTTCGCGCATCGGTACATAGAAGTAAAGCCCACCGCCATGGTTGCGAAAGAACTGAAGTACTTCTCGTTCGATCTGGAACGACTGCGTGTCCCGGGAAGCCTTGCCCTTCGCGGCGGTTACGCGCCCCTTGACTTGCACGGGGACGCGGCCGGCATGGCTTTTGTTGTCCTTCTTGTCGGAGCTGTAGAAATCGATGTGCCCGTCGGTGATCGGCGTCGTGTCGCCCGATTTGATGTCAGGAGTCAGTCGTGGGCACGCGGCGATGTGATCGCTGACGGCGTTGACAGCAAAGAGTTCTACGGACACGCATCAATTCTCTCGTGTCGTCCGCCGCTCCGCTCTCATCATCGCCGCGAGTCGAGCGGTAGCTGCTGCTCTCCATCGGGTTGGAGGCGTTCTCCACCAACCTCGTCGAGGTAGTGGAGGCCGGTCTCTGCGTAGTCAGTTGGGCATCCTGCGGTCGGCGATACCAGGTCAGAACTCGGGTACGCGCCCGGCATCGCCACGATGCGTGCGATCGACACGGTGGCCCATCACATCTCGCTCGATCGGATGGTCGCCGACCCCGGCGACGCGCAGGAAGGCATCGTCGCGGCCGTCGACCCCGTCGCCGACGCGCCGCAGCTACTCGGAACCGCACGGGATGCCTACGTCCATTGGATGCACGTCGTCTGCGCGGTACTCGCAGCGTTGGCCCTCGGTGCCGGCATCGCCAACTTCATCCAGCACTGCTCGGTGCAGCCACTCGGCGCTGACCAGAAAGCCGCCTGAGCGGGTCCCGCCAACGGCTAGATCAGGCCCGGACGTCGGTTAGATCCAGCTCTCGGAGTTACTCAACGTGTCTTACCAACTTCTATCAAGTCAGTCGAATAACACGGCGATAGGACCTATCGACACATCAATGTCAAAGACGAGGATAGGGAGGTTATTTTGCGCACTCGCTCAACGCGTACGGTCGGGGTGATCAGCCCTGCCCGCGCTACGGCAACCCGATCCGCCGTGACGCGTTCATGAACCGCTCGTCGCACTTCTGCCCGCGCTGCCAGCCGCGTCGCTGAAGCCAGCGACGCCGCTGAGGCCATTACCCGTCACGCCGGCTGAAACGCACGGCCCAGCAGCGGACGCGTGACACGCACGCCGCCCCACACCAGTGCGATTCCGGCGGAGATGACGATGGCGATCGTCAGCAGCGAAAGGGGCGCCACGATCAGCGCGATCCCCATGAGGGGGAACACCAGCACCGCCGCGCACAGCGCCGAACCGATGGCTGTCAGCAGCAGCGGCGACATGACCGAGCGAGTCCGGGCGGCATCGACCGTCTGCATCGGCACACCGAGAAAGTGCAGACTGCGATGTAGTTCGCGTTGGTCGAGCAGGGCGGATGCCTGATTCACACCGACGGAGACCGCGACCATAAGGAACGATCCGATGAGCGTGATGATCAGACCCGTGCGGATGTCAGCGGCCAGCGTCACATCTGCCGGAGCAGCCGATGCGCTCATGGTGTCGACCAGTGCGACGCCGGTTCCCGCGAACACGGCCATGAAGCTCGCCATGGCGATACCGCTGATCTGACGCCATGCCGCCTTCGGCGAATCCAAGACGAGACGCGCCGCAAGAAGGCGCTGCGGGTTCTCGGCACGGCGCAACCCGCGCTTCGCATGTATGCTGAGCGCCCACGGGCCGATGAGGTTCAGCACGGCGAGCACACCGGCGAACAGCGCGGCGAGCACGGCGATCGTGATCACGATCCCTGTGGTTCCGGGAAAGACATTCACGATCCCGAACGCGACGACGATGATGGCGACAGCCAGCACGGCGCGGATCCAATGCATCCGCGGGGCATTCGCTCGCGTGCGCACCCCGAGAGGTGAGATCACGACCTGGCGCAACCCGATGGCGGCGCTGAGCCCCGCGAGCAGCACGACCGCGACGACCGCGACCAGAATGCTCAGCGGCGGCAGCACGACCGCGGCGATGCCGAGCGGTTCGCCGCGGAAGGGGATGAGCGCGATCAGCGGAGCCACGGCGAAGTGTCCGAGTACCCCGACGAGCGCGCCCACGGCCGCCACCAGGGTCGATTCCACCACCGTCGCGGTGACGACGCCGGCCGGTGAGACGCCGAGCAGACGCAGCGTCGACAGCCGCTCGTCGCGGCGACGTGCCGACAGTCTCGCGGCCGCGCCTCCCAGAGTGGCCAGCGGAACCAGCAGAAGGACGACGGCGATCGCGGCCAGAGCCTGGTAGAGGACGGCGTCGGGATCGGTCCAGCTCCAGAACGCCTGCGCTCCGCCGCCGACTGTGAGCACGAGTGTCGTCACGAGCGCAAAGGCGATGGCGGGCAGCGCCACGACGCCGAGCTGGCCGGGAGCGGGGCGCATGAGCACGGCGAGGACGCGCGCGTTCATGCTGCGACCTCCGCATCGACGACATGTCCGTCGCGCACGTGCACCGTGCGCGAGCAACGAGCCGCGACATCGGCGTCGTGCGTGACGACCAGGAGCGTGCGACCCTGGCCTGTGCTCGACCACAGCAGGGCGTCCATCACTTCGGTGGAGGTATGCGAATCCAGCGCACCGGTGGGCTCGTCGGCGAAGACGACCTCGGCACCGGTCACCTGTGCACGGGCGATCGCGACGCGTTGCGCCTGACCGCCGGAGAGCTCGCCGATACGGCGGTCCTCCATGCCGGCGAGGCCCAGGGCGGCCAACCAGCCCGCTGCGTGCTCGACCGATGTCTTCCGCGGCGTGCCGTTGATCATGAGCGCCAAGGCCACGTTCTCGATGGCCGTGAGCTCGGGGATGAGCAGACCCTGTTGGAACACGAAGCCGAACGCTTCGCGTCGCAGCCGTGATCGCGCGCTCTCGCTGAGCGCGGTGATCTCCGTTGCGGGTGCGGATGCCGGAGAGAAGGCGACGCGGCCCGAATCCGGCGTCGTGATGCCGGCGAGCACGTGCAGGAGCGTCGTCTTCCCTGATCCGGAGGCGCCCATGATCGCGACGGACTCGCCACGCTGAACGGCGAGGTCGACTCCGGCGAGCGCGGTGGTCGTGCCGAAAGCCTTGGTCAGAGATTGGGCGTGAATAACGGGTGCGTTCATGCTTCCAGCCTCGTCGGCCGGGCCGCCGGCGTCGTCCGTCGGGCGATGCAAACCGCCGGCCGAAGATACACCGCAGGGATGATCTCCGGCCGGCGGGTGGAAGGTCAGTCGAGCTTCTTCTGCCAGCCGGCGGCGTACGACGACGGAGCGAACCCGATCGCCTCGTTGATGTCGAGCATCGGACGGTTCTCCTCGGCGTTGAACGTGCTGATCTTCGGCGAGTCCGGCACCAGCTCCCGCCAACGCAGCAGGTTGGCGCACTTCACGATGGTGCCGAGGCGCTTTCCGCGGTGCTCTTTCACGACGAGGGTGCCATACTGGTGCGTCACGCCCGAGCGATCCGGACCGATGACGAGCTCGTTGAACGGCACGATCCGCCCGGAGGGCACGTGCTCGACGGCGGCCACGGACATGAGCTGACCGGAATCTGCGATGGCTTTGTCATGCCGGACCACGCGTGCGGCATCCCACTTCTCCTCCTCGAAGACGAGTTCACCGCTGGGCACGTCCGTCGCCATCCGTGACATGACATAGCCGTAGCCTTCGCGCAGGTGCTCGGGCGTCGGCAGGGTCCACGCGGTGACACGGTAGTCATCACCCGCGAACGCCACGGCCTCAGCCAGCATCCGCTCGGCGAGGGAGAGATGGTCGTCCAATGCGAGCGTGCTCGTGCGCTCGACCTGCTTCATCTCGAAGCCGTTCTTCGTGAACAGGTCACTCAGTTCCGTGGCGGGCACTGCGCCGTGGCCGGTCGCGGGCGTCAGCATCCGATCTGCGATCTCGGCCGTGTGCAGGGACCACACCTGCAACAGGGTGCGTCCGAGCAGTCGTGCTTCGTGCTCGACACGGGTCAGGAGCGCCTGCGCGACACCGGATGACCGGTGCGGAGGCACGACGAGCACATCGGATTCCGCCGTGGTGCTGCCCGGCTCGTTCGCGGTCATCAGATACGCCGCGCCGACGATGGCGTCTCCACGGCGGGCGATGTAGCCCCGGTAGGTGTGATCGGTGGTTTCGAGCCAGCGCGGCAGCATCTCCTCCGGCTGCTCGTACAGGTCATCCGTTCCGGCATCGACGACACAGATCTCGTTGGCGAGATGGGCCATCGCCAGGAACTCTGCAGCATCCGGGGCATCCGTGGATGCAGGAATCACCATCTCGGTGATCGTCAGCTCGTCGGTGAGCATGCTCATGTCAGATCCTTCTTCCAGGCGCCCTCGTAGGAGATGGGCGCGAACCCGATGGCCTCGTTGATGTCGAGCATCGGGCGGTTCTCTTCGGCGTTGTAGGTGATGACTCCGGGGGAGTCGGGGTGGTGTTCTCGCCACGACAACAGGCCGGCGGTCTTGACGAGCAATCCCAGTCGATGTCCGCGATGGGACGCCAGCACGAGGGTGTCTTCCTGATGCGACACCGACGTCGGGTCACTGCCGATGGCGAGCTCGTTGTATGCGCAGAGCTCACCCGTTTCGATGCGCTGAGCAGCGGTGACGAGAACCGCGATGCCGCGCTGCGCATAGCGCTCGTCGTGTCGCGCGATCCGCTCGGCGTCCCATTTCTCGGTGGGCATGCCGAGGCCGGCGCCGGGGACGTCGGTGGACATGTGCTCCTTCATCCAGGCGTATCCGGGGACGTGCTCGGTCGGTGTCGGCAGCGTCCATTGCACGACGCGATAACCGGTGGCAGCCGCGGCTGCTCGGTCATGCGCCTCGAGCAGGCTCGCGGTCACGGCATCTGACCAGGTGAACATGCTCACGCGTTCGACCTGCTCGAGCGTGAATCCGTAGCGGAGCAGGAACCGCGCATGATGATCACGCGGGATCTCGCCGAACCCGGTGGGCGAGGGGAGCGACGCGTCGTCGGATGCCGGATGCTCCACCCACACCAGAAGGCGCGTGACGCCGGCGTCCCGGGCGGCGTGCTCAATGTGTTCGAGCACCGCTGATCCGATGCCGCGGCCCCAGACGGAGCGGAGCAGGCTGATCACCGTCGTCGCCGTCGTGCCGCTGGAGTCGGCCATGATGTTCAGCACCGCGACACCGACCATCTCGTCCGCGACCATCACATACCACTGGGTGCGGGTGAGCTCAGGGCTCGAACGCAGCAGAGGCAGCAGAGCCTCGGCGCTCAGATCTTCTTCGCTGCGGCCGGTCACATCACGAACGGATCGGTTGCGCACATCCGCATAGGCGCGGATCGTCGCTGTGGGCACCGCATCCGCCCGTGCCGGAAGCACGAGCGGATGCAGGGTCGCCGTGTCGGTGAGACGAATGCTCACAGGAGCTCTCCAAATCTCAGCGGCCGAAGCGCTGCAGTCCATAGGTGAGCATCGTGAGCGCTTCGCGCTCCATGGTGCGTTGGTTCTCTCGCAGCAGCAGCATCTGCTCATGGCTGATGGTGCGTGCGGCTTTGCGCCGTGAGCGCTCGGCGCGCACGAGCAGCCACAGGCCGATGCGCAGCGAGAGACGGTCGGTGAGCGAGAGCTCACGGCGGTTGGTCGGTACCGTGACCTCGAGGACTTCCTGGGTCTCGGGACACGGTGGGTGAAGTGTGCTGCGAAGCAGCAGGTCGGTACTCACGAGAGTGCTCGTTTCTGTCGAGTGCTGGAGGGGCGTTCATGCGGCGCCCGCAAGACGGCGGGAACCGGGGCGAGAGGTCTCTGGAGATCGAGACATCGTGATGCAGAGGGTCGACGAGATCGACCGATGCGAGAGCGGCGGGAACGGGCGGAGATCAGCCAGCAGAGGCGGTGATCTCGGGCTGCGGTTCTATGCGAGCGCGCTACGTCGGATGCCGAAAGTTGAGGCAGCCAGAATCGCAGCGCGCGCAGTATCGAAGCCTGCAGCGGTTGCGGTGTGAATGTTAATCATGGCGTCCTCCTTTCGTGAGCTATCCGGTTTGTAAACGTAGTGCGCGAGATGGGCCTGCGTCAAGAACCGAGGTGATCCTCGGCGTGTCGTGGTGCAGATCGATCGCGGTCGTCGCCGCGCGGGATGCCGGCGAATGCGCGTGATTCCGGTAGCGTATGGGCGTGATTCCTCCCAGCCGACTGGTGCGCGCATGCATCTGAAGAGCCTGACGCTCAAGGGCTTCAAATCGTTTGCGCAGCCGACGAGTTTCGTCTTCGAGCCCGGTGTCACGTGCATCGTCGGCCCGAACGGTTCTGGCAAGTCGAACGTCGTCGATGCGCTCGCCTGGGTCATGGGCGAGCAGGGGGCGAAGACCCTACGCGGCGGCAAGATGGAAGATGTCATCTTCGCCGGTACGTCCACGCGTGGTCCGCTCGGACGTGCTGAGGTGCAGCTGACGATCGACAACAGCGATGGGGCGCTGCCGATCGAGTTCGCCGAGGTGACCATCAGCCGGACGCTGTTCCGCAACGGGTCGAGCGAGTACGCGATCAACGGAGCCAGTTGTCGGTTGCTCGATGTGCAAGAGCTGCTGAGCGACTCGGGCCTCGGGCGTGAGATGCACGTGATCGTGGGACAGGGGCGCCTCGACACCGTGCTGCAGGCATCACCGGAAGACCGTCGCGGATTCATCGAAGAGGCCGCCGGGATCCTCAAGCATCGCCGTCGCAAAGAGAAGACCCTCCGAAAACTCGACGCGATGGAAGCCAACCTCACGCGTCTCAGCGACCTTACCGGTGAGATACGGCGCCAGCTGAAGCCGTTGGGGCGTCAGGCCGAGATCGCGCGCGAAGCGCAAACCATCGCGGCGGTCGTCCGCGACGCGAAGGCGCGGATCTTCGCCGATGACGTGGTGGCGTTGCGTACGGCACTGGCCGATCACACCCGCACCGAGCAGGAGCGCCACACCGAGCGCCTGGTGCTCACCGACCAGTCCGAGACGGTGCGCGCGAGCATCGCCCGGCTCGAGGCCGAGCAGAACTCCGCCGCCGTCGACGAGGCGCGTCGCGTGCTGTTCGGGCTCGAGCAGGTGCAGGAGCGGATGCGATCGCTGTTCACTCTCGCGAACCAGCGCCTCGCGCTGCTCGGTTCTGAAGAGGACGATGCCGCCGTCGCGACCGTGACGGTGACGCAGGCCACCATCGACGAGGCCGCCGATGAGGTCACCGAGCTCGCCGGAGGACTCGGCGATGCACAGGACGCCGCAACCGCCGCGAGCCGCGAGGTCGTCAACGCCCGCGCCGAACTCGACACCCTCGACGTCGATATCGCTGAGCAGAGCGCACTCGTCTCGGAACACGACATGCGGCTGACGTCGCTGCGCGGCACAGCAGAGGCTGCGGCATCCGCTCTGGCAGCCGTGCGCGGCGCCGTGCAGCGCCAGGCTGCGGCACTGGAAGCAGCCAACGAGCGTCGACGCGAGGCGGCCGAGGCGTTGGAGCAGATCGACGACGCCCAGGCACCCGAGTCAAGCGCGGCTGAGCACGCCGCTGCCTACGAGCAGGCCCAGAGCGCGGCGACCACGGCCGAGAGCGAACGCGATGGTCTGCGTGAGCGCCTGCACGAGGCAGAGCGTGAAGCCGAATCGCTGACCGCGAAAGCATCAGCGCTCAGCAGCGCCCTGTCGTTGTCGGGCGGCGCGGCCGAGGTGGTGGCATCCGGCGCATCGGGCGTGCGCGGGCTCGTCGGCGACGCGGTCCAGGTCACCGCTGGTTTCGAAGCAGCCGTCGCCGCCGTGCTCGGGCCGCTCGCCGAGGGCGTGCTCGTCGACGATGCGGATGCGGCGTTCGAGCTGGCATTCGAAGTGACGAAGCAGCAGCGGGGGATCGTCGACTTCGTCGTGGCGGATGCCGTGCGCGCGGCCGTCGAGCTGCCAGAGGTCGCTGGCGTCACCCCGGCGACGTCCGTCGTCACGGCGCCGGTGGGTCTTCTCGGTGTGCTCGCACATGTGTTGATCGCTGACGATCTCGACGCGGCCCGTCAGGCGCGTCGAGCCCTGGACGCGCTGCACGACACCGGGATCACCATCGTTACAACCGGCGGTGACGTCGTGACAGCGCAGACCCTGCGGACGGGGTCGGGGGGTGAGCGCTCGCGACTGGAACTCACCGCAGAACGCGATGCCGCCGCTGACCGACTCGCCGAGGTGCGAGTCGTCGTCGACTCGCTGCGGGAAGCGCGTGAAGAGGCATCCGAGCGGGTGGAGACGACACGTCGTCAAGCGCGCGAGGCGCTGCAGGCACTGCGTGAGCACGACGCGGCGCTGGCCACGCACGCCGAACAGGTCAATCGCGTCACGGTGCGCCATGAATCCGCCGTCGCCGAGTGCGAGCGTGTCGAAGCCGGCCTCGCTCAGGCGCAGGCCGCCGTCGCCGACGCCGAAGCCGCCGAGGCTGCCGCCAGAAACCAGCTGGAAAAAGCTGAAGCCGAGCCCCGGCCCGTGCTCGACGCTTCTGCGCGCGACGGCCTGCTCCAAGCGCTCGAGGCTGCGCGCGAGAGCGAGGTGCGCGCCCGGCTCGAGATCGAGACGCTGCGTGAACGGGTGCGTTCCGCTCAGGCGCGGGTCGCCGGTCTGGAGCGTCAGCGCGTGCACGAGCGCGATGCAGCGGCTGAGGCGGCCAGGCGTGCGGTGATCCGGCGCGAGCAGCGAGAAGCAGCGGCCGGTGTCGCGCAGGAGCTTCCCCGCATCCTCGATTCGCTGGACAAGTCCGTGACCGAGGCGCGCATGAGCTTGAGCGAGGCCGAGAGCGCGCGTTCGGCGCAGAACGAAGAACTCACCGCACTTCGCGCGCAGGAATCGTCGCTGCGCGAGCGGCTCGCCGGACTCACCGAGAGCGTGCACGGGCTGGAGCTGCAGATTCACGAGAAGAAGCTGCATCTGACGAGTCTGCTAGAGCGCGTCGCATCCGAACTTGCCCTGGAAGAAGATATTCTCGTCGCGGAATATGGTCCTGATCAGCTTGTTCCCCGCGATCCGCTCGCAGAGGAGGATGCCGATGCCGTTGGCGGCATTGATCCGTCTGCGGTGCCGTATGACCGCCGAGTGCAAGAGCGCCGCCTGGCCGAGGCCTCACGTAAGCTCACACAGCTGGGCCGGGTGAATCCGCTCGCTCTGGAGGAATTCGAAGCGCTCGAGCAACGCCACGCGTTCCTCACCGAACAACTCGCCGATCTCACGCAGACGAGGGAAGATCTGCTCACGATCATCAGCGACCTCGATGAGCGGATGCAGACGATCTTCGCGAGTGCCTTCGATGACACCAAGCAGGCCTTTGGTGAGGTCTTCCCGCTGCTGTTCCCCGGCGGATCGGGGAGCATCTCCCTCACCAACCCCGATGACCTGCTCACGACCGGCATCGAGGTGGCCGTTCGACCTGTCGGCAAGAAGATCGAGCGTCTCTCGCTGCTCTCCGGCGGCGAGCGATCCCTCGCCGCCGTGGCGCTCCTTGTGGCGATCTTCAAAGCGCGACCGAGCCCGTTCTACATTCTCGACGAGGTCGAGGCGGCCCTCGACGACGCGAACCTCGGCCGTCTGCTGACGGTGTTCGAACAGCTCCGGGAGAGCTCGCAACTGCTGGTCATCACGCATCAGAAGCGCACGATGGAAATCGCGGACGCTCTGTATGGCGTGTCGATGCGCCAAGACGGCGTCTCGGCCGTGGTCGGTCAGCGGGTGGGCGACCGCGCGTCAGCGTAGCTCCCGTATCCGCCAGGCCCGGCAGCCGGCTGGAACCATGATCGGCACGATGCGTCCGGCGAACCGTGGACGACTCGGGTCGTAGGCTGGAGGCATGGCGGAGAAATCTTGGTCCCTGGGCCGCGCGCTGCGCGGCATGTTCGTCAAGCCCACGATCGATGAGACGACGTGGGACGATCTGGAGACCGCGCTGCTGACAGCCGACTTCGGACCCGACATCTCTGAGCGCATCGTGGAAGAGCTGCGCGAGAAGGTCGAACGCTATCGCACGACGGATCCGAAAGATCTGCAGCGGATGCTGCGCGAGACGCTGGAGGAGCACTTCGCGAAGTTCGACACGACGCTGAAGCTCACCGAGCGCCCGGCCGTGGTCCTCGTCGTCGGCGTCAACGGCGTCGGAAAGACCACGACCATCGGCAAGTTCACCAAGTTTCTGCGCGGCTACCAGCGCAGCGTCGTCGTCGGTGCGGCCGACACCTTCCGTGCCGCCGCCGTCGACCAGCTCGCCACCTGGGCCCAGCGCGGGGGAGCAGCCATCATCCGCCCGCAGCAGGAAGGGCAGGATCCCGCCTCCGTTGCGTATCAGACCATCGAGTTCGCGCAGCGCGAGGGAATCGAGATCGCCATCATCGATACAGCCGGGCGCCTGCACACCAAGGGCGGGCTCATGGACGAGCTATCGAAGATTCGCCGGGTGATCGAGAAACAGGCACCGATCAGCGAAGTGCTGCTCGTGTTGGATGCCACGACCGGGCAGAACGGCGTCATGCAGGCCGAGGCTTTTCTCCAGCATGCCGGGGTCACCGGTCTTGTACTGACCAAGCTCGACGGCTCGGCCAAGGGCGGCTTCGTGCTCGCAGTCCAGGAGCGCACCGGCATCCCGGTCAAACTCCTCGGCCAGGGCGAGGGAATCGACGACCTGACCGGATTCACCCCGCATGTCTTCGTCGCATCTCTTGTCGGGCAGTGATTGGACTGGTTTCATAGCGTTATGGCGATCGAACACGACTACTTTGGGCTCCTCGCGACAGGGCCAGACGGGTCGATCTTCTGGTCTGAGACAGTCGATCTCGGCGATCAGGCGGTGACCGTTGACCTCACCGCCCCCGATCAGGACGATGTGTCGCCGGATGCCCTCGATATCGCCGCCGCGTTGATCTCCGGGCTGGAAGACGTGGATGCCACGGCGCGGCGCTCCATGCTTGCCGAGATCGACGATCGCACGAGCGAGGTCACCGAGTACGTTCTGCAGCAACAGGAAGCATACGGTGACGACCTCCCCGATGTTCTGGTCGATGTCAGCGGCGATGTCGCGGTCGACATCATCCGGGCGCTCCGGCTCGTGAGCATGACGATCCTGGCCGACGAGCACGGCGGCTCAGAGCCGTTCGCCGTGCTCGAATACGCGCTCGATGCCGATGAGGCCGATGAGGTGCTGCTGGTGAATCTGGCATCCGACGGCGCTGTTCAGTCGGTGATGAGCGCGGACTGATCCGCCCCAGATCAGGACACCTGCCCGAGATCAGGACGATTCGGACAGCTGCTCCTGTTTTCGGTGATTCGTCCTGATCTCGGGAGCTGGGCGCACCTCAGACAGCCTGCGCGAAGCCCAGGTCGGCCGATTCGGCGATGTGCGAGAGGTGCTCCGGAATCTCCCGCCCCTTCGACTTCATCGACTGCGCCCAGAGGCGCCCCGCACGATAGGACGAGCGCACGAGAGGACCGGCGAGCACACCGAGGAACCCGATGCGCTCGGCCTCCTCCTTGAACTCGACGAACTCCGCTGGCTTCACCCAGCGCGCCACCGGCAGGTGCCGCGGCGTCGGTCGCAGATACTGCGTGATCGTGATGATGTCGCATCCTGCCTCGTGCAGGTCGTTCAGCGCCTGCACCACCTCTTCCGGCTCCTCACCCATACCGAGAATGAGGTTCGACTTCGTGATGAGACCGGCATTGTGACCCTGCGTGATCACATTCAATGACCGTTCGTACTGGAACGCGGGTCGGATGCGCTTGAAGATGCGCGGCACGGTCTCGACGTTGTGCGCGAATACCTCGGGTCGGGCGTCGAAGATCTCTCCCAAGAACTGCGGATCGCCGTTGTGCTCGTTGGCCAGCAGCTCGACTCCGGTGTTCGGATTCTCAGCGTGGATGCGCCGCACAGTCTCGGCGTTCAGCCACGCGCCCGTGTCGGGGAGGTCGTCGCGGGCCACACTGGTCACGGTGGCGTAGCGAAGTCCCATGCGCGTGACGCTCTCGGCGACGCGACGAGGCTCGTCGGTGTCGTATTCAGCGGGCTTGCCCGTGTCGATCTGGCAGAAGTCGCAGCGACGTGTGCACTGCGAACCGCCGATGAGGAATGTCGCCTCGCGGTCTTCCCAGCACTCGAAGATGTTCGGGCACCCGGCCTCTTGGCACACTGTGTGCAGCCCCTCGTCCTTTACGAGCGAGTGCAGGGCGCTGTACTCGGGCCCCATCTTCGCCTTCGTCTTGATCCACTCGGGCTTGCGCTCGATGGGGGTCTCAGCGTTGCGCACTTCCAGGCGCAGGAGTTTGCGACCTTCTGGTGCGGCGCTCATGCGACAGCCTCAGCGGGAAGCGACTCGGCGTACTCTGCGGCGAATGCCTCGATGACGCCGTCGACGATGTCGGCGGGTGAGATCTCGGAGCCGGTGACCTCACTGACGGTGGTGACACCGGCATCCGTGATCCCGCAGGGAATGATCCCGCGGAAAGCAGCCAGGGAGTTGTCGCAGTTGATGGCGAAGCCGTGCATCGTGACGCCGCGCTGCACGCGCACACCGATCGCGGCCACTTTGTCTTCCGACAGCGGCCGGCGAACCCAGACGCCGCTTCGACCATCAACCTGGTAGCCGTCGACGCCGAGGGGACGCAGAACGTCGATCAGAACGCGCTCGAGGCGGCGAACGTGCGCCACGACGTCCATCGGCTCGGGCAACCGGACGATCGGGTACCCGACGAGCTGGCCGGGGCCATGCCAGGTGATCTTGCCGCCGCGGTCGACATCGATCACCGGCGTGCCGTCCTGCGGGCGCTCGTGTGCTTCGGTGCGTTTGCCAGCGGTATACACAGGCTCGTGCTCGAGCAGGATCAACGTGTCGGATCGCCTGCCGTCGATGATGTCGGCGTGGACGCTGCGCTGCAGCTCCCACCCGTCCGGATAGGGGACGTAGTTCGGCGCCAGTCGTGGAGCCAGAATGTCGAGCATGCGCATCCTTTCTGATTATTGGATGCAGTCTAACAAAGCCTCCATGTCGTCAGGCAAACTCACGGTACGGTGAGAAGATGACGAAGCAAGCTCGTGCCGGTCGCCCGCGCGTCTCATCGCGCGAGACACTCTCAGAGGCTGCATGCGAGCTCTTTCTCGAGCGCGGCTACGAGGCCACATCGATCATCGACATCACCCAGCGCGCCGGAGTGAGTCGCTCCAGCTTCTTCAACTACTTCACCTCCAAGAGCGATGTGCTGTGGTCGGGGCTGGATACACGCATCGACGATGCTCTCGATGCGCTTGCCGCACTGGACACCGACGCCGGGGGAGAAGAGGTGCGTGAGCTTCTTGAGCGTGTCGTCATCGACTTCGCACCCGATCCGCTCGCTCTCGCCCTGCGCAACGCAGACGCGATGGGACTGGAGGACGAGCTCGTGCGCGACACGGGTCTGCGGCACGCGCGCCTCGCGGCCGGCGTGGCCGATGTTGCTCGTCGCAGCGGAGTCGACACGATCAAAGCTGACATCCTCGGCGCCGCCTACGCGGCCAGCCTGCTGTCTGCACTGCGTGTGTGGGCCGAGCGTGGCGCCGGCAGCGGCGCACCGGTGGAGCTGTTCGGCGGAGCGCTGAACGGCGTCTATGATCTGCCGTGGAGACCCTGACGCTGCGCTCGCGCTGACGAGGGCGCCCGCCCGCGCTGACCCCCGCTGTCACGCTCGCGTAGAATCTAAACCACCATGGCAACTTTTGGCACGCTCTCTGACCGGCTCACCGAGACTTTCCGCAATCTTCGTACGAAGGGAAAGCTCAGCGCGGCTGACGTCGACGGCACCGTACGCGAGATTCGTCGTGCTCTGCTCGACGCCGACGTCGCGCTGGCGGTCGTCAAAGACTTTACGGCGAAGGTGCGCGAGCGCGCGCTCGGAGACGAGGTCAACAAGGCGCTGAACCCCGCGCAGCAGGTCGTGCAGATCGTGAACGAGGAACTCGTGGGCATCCTGGGCGGGGAGCAGCGCCGGCTGGAGTTCGCCAAGACTCCGCCGACGGTCATCATGCTCGCTGGCCTGCAGGGCTCGGGTAAGACGACGTTCGCCGGAAAACTCGCCAAACAGCTGGAGAAGGACGGCCACACGCCGTTGCTAGTCGCGGCCGACCTGCAGCGCCCCAACGCCGTGAACCAGCTGCAGGTCGTCGCCGAGCAGGCTGGCGCCACGGTCTTCGCGCCCGAGCCGGGCAACGGGATCGGCGACCCTGTGAAGGTTTCACGCGACGGTGTCGAACACGCGCGTCGGCACCAGCACGACGTCGTCATCATCGATACCGCGGGTCGTCTCGGTGTCGACGCTGAACTCATGAAGCAGGCATCCGATATTCGCTCGGCAGTGCAGCCAGACGAGGTGCTGTTCGTCATCGACGCGATGATCGGTCAGGATGCTGTGAACACGGCGACCGCCTTCCAACAGGGTGTCGACTTCACCGGCGTCGTGCTGTCGAAGCTCGACGGTGACGCTCGCGGTGGTGCGGCGCTGTCGGTCGCCTCCGTCACTGGCCGCCCGATCATCTTCGCCTCCACAGGTGAGGGTCTCGACGACCTCGAGCCGTTCTATCCCGACCGAATGGCGAGCCGCATTCTCGACCTCGGTGACATCCTCACGCTCATCGAACAGGCACAGCAGGCCTTCGATGAAGAAGAGGCCAAGAAGGTCGCTGAGAAGTTCGCCAGCGATCAGTTCACCCTGGAAGATTTCCTTGAGCAGCTTCAGCAGATGCGGAAGATGGGCTCGATGAAGAAGATGCTCGGGATGCTTCCCGGCATGGGGCAGATGAAGCAGCAGCTCGACGACTTCGACGAGAAGGAGATCGATCGCACGGAGGCGATCATCCGCTCGATGACTCCCGGTGAGCGCAGGAACCCGAAGGTGCTCAACGGCTCACGGCGTCTGCGTATCGCCAAGGGGTCGGGCATGACGGTCACGGATGTGAATCAGCTCGTGCAGCGCTTCGACCAGGCCGCGAAGATGATGAAGACCGTCGCCCGCGGTGGCACGCCGAACATCCCTGGCATGGGGGCGATGCCAGGGATGGGACGCCCCGGGGCCTCCTCGAAGCGAGGCACGAAGGGGGGCCAGAACAAGAACGTCTCGCGAGCCGGAAACCCCGCCAAGCGCGCCGCCGAGAACGCCGGGCTCGCAGCGGGTCCGGCAGCCCCTTCCGGCAGCGGATTCGGCCTCGGCGAGCAGAAGGCGCCCACCGAAGCAGATCTCGCCGAGTTTCAGAAGCTGTTCGGCACGGGCTGATCCTGCACACGCATGAAGGCGGGGCCGGAGAGAACATCTCCGGCCCCGCCTTCATGCTGTGCGGCTACTTGACGTCGTCGTCGACCCAGTCCATCGACTTCGTCACGGCCTTGCGCCACTGACGCAGCAGACG
>NZ_JAJUFV010000059.1 GCF_029263575.1 Microbacterium sp. | reverse complement strand
GACTACCTGCGCGACAACATGGCGTGGAAGCCCGAGGACCTCGTGCAGCGCGGCCACCACTACGCCGTCGTCGACGAGGTCGACTCGATCCTCATCGACGAGGCACGGACCCCGCTCATCATCTCGGGCCCGGCGTCCGGCGACGCGAACAAGTGGTACGCCGAGTTCGCGAAGGTCGCGCGTCGCCTGGTCCGCGAGGAGGACTACGAGGTCGACGAGAAGAAGCGCACGGTCGGGGTCCTCGAGCCCGGCATCGAGAAGGTCGAAGACTATCTCGGCATCGACAACCTCTACGAGTCGGCGAACACCCCGCTGATCTCGTTCCTAAACAACTCGATCAAGGCCCTCGCGCTGTTCAAGAAGAACACCGACTACGTCGTCATGAACGACGAGGTCATGATCGTCGACGAGCACACCGGCCGTATCCTCGTGGGCCGCCGCTACAACGAGGGCATCCACCAGGCGATCGAGGCGAAAGAGGGAGTCCCGGTCAAGGCCGAGAACCAGACTCTCGCGACCGTGACCCTGCAGAACTACTTCCGCCTGTACGACAAGCTCGCCGGCATGACCGGTACCGCCGAGACCGAGGCGGCCGAGTTCATGTCGACCTACAAGCTCGGTGTCGTGCAGATCCCCACGAACAAGCCGATGATCCGCATGGACAAGGCCGACCTCGTCTACAAGAACGAGACGGCGAAGTTCGACCAGGTCGTCGAGGACATCGCCGAACGCCACGAGAGCGGCCAGCCCGTGCTCGTCGGCACCGTCAGCGTCGAGAAGAGCGAGTACCTCTCGCGGCTGCTGGCGAAGAAGGGCATCAAGCACGAGGTGCTGAACGCGAAGAACCACGCGCGTGAGGCCGAGATCGTCGCCCGTGCCGGCCGCTACGGCGCCGTCACCGTCGCCACGAACATGGCCGGCCGAGGCACCGACATCATGCTCGGCGGCAACGCCGAGTTCCTCGCGGTGCAGGAGCTCAAGTCGAAGGGCCTGGATCCGGCCGAGACTCCCGAGGAGTACGAGGCCGCGTGGGATGAGACCTACGAGGCCATGAAGGGCGTCGTCGCCGAAGAGAGCGCAAAGGTCGCTGAAGCCGGCGGCCTGTACGTGCTCGGCACCGAGCGGCACGAGTCGCGCCGCATCGACAATCAGCTGCGTGGTCGTTCGGGGCGTCAGGGCGACCCCGGCGAGAGCCGCTTCTACCTGAGCCTCACCGACGATCTGATGCGGCTGTTCCAGTCGGGCGCAGCGGAGGCGATCCTCGCGCGCACCAACTTCCCCGACGACGTGCCGATCGAGTCGGGCCTGGTCTCGCGTGCGATTCGCAGCGCCCAGTCGCAGGTCGAGTCACGCAACGCCGAGATGCGCAAGAACGTGCTCAAGTACGACGATGTCCTCAACCGTCAGCGCGAGGCGATCTACGCCGACCGCCGTCACATCCTGCAGGGCGACGACATCGCCGATCGCGTGCAGCACTTCATCGAAGACGCCATCACGGGCGTCGTCGCAGACCACACCTCTGAAGGCCACGAGGAGAGCTGGGATTTCGACGCGCTGTGGACGGAGCTGAAGACGCTGTACCCGGTCGACGTCACCATCGACGAGGTCGTCGCCGAAGCCGGCGGGCGCAAGGGCGGGATCACGACCGCGGGCCTCACCCGCGAGCTGCTCTCAGACGCGAAGATCGCCTACGACAAGCGCGAGGAATCGCTGGGCGAGGCGGCCACCCGCGAGCTGGAGCGTCGCGTCGTGCTGCAGGTGCTCGACCGTCGCTGGCGCGACCACCTGTACGAGATGGACTACCTGAAAGACGGCATCGGCCTGCGTGCCATGGCCCAGCGTGACCCGCTGATCGAGTATCAGCGCGAGGGCTTCGCGATGTTCCAGTCGATGATGGGACAGATCAAGGAGGAGTCCGTCGGCTACCTCTACAATCTTGAGGTCGAGGTCCGTCGTGCCGGCGATCAATCCACCGAGGTCGAGGCGAAAGGTCTCGTCAGCGGGGCGGGGGAGCAGAAGCTCGAGTACTCCGCGCCCAACGACTCCGGCGATGTCGAGGTGCGCAACGAGCGCGGCCAGGTGCAGCAGTCGGCCACGGATCGGCTGAAGGCGGCCGCAGCCGCCGCGGCGGCAAGCGACGGCGAGGCTCCGGCGGCCGCGCCGGCAGCATCCGGCGGTGCGCGTGGCGCTTTCGGTCAGCGTACGGAGGGCCCCGGCGGCGCTGCGCCCGCTCCGCAGAACCGCGAGCAGCGGCGCGCCGCTGGCAAGAAGAAGAAAAGGTGAGCGGCTCGCGCCACTTCGACCAGTCGTCGAAGCTCAAGAACGTCCTGTACGAGATCCGCGGCAAGTCGCTGGTCGAAGCGGCCAGACTTGAGGCTGAGGGACACAACGTCCTCAAACTCAACACCGGAAATCCTGCGATCTTCGGCTTCGACGCGCCGCACCAGATCGTGCGCGATATGCTCGCCGCTCTCCCCACCGCCCACGGCTACAGCGACAGTCGCGGCATCATCTCCGCGCGCCGCGCGGTGGTGAGCCGCTATGAGCAGATCGAAGGCTTCCCACCCTTCGATCCCGATGACGTCTATCTCGGCAACGGTGTCTCCGAGCTGATCACGATGACCATGCAGGCCCTTCTCGATGAGGGTGACGAGGTGCTGATTCCGGCGCCCGACTATCCGCTGTGGACGGCTATGACGAGCCTGGCCGGCGGCACGCCGGTGCACTACCTGTGCGATGAGCAGAGGGGGTGGGAACCCGATCTGGAAGATATCCGCTCGAAGGTGACGCCGAGCACCAAAGCGATCGTGATCATCAACCCGAACAACCCCACCGGCGTCGTGTACTCCCGTGAGGTGCTCGAGGGCCTCGTGCAGATTGCGCGCGAGAACGAGCTGCTGATCCTGTCGGATGAGATCTACGACCGCATCCTCTACGACGACGCCGTACATATTCCCACCGCGACGCTCGCGTCCGATCTGCTGTGTCTGACCTTCAACGGTCTGTCGAAGACGTACCGGGTGGCCGGGTTCCGTTCGGGCTGGATGGTCATCACCGGCCCGCAGGAGAACGCGAAGGGTTTCATCGAGGGCATCACTCTGCTGGCATCGACACGGCTGTGCCCGAATGTGCCCGCGCAGCACGCCGTGCAGGCGGCGCTCGGCGGCGTGCAGTCGATCGACAGTCTCATCGCGCCGACTGGTCGGTTGCATGAGCAGCGTGACATCGCGTGGCAGGGCCTGGAATCGATTCCCGGGGTCTCGTGTGTCAAGCCGCAGGGGGCGCTGTACGCCTTCCCGCGGTTGGACCCGAACGTGCACGAGATCCATGACGACGAGAAGTTCGTCTACGATCTGCTCGTCAGCGAGCACATCCTGCTCGTGCAGGGGACCGGCTTCAACTGGTCGACCCCGGATCACTTCCGGGTGGTCACGCTTCCCGAGCCGCGCGTGCTGGGCGAGGCCATCGAACGACTCGGGAACTTCCTCGCCGACTACCGGCAGTGACGGGTGCGCTGCGAGACCCGGCTGGCTGCAGATGCTCGGCGAGCCGGCGCACGGCGGAGACGAGGGGTGAGCGCGGCGTGACATCGGCCATGGGCCGGGCATGCAGAAGCGCGGCGTCTGCGGCACGCTGATCGAACGGCACGAAGGTGACGTCGGTGATCCCGGCGAAGCGCTCCAGCGCCCGTCGAACCTGCCCGCGCGCATCGATTCCCAACGGGCCCTGCCGGAGCTGATTCACGACGACGGCGATGTGCGCGGTCGGACCGATCATGCTGCGCACCTCGGCGTGGTCACGGAGGAACCGCGAGACCGACAGCGGGTCGGCTGACAGCACGGCCACGATGACGTCGGCCTCGCGCAGGGCCGTGGTGGTCGCCGCATGCCGGCGCGGGCCGGCGAGATCGTCGGAGACTTCTTCATCGGCGTCGAAGGATGCCGCGACATCGACGATCGTGTCGTCGGCCCACTCACGGCAGAGCCGCAGCGTCGTCCCGAGTCGCGCGGCCGAGAGTTCTGGCCAGCGTGACGGCCGGTTGAGGCCACCGAGCACGTCGAGGCTACCGGCGCTCGTCTCGACCCGGGCGGCGAGACGGCTCAGTTCGACGGCATCGAGACTGCCGAGCTCGGCACGACGGCAAGCCGCGGCGATTCCCGGTGCGTCATCGCCGAGTCCGAGAAGCAGCGCGAGCGCCGGCGCGACAGTGTCGGCGTCGACCAGTGCGCAGCTTCGGCCAGCCCTGGTCAGCTCGACGGCGAGCTGGATGGCGAGCGTCGAGCGCCCGGGTGCGCCGTGCGGGCCCCAGACGGCGATGATGCGTCGCTGCGAGGCGCCGGCTGGCGCCGCGGTGTGCGGCGCTTCTTCCGAGAGAGCATCTGCGATCTGCCAGGCTTCGGCGTCTTCCGGCAGCGCCTCGGGCAGACCGAATCGGCCCAACAGCCGTGAGTCTCCGGCGCCGAGCGTCACGATCCTGACACCGGCGCGATCGCACGTTGTCACGAGCTCACTCGTGATCGCCGCGCGCGTGGCCGGGAGGATCACGGCATCCGCCGCGCTGAGGTCAGCAGACGTCAGAGCCGATGGCGGCATGGCACCAGAGATGCGGATGCCTTCGCGTTTGAGTGCCGTACTCAGCTCGAAGGCTCGGGGCTCGTCGAGAGCGATGATCGCCGTGATCACGAGCCTGGCCCGAGGGGAACGATCGACAGCGCGGCGCCACCGGTGATCGCGGCGAGCACGTCGGCGACGTCAGCCCTGTCGATGACCAGCTCGACCGTGGCACTGCTCTGGGCGAGCATGCCGTCGGCCTCGGGGATAGAGGCGACCACGACATCGCCAGACAGAATTCGCGGGGAGTCGAACTCACCGCCATCATTCAGCGGCGGGGCGTACCAGAGCTCGACCGGTGTGCCCACTCGCACGCTCTCGGGTATGCCGACGCTGCTGTCGATGACGATGTTCGTGGTGCTGGCGCTGTCGGCCTCGGCCGTGGCGGCGACCGGCAGCAGCTCGCCGTCCGTCAGCGTTCGTGCGGCGACCATGCCGGGCTCAAGATCCTGCGGGGCGAGATAGCCCGCAGACACGGCACCGAGGCTGACCTCGACGACGCGGAAATCTTCGGAGACCAGCGCTTCTCCCGTGGCGATCGTGCGGTCGGCCTGCAGCATCGGCGTCGTCTGCCTGGCCGAGGACACGATCAACCAGACTCCGGCGATGGAAAGGATGACCAGGGCGATGCCGATGAGGAAGCGGATATCTCCCCAGAACGCCCGCCGGGTACGTGGCTTACTCGTCATGCCCTCATCGTCACAGAAACCGGAGTATCGGGTCGAAAGTTATCCACAGGCGACGCTGGGGCGAGAATATCTGCGCCAGGCAGGGGAGAATGGGATCATGCCCGACTCGCCCGCATCCGCACCTCGCTTCCTCGCCCCCGCGCAGGTCGCCGAGCTCCTCAGCATCGAGGTGGACGAGGTCATCGCGCTGGTGCTGGCCGGTCGGCTGCGCGGGGCCCAGCTGGGAACACCGGCGCGCTGGCGCGTGGCAGAAGACAGCATCACCGAGTACCTCGATGAGCAGACCGAAGAGGCGCGTCGTATGGCGCTGTGGCGTCAGGCCGATGCAGCGAGCTTCCCCGAGGTGTGGGGCCAGCAGCACTAGCCCGGCTCGCAGTGCCGCTGGCTCAGAGCGCCGCGCCGTCGGGCTGCACCCAGATGAGGGCGTCGAAGGGCAGCATCCGAAACGCCCGCACGTTCGCCGCGCGCCGTGCTGTTCCCGCGTCGTGGACGGCCAGATCGAGATGGTCGGCCCCGGCGCGATCGACCGTGCCGTGCAGGGTCTCACCATCACTGAGCGCGAGCCGCAGCGGGATGCGGCGGCGTCCGAAGTCGCGCAGCATGAAGCCGAGCGTCATCCGCTCCCGCAGCGAATCCGGTGCCACCGGGGCGTCGTCGAGTGCTTCCAGCAGAGCCCCGTGATCGGTCTCGAGACTCGTCACAGCGGTCATCGGCGCGATCACGGTTGTCGCCGCCTCGATGACATGGGCGGCGATCCAATCCGCGCCGACCGCGCGTAGGCGCACCGCGCGGCGTGTGCCGTCGGCGAGGCGAAGCGTGACGTCGCGGTCGGCACGCTGCAATCGCTGCAACCGCGTGCGAAAGGTGAGCTTCGCGATGCGCAGGCGCTCGGACTCGGCATCGAGAACAGCGCGCTCGGCCTCCCATTCGGCCGCCAGCTGGCCCTCGAGGTCTTCGAAGATGTTCTCCCAATGCACGCGATCGAGCGTAGGGCAGACAGGGGAGAGCATGTACGAGTTATCCACAAGAAGTGCATCTGGCTCTGCGTGCCGAGGTCCACCCGTGCTGTACTAGCACGCGTTCGATACGAGAGTGATGATGATGACGCTTCATGAGTACTTCGCACCGCAGCCGACGACAGCAGCCGATCTGCCGACCCCGACGCCGCTGCTGCGCAGCCTGACGCAGGGCGTGCTCGAGGTCTTCGCCGGGGTGCGCGAACTCGATCAACTGGCACGCTGGTTCAGCGAAGACGCGTTTCGCAAGCTGGGGGCACGCTCGAATCTCTCTGCGCGTGCGCGCAGTGCCAGGGGAGTGCCGCCGGCACGGCCGGTCTTCGAGATCATCTCGATTCGCGAGACGCATCCGGCCGATGGTGTCGTCGAAGCTGTCGTGATCGTCGCCGGGCCCGGGCGCACGCGCGCTGTCGCCATACGGCTGGAAGGGCTCGATCGGCGCTGGCGGGCGACGTCGTTCGCCGTGCTGTAAGCGGCGCGGCCAGTAGGCTTGAGAGGTGTCAACCCTCAGTGATCTCGTTCATGCACACGGCAGCCTGACCGATAACGACGTCGAGTGGCTCCATCGGCTCTCCGGTGACGGTCAGCTTCTCGCCGACCTCGCCTCAGCCGACATCGTGGTCTGGATCGCGACGAACGACGGATCGTTCGTCGCCGTGGCGCACACGCGCCCGAGCGGCGCTGCGACGCTCTTCTACCGTGACATCGTCGGTGAGCGGGTCAGGCCGCAGTGGCGAACCCAGGTACAGGGCGCGTTCGAATCCGGCGAGATCGTCGACTCGTCCTCGCCCGACTGGTTCGAGGAGACCCCGACGCGCGTCCGCGCCGTGCCGATCGTACGCGAACAGGGCAAAGACGGTGAGCCGACACCCGTGATCGGCGTGCTGACGAGGCATACCAACCTCGGTGAGGTTCGAACGCCGTCCCGGCAGCAGATCACCTTCGACGAGTGCGCTGACGAGCTGTTCCGCATGATCGCGTCGAGTGAGTTTCCCGATCCGGCCGCACCGACGTCGCCGCGCCGGGGTGCGCCGCGTGCCTCGGACGGACTCATCCGCATCGATGTCGACGGCGTCGCCACGTTCGCGAGCCCGAACGCCCTGTCGGCGTTTAATCGCATGGGCTTCGACGACGAGCTCGAGGGCGAGTCGCTCGCTGAGGTGACCACACGCATCCTCCCGGCGACGCGTCAGGTCGATGAGTCTCTCCCCGTCGTCGTCACCGGTCGCGCGCCCTGGCGCACCGACATCGAAGCGCGCGGCGTCACGGTCTCACTGCGTGCGATTCCGCTGAAAGATCACGGTACGCGCACGGGCGCCATCATTCTGTGCCGCGACGTGAGTGAGCTGCGCCACCGTGAGCAGGAGCTGATCACCAAGGATGCGACGATCCGTGAGATCCACCACCGGGTGAAGAACAACCTGCAGACGGTGGCGTCGCTGCTGCGCATTCAGGCGCGGCGTACCCACTCCGATGAGGCGCGCGACGCGTTGACACAGGCGATGCGCCGCGTGGACGCGATCGCTGTCGTGCATGACACGCTCGCCCAGGGGCTGACGCAGACGGTCGACTTCGATGAGGTCTTCCATCGGGTGCTGAAGCTCGTCGCCGAGGTCGCCGCCGCCCCGAACACCCGGGCGCGCACCCAGTCGACCGGGCATTTCGGCGTGCTGCCGAGCGAGTACGCCACACCGTTGGCGCTGGCGCTCACCGAGGTGGTCACCAACGCCGTCGAGCACGGCCTTGCCGGCAAAGAAGGAACGGTCACCATCGATGCCAAGCGCACCGACGAGAAGCTCCGCGTCACCGTGCGCGACACCGGTCACGGACTGCAGGACGGTCGGGTGGGGCAGGGCTTGGGCACCCAGATCATCCGTACCCTGATTCAGGGCGAGCTGGGCGGGTCGATCGAATGGCTCGGCACCGAAGGACAAGGTACCGAGGTCGTCATCGACATTCCCACCCGCTGGCTCAAGAAGTGAGCAGCGGCCGGTGAAGCGTGATCAGGAAGCGCGGCGGGCGCGTGCGGCGCGACGCTTGAGAGCGCGGCGCTCGTCTTCGGAGAGGCCGCCCCAGACGCCGGAGTCCTGGCTGCTCTCGAGTGCATACTGCAGGCAGACCTCGGTGACGGTGCAGGTCGCGCAGACGGCCTTGGCCTTTTCGATTTGGTCGACGGCTGGCCCCGTGTTTCCGACGGGGAAGAACAGCTCAGGGTCGACAGTCAGGCAGGCGGCTTTGTCGCGCCAGTCCATGGGGGCTCCTCGGTGTGGATTCTCGTGAGTAATCGCGGTGCGATAGCTCGGTGGCGGGCGGCGAAAATCGGGTTGCCGTCGCCCAATGGTGTTGCGAGCGCGTGCTCGCCCCACGCCGCTGTGGGAGCACATGACTGTTAACATTGTGTTACAGCTTGGACGCGAAATCAAGGATTTTATGCTTACAAGTCTGATTTCTCAGGAGATGAATTGCGCTCATCAGGTCTCGCATTGACTGCCGCCGCCGTCCTCGCGCTCGAGGGCGTGGCCCTCACCGTCATCGCGATCATCGAGCTGTTCGGGCTCGGGGCCGGCGATGCCGCCATCCTGCCGACGGCGATCGCGCTCATCGTGTTGACGCTCGTCGGCGCGGCCGCCCTGTTCACCTTCGCCGTCGGTACCCGACGCGATCAGACCTGGGCGCGCTCGGGCGGTGTCGTGCTGCAGATTCTCGCCGTCGTGCTCGCGTTGAACTCGCTCACCGTCCAGCCGGTGCCGTGGGGATTCGTCATCGCCGTCGGTGCTCCGGGCGTGATCGGCTTCGTGCTGCTGATCGCGAGCGCCCGGCGCGCATCCGTCACCAGCACGGCAGAGGAGCCCAGCAGCTCGGATGGCGCCGAAGGCGAACCCGAGCCGCGGTGACCGCTCAGGCGTCGATGCCGAGGGTCTTGCGCAGCCGGGCGACGTGGCCGGTGGCTTTGACGTTGTACTGAGCGTGCGTGACGGTCGCTTCCTCGTCGAGGACGAACGTCGAGCGGATGACGCCCTCGATGACCTTGCCGTAGTTCATCTTCTCGCCCCAGGTGCTGTAGGCGGTGTGCACAGCATGATCGGGGTCGCTGAGCAGCGTGAAGGTGAGGCCGTCACGCTCACGGAACGTCGCCAGCTTCGCCGGCTCGTCGCGGGAGATGCCGATGACGCGGTAGCCGGCGCCCTGGAGCGAGGCAATGCTGTCACGGAAGTCGCAGGCCTGCGTCGTGCAGCCCGGGGTCATGGCCGCCGGGTAGAAGTAGAGGATCGTCTTGCTGCCACGCAGATCGTTCAGGCTGACGGCGGTGCCGTCCTGATCCTGCAGCGTGAAATCGGGGGCGGGGGTTCCTGGTTCAAGGCGCTCGGTGCTCACACCATCCAGCCTATCGAGCAGACGACGTGCCCGGCGACGCCTCGGCTTTGTCGGCGAAGGTCTGCAGCAGCCGCTGCAGCGAGTCCAGCCGTGCCAGCTCGGTGTCGCTGAGCTCGCCCTCCTGCGCGGCTTCGATGAGGGCGCAGTCGGGCGCGTCGACCAGGTGCGTGCAGCCGCGCGGGCAGTTCTCGGCGATCGCGGCGAGCTCGGTGAACGAAGCCAGGATGCCTGCCGGATTCACATGGCCCAGTCCGAAGGAGCGCACACCGGGAGTGTCGATGACCCAGCCGCTTCCCTCTGTGCTCTCGTAGCGCAGAGACACGGTCGAGGATGAGGTGTGGCGGCCGCGCCCTGTCACCTGGTTCACATGCCCTGTCGCGCGCTTCGCTGTCGGCACCAGCGCGTTCACGAGAGTCGATTTGCCCACTCCGGAATGGCCGACGAACACGGTGGAGTGTCCGATGAGCGCCTCGCCGATCTCGTCTGTGGGCATCTGGCCGCGGGCGCTGGTGAACACCCGTAGGTCGAGACCGTCGAAGTACGACAGAAAATCGGTCGGATCGGCCAGATCGGTCTTCGTGACGACGAGCAGCGGACGGATGCCGGCATCCAGCGCAGCGACGAGATAGCGATCCACGAGACGCGCACGCGGTTCGGGGTCGGCGGCAGCGACGACGATGAGCATCTGGTCGGCGTTGGCGACGATCACCCGTTCCACCTGGTCGGTGTCGTCCGCGCTCCGGCGCAGCAGCGAAGAGCGCTCGACGATGCCGACGATGCGTCCGAGGGTTCCCTCCGTGCCCGAGGTGTCGCCGACGACGCGCGCCTGGTCGCCCGTGACGATCGGCGTCTTGCGCAGCTCTCTGGCGCGCGTGGTGGTGATGGTGCGCTCGTTCGCGCCGCCTTCGTCGAGCATGACGCTGTAGCGCCCGCGGTCGACGCCGAGCACGCGCCCGATCTGCGCGTCTTCGTGCGCTGGGCGTCGCTTGGTGCGCGGACGGTTGCCCTTCGGATTCGGACGCACCCGGATGCTGCTCTCGTCGAAGTCCTCGAAGTCGTCATCGAGGTCGTCGTCGGGGTCGAGCCAGCTCACGCGGTGGTGCCCTCCAGCATCCGCTCCCACAGCAGCGTGAACTCGGGCAGGGTCTTGGCGGTGGTGCCGATGTCGTCGATGGCGACGCCGGGCACGCGGGTACCGATCAGCGCGCCGGTCGTGGCGATGCGATGGTCGTGGTGCGCGGACCAGTTGCCGCCGTGCAACGGACCGGGGATGATGCGCAGGCCGTCAGGCAGTTCTTCGGCGTGACCGCCCAGCGCTGCGAGGTTCGCGATGAGCGCGGCGATGCGGTCGGTCTCGTGCATGCGGATGTGTCCGATGCCGCGGATCGTCGTCGGTGCGTCGGCGAAGGCCGCGAGTCCGACGATCGTGGGGGTGAGCTCGCTCGCCGCCGACAGATCGAGGTCGAGGCCGCGGATGCTGTCACCGGCGCGCACCGTCAGCACGCCGCTGTGGCGGCTCACGTGTGCGCCCATGGCCTGCAGAATGTCGGGCAGCAGAGCGCCCGGCTGCGTGGAGTGCAGCGGCCAGCCGGTGATGGAGACGTCGCCGCCGGTGGCCATCGCCGCGGCGAGGAAAGGCGCCGCATTGGAGAGATCGGGTTCGATGGCGATGTCCTTCGCCCGCGGAACGCCGGCCTCGACGAGCCATTCGCCCGTCGCGGGGCGTTCGATGCGGATGCCGCGGCGGCTGAGCGACTCGATCGTCATGTCGATGTGCGGCAGGCTCGGCAGGTGCTCGCCGGTGTGCACCAGGTGCAGGCCGACGTCGAAGCGCGCGGCGGCCAGCAACAGGCCCGACACGAACTGGCTCGACGCCGAGGCATCGACCTCGATGCGCCCGCCGCGAATGCGGCCGTGCCCGCGGATCGTGAACGGCAGCGACCACGTTCCCTCGTCGTCGATGTCGACGCCCAAGTCGCGCAGCGCGGTGATCATGGCACCCATCGGACGGTGCAGGGCCGTCTTATGCGCGGTGATGTGGACGTCTTCTTGTGCGAGTCCGGCCAGCGGCGCGATGAAGCGCATGACGGTGCCCGCCTGACCGCAGTCGATGGTTGCGCCTGCGCGCAGCGGCGCGGGCGTCACCTGCAGGTCGGGCCCGAACTCTCCGTCACCGGGGACCTCGTCCACACCGATGCCGAGCGCGCGTAGCGCATCGACCATTCGCTGGGAGTCTTCCGAATGCAACGGCGCGATCAGACGCCCCGGGCCATCGGCGATCGCCGCGATGATCAACTCGCGGTTGGTCAGCGACTTCGAGCCGGGAATGGTCACCGTCGCGTGCACAGCACCGGCGGCGGCGGGGGCGGCGTAGGCGCCCCGGGCGGGGGAAGGGGAATACCGTGTGTCGCTCATCGGTTCCTACCTTAGTGAATGGGTGCGAAAGCACCGAGAGGAGAGGCGATGCTCGCGACACGTGAGTGCGATGAAGATGTCATCACCGGCCTAGACTGGCCGTTAATGGATGACATGGCACCCGTCGACACGCTCGGCGACGCTCGACGCGAGTTCGAGGAACAGGCGATTCCCTTCATGGATCAGCTGTACGCAGCGGCCATGCGCATGACGCGCAACCCGGCCGATGCGGCCGATCTCGTGCAAGAGACCTTCGTCAAGGCATTCGGCTCCTGGTCGTCGTTCACACAGGGCACGAACCTGAAGGCGTGGCTGTACCGCATTCTCACGAACACCTACATCAACATCTATCGCAAGAAACAGCGCGAGCCGTTTCAGGGGACTCTCGATGAGCTCGAGGACTGGCAGATGGGCGGAGCCGAATCGACCACGGCGTCGCACAGCCGCTCAGCCGAGGCCGAGGCGATCGACCGCATGCCGGCATCGGCTGTGAAAGACGCGCTGCAGGAGATTCACGAAGATTTCCGCTTGGCCGTCTACCTCGCCGACGTCGAGGGATTCGCCTACCAGGAGATCGCCGAGATCATGAAGACCCCCATCGGCACCGTGATGAGCCGTCTGCACCGTGGCAGACGAATGCTGCGCGAGTTGCTGTCCGATTATGCCGCAGAGCGAGGGATCGCCGCGGCCGCTACAAGGAGCAAGAAATGACCGATTGCGGCTGTGACAAAGCCCGTCAAGATCTCGAGGAATACCTCCGCAACGAGGTGTGCAAGACCGAGCATTCCGAGATTCGCGAGCACATCGAGAACTGCCCGTCCTGCCAGGGGGAGGCGCTCGTCGCGAGCACGCTGACCGAGGTCGTCGCGCGTGCATGTAAAGAGACAGCACCCGAAGAGCTGCGCGACCAGGTGCTCGCGCGGCTGCGGGCAGCGCAGACGGCCGTTCACTGACCACACGTCGGGTGTCGGTCGGCCCGCGTAGGCTAAAGGGATGACCGACGCACGAGACATCCCCGTCGACCCCACATCGTTTGCTCACCTCGCTGAGCAGCAGCTGACGTATCGCATCATCGACACGTCGTCGACGGCGGATGCTGAGGCTTTCGTACGCGCAGACGCCCGGGGTTTCCTCGACGAAGAACCGACGGATGCCGTCGCCGCCGCGGACGCCGCGGCGATCGCAGAACGCCGCAATATCGGCGTCTTCGAGCAGGGCGCTGCCGTCGGATCGTGGCCGGTGGCCACGATCAACTCCTGGGTGACCCCGCTCACGGTGCCCGGCGGCGAGGTCGACATGTGGGCGATCAGCTCGGTCACGGTCGCCGGGACGCACCGGCGCCGCGGGGTCGCCCGGGCGCTGCTGGAAGGAGAGCTGCGCGCCGCGGCATCCGCCGGTATTGCCGTGGCGGGGCTCACCGTCAGCGAGGCGACGATCTACGGTCGCTACGGGTTCGCCAGTGCCGTTCCGGTGGCGAGGGTCACGGTCGATACCCGCAGAGCGCGGTGGGCCGGCGGCGTGCCCGCCGGAACCGTCGAGTACCTCGACAAGAAGACGCTCAAGGCCGAGCTCGGCGCCCTGCACGAGATCGCGCGTACCCAGCGTGCGGGCCAGATCGCGGGCTGGGAGCACCGCTGGAATCGTGCCGCCGGGCTCGCGGAGGGCGATACGAAGGCCGCCGCCGTGCGCGGTGTGCGCTACCGCGATGAGAACGGCGTCACCCGCGGGGTGATGTCGTACCGGCTCGCCGAGGTTCCCGGGCTGTTCCGTTCGGAGCTGAGCATCAACCAGCTGTGCACGGTCAGCGACGATGCGCTGCGTGCGCTGTGGGCTTTCGCGATCCAGCACGACCTCGTCGACACCGTGAAGGCAGACCAGCGCCCGTTGGACGAGCCCCTGCCGTGGCTGGTGGACGACCGACGCGGCGTTGAAGTCACCGTTCACGACCACGGCTGGCTGCGCGTTCTCGATGTCGAGGCGGCGTTCGGCGCGCGCACCTATCGAGCGCCCGTCGACGTGGTTCTCGCCGTCAGCGATCCGCTCGGGTTCGCGGCGGGCTCCTGGCACCTGCAAGCGGGGGCGAGCGGAGTCAGCGTCACGTCCGCCGATGACCGCGCGGCTGATGTCACGCTGGATGTCGCGACGCTCTCGGCGCTCTACGTCGGCGGAGTCAGCGCCGTGGAGCTGCGCGCCGCAGGCCGACTGGATGCCTCGCCAGAGGTCGCAGCATCCCTCGATGACGCATTGCGCACCGCGCAGGCGCCCGTGCTCGGCATCTGGTACTAGGCGGGAACGCGCAGGGCGAGGGCGCGCGGCAGCACATCGATCGTGAGTGGCAGAGGGCCCAGCGGGTCGCCGTCGGCGTAGCCGGTGAGCCCGTCGGCGTCGATACGGACGCCGCGCACCCGGTGCGTGACGACCGCACGGTCGCGAGTGTGCGTGCCGCGAAACGCTCGCGCGAGCACACTGACCAGGCGCAGCCGTGACGCTGGCCGCACGAACGTCAGATCGAGCAGCCCGTCGGTGTGGTCGGCTTCCGGTGCGATGAGCACGCCGCCGCCGTACGTGGTCGTGTTCGCGACAGCCGTGAGCAGCAGCGGGCCCTCGTACTGACCGGGAGTGCCAGTGGCATCGACCCAGGAGAGCCGGTAGGCGATCGGTTTCAGCAACGCGAACTCGATCGCGATGGCGACGTTGTATCGGGCGCGGCCCTGGGGCCAGCGCATCCGATTCGCCCGCTCGTTGACCTTCGAATCGAAACCACTCGCCAGGATCGTGGCGAAGAGCTCCGGCGAACCGTCCGCACGCCGAACGCGGCCGACATCGATCTGGGTGAGCCGGCCGTCGAAGACGAGGTCGGCGGCGGCGACGGGGTCCCTCGGAATCTTCACGGACGTCGCGAAATCGTTGCCGGTGCCCACCGGCACAAGAGCGATCGGGATGCCCGTGCTGTGGAGCGCGGCGACCGCGAGCCGCATCGTGCCGTCGCCGCCGATGACGACCACCGCATCAGGCCGCTGAGCAGGAGCAGCAGTGAGGGCGCGGCGCGTGTCGGCGAAGTCCCGTCCGCCGTCCACTGCCACGTCCGCGCCGCGCTCGCGCAGGCGCCCGATGGCGCGCACGGCCGCGCGTCCCGCCGTGCCCCCGCGTGCGGCGGGATTGACGACGACGGTGACGCGTAGCCGTGCGCCGGTCAGCTCAGTGCCGATCAGGTCAGGGCGCGCTTGAGCAGATCAGTCTGCTCAACGCTGTGCACCTTCGACGAACCAGCCGCGGGCGAGGCGGATGCCGCGCGTGCCACCGTGCGGAACTGGCGGTCGCCGGGAACTTCAGCGAACGCGAGCGCGAGGAACGGCCAGGCACCCTGGTTCTCGGGTTCTTCCTGCACCCACACCAGCTCGGCGTTGGGGTACGAGTCGGTGATCTCCTTCAGCGCCTCCAGCGGCGTCGGGTACAGCTGCTCCAGCCGCACCAGGGCGATTTCCGGGTTCGGGTTCTTCTCCAGCTCACTGCGCAGATCCCAGTGCACCTTGCCCGAGTGCACGAGCACGCGTGTGACGGCGTTGCGATCGAGATCACGGCTGTCGTCGATCACGGGCGCGAAACGGCCCTGAGTGAAGTCCTCCACCGCACTGGTGGCGCCGCGCAGGCGCAGCATCGCCTTCGGCGTGAAGACAATCAGCGGTCGGCGAGGGCGCGAGTACGCCTGACGACGCAGCAGGTGGAAGTACGAAGCCGGCGTGGAGGGGCGTGCGACGATCATGTTGTCCTGCGCGCACAGCTGCAGGAAACGCTCGATGCGCGCCGACGAGTGGTCGGGACCCTGACCCTCATAGCCGTGGGGGAGCAGCAGCGTGACGCCGGACTGCTGGCCCCACTTCTGCTCTGCCGACGAGATGTATTCGTCGATCACGGCCTGGGCGGTGTTGGCGAAGTCGCCGAACTGGGCTTCCCACAGCACGAGAGCCTCGGGGGCCTCGACCGAGTAGCCGTACTCATAGGCCAGCGCCGCGTACTCACTGAGCAGCGAGTCGTAGACGAAGAATCGTCCCTGGTTCTCGGAGAGGTTCGACAGCGGCAGCCATTCCTGACCGTTCGAGCGGTCGTGCATGACGGCGTGACGCTGCACGAACGTGCCGCGGCGCGAATCCTGGCCAGCCAGACGAACCGGGGTTCCCTCGGCGAGCAGCGATCCGAAGGCGAGAAGCTCGCCGAAACCCCAGTCGATGTTCCCGCTGCGCGTCATCTCGACGCGCTTGTCGAGCAGCTGCTGCACCTTCGGGTGCACGGTGAAGCCATCGGGCTTGTTGGCGAAGGCCTCACCGATGAGCGTCACGACCTCAGCCGCGATTCCGGTGACCTCGGGTTCGCCGACGACCTCATCGACCGGCGCGAGCTCGGGGGCGAGCGGTGTCGCTCCGGTCTCGGCCGCGTGCGTCTCGGCGAAGGCGACCTCCAATCGGCGCTGGAAGTCGTCCTTGGCCTGCTCGTACTCTTCTTCGGTGATGTCGCCACGACCGACGAGCGCCTCGGTGTAGAGCTTGCGCACCGAGCGCTTGGCCTGGATGAGGTCGGTCATCAGCGGCTGCGTCATCGACGGGTCGTCGCCCTCGTTGTGACCGCGGCGGCGGTAGCAGATCAGATCGATCACGACATCGCGGTGGAACCGCTCGCGGTACTCGAACGCGAGCTGTGCCACGCGAATGACTGATTCGGGATCATCGCCGTTGACGTGGAAGATCGGCGCCTGCGTGGTCTTGGCCACGTCGGTGGCATAGACAGAGGTGCGAGCATCCGTCGGTGTCGTGGTGAAGCCGACCTGGTTGTTGACCACGACGTGGATCGTGCCGCCGGTGCGGTATCCGCGCAGCTGCGCCATCTGCAGCGTCTCGACGACCACGCCCTGGCCGGCGAAGGCCGCATCGCCGTGCACGAGGATGGGCAGCCAGGAGAAGGTGCCGATGGGCTTGCGGTCCTGCTTGGCTCGGACGATTCCCTCGAGCACGCCGTCGACGGTCTCGAGATGCGAGGGGTTCGCGGCGAGGTAGACCGGCAGCTCGGACTCGTCGTCAGCGACGAAGGTGCCCTGGGTACCCAGGTGGTATTTGACATCTCCGGAGCCGCGGCGATTGCCGGGCGTCTGGATGCCCTCGAACTCGCGGAAGACGTGACCGTAGGTCTTTCCGGCGATATTGGTCAGCACGTTCAGCCGGCCACGGTGGGCCATGCCGATCGCGGCGCCCTCCAGGCCCGCGGTGGCAGCTCCCTGCAAGATCTCGTCGAGCAGTGGAATGAGCGACTCGCCGCCTTCCAGCGAGAACCGCTTCTGACCGACGAACTTCGTCTGCAGGAACGTCTCGAACGCTTCAGCCTCG
>NZ_JAJUFV010000058.1 GCF_029263575.1 Microbacterium sp. | reverse complement strand
GGCGGCGAGAGCTGGCGCGATCTTCCACGCGAGCATAAGCAGCGGGAAGTTCCACGGAATGATCTGCCCGGCGACACCGTGAGCCTGGGGGTTAGCACCCAGGCCGGCGTAGTCGAGCTTGTCTGCCCACCCGGCGTAATAGAAGAACCAGGATGCCACGAGCGGAACGTCCACGTCACGGCTCTCCTTGATCGGCTTGCCGTTGTCAAGGCTCTCCGCGACGGCGAGCTCGCGCGAGCGCTCCTGTACGAGACGGGCGATACGGAACAGGTACTTGCCGCGGTCGCGACCGCTCATCTTCGACCAGACCTTGTCGTACGCCTTGCGCGCGGCGGCGACGGCACGGTCGATGTCGTCGTCGTTTGCGCCCGCGATCTCGGCGATGTGCGACTCGTCCGACGGTGAGATGGTGGCGAAGCTCTTTCCCCCGCCGTCGACGAACTCGCCGTCGATGAAGAGGCCATAGCTGTCGCGCAGGTTCAGGATCGCCTTCGATTCAGGCGCCGGAGCATATTCCAGGAATGACATGTTTCTCGTACCTCAGTCGATCGTGACGTAATCGGGGCCGGAGTAGTGACCGGTCGTGAGTTTCTGACGCTGCAGGAGAACGTCGTTGAGCAGGCTGGATGCTCCGAAGCGGAACAGGTGCGGCTGCAGCCATTCCTCCCCCGCGGTCTCCGCGACCGTGACGAGGTACTTGATCGCATCCTTCGACGTGCGGATGCCACCGGCCGGTTTGACACCGATCTTCTCGCCCGTCCCGCGATACCAGTCGCGCACGGTCTCGAGCATGAGCAGTGTCGTCGGCAGGGTGGCTGCCGGCTGCACCTTGCCCGTCGACGTCTTGATGAAATCGCCACCGGCGAGGATGCCAAGCCACGAAGCCCGCTTGATGTTGTCGTAGGTGTTCAGCTCGCCGGTCTCGAGGATGACCTTCAGAGAGGCGTAGGACCCGTCTTCGCGTCGGCATGCCTCTTTCACAGCCGCGATCTGATCGAAGACACGTCCGTAGTTGCCCGTGAGGAATGCCCCGCGGTCGATCACCATGTCGATCTCATCGGCTCCTGCCGCGACGGCCTCAGCAGTGTCTGCCAACTTGATGGCGAGCGACGAGCGGCCGCTCGGGAAAGCCGTGGCGACCGCCGCGACCGAGATCTTGCCGTCATCGGGGTCGCCGTGCAGAGCACCGAGGGCCCCGACGGCGTGACCGACCATGTCGCCGTAGACGCAGACGGCTGCGACGAGCGGTGTCGACGGGTCTGCGGCATCCGGCGTCTTCGCCTTCGCGACCAGCGACCGCACTTTTCCCGGGGTGTCTGCCCCCTCGAGGGTGGTCAGGTCGATGAGGGAGATGATCTTGTCGATCGCCCATGCCTTCGACGTCGTCTTGATGGAACGCGTGCCCAGTGCGGCCGCACGCTGCTCGAGTCCGGTCGCATCGACGCCGGGAAGCCCATGCAGAAATCGCCGGAGCGTTGCGTCGTCGGGCTCCCCGCCCAGCACATCCACCGCTGCGCGGCGGGTGAGTTCTTTGGTCGTCATTGTTCCTCCAGCAATGCTCGGGCTGTGGTCTCATCGGTCACGAAAACGCTGCACAGGCCGCTGCTGACGACTGTACGCGCGATGTCCTGTTTCGGCGCCCCCGCGGTGACGAAGATCGCGTGCTTCGCCGCGCGCAGACAGTCGAGGCTCACGCCGACTGTGCGGGCGTCGAGTTGCGCGTCGACGATGTTCCCCTCGGCGTCGATATAGCGGCCGAGCACATCACCGACAGCGCCACGGCGGGCCAGCTCTTCGACGTCGGCCGCGATCAGATAGCCATTCTCGACGTGGGCCGAGGATGCGTCGGCAGGGCCCGCAGAATACAGATAGGCCTGCGCGCCAGCAGCCTGCTCGAGAATCGCGGAGACGGTGCGATCGGCTTCGATCGCCTGCTTCGTCTCGACGCGCTCGAGAATCGCGGGGCTGGGCAGAAGGGTCGCCTGCCCGCCGGCTCGCTGCGCGATGGTCATCGCGAGGCTGGCCGCGCCGCCCGATCGACGGTTGAGGCTCACGCCGCCGTTGAGCTGTATGACGGTCACCGAATGCGCCCACCCCTCCGGGAGCGCCTCGGCAACGGCGGTCAGGGTGCGTCCCCAGCTCACGCCGAGCGTGCGCGGTACGGGGCGCAGGGCCGCGAGATGGTCGGCGGCGGCCTGCGCGACGCGATCCAGCGTGCTGCTGTCATCGTCGGGGTTCGGCACGACGAGGGCGTCAGCGAGCTGGTAGCGCTCGACAAGCTCACGCTCGAGGCCGAGCCGACGCGCTCGCGGGTGCACGATCTCGATGCGCACGATGCCCTTCTCGCGGGCGTGCGTGAGCAGGCGTCCGACCTTCCAGCGGGAGATCTTCAGGAGGGCGCCGATCTCGTCTTGCGTCTTCGCCTCGTCGTAGTAGAGCTCGGCGACTCGCACGGTGAGCAGGTCTTCATCCACGGCATCCTCCTTTCCCCTCCAGAGTAGGCAATAACACCCGATTGCGCACTCGCCTGCTCATATGCGCAACACAGCCCTGCTCACGTGCGCATCCGTAGCCGCTTTCGCGCATGCAGACAGCGACGCCCCCTCATCACCAGGATGAGAGGGCGTCGCGTGAACCGCGTGGCGAGCGTTTACTGCTCGCGCTTGCGCGTGGTGAGCACCTGATCGACGATGCCGTACTCCAGCGCTTCCTGCGCTGAGAGGATGTTGTCGCGATCGATGTCCTTGTTGATCTGCTCGGCCGGCTTGCCCGTGTGCTTGGCCATGGTCTCTTCGAGCCAGGTGCGCATCCGCAGGATCTCAGCAGCCTGAATCTCGATGTCCGAGGCCTGCCCCTGCCCCGCCTCGCCCATGGCCGGCTGGTGCATGAGAATGCGAGCGTTGGGCAGCGCCAGACGTTTGCCGGGCGCTCCGGCCGCCAGCAGGACGGATGCGGCCGATGCCGCCTGCCCGAGCACAACCGTCTGGATGTGCGGAGCAACGTACTGCATGGTGTCGTAGATCGCCGTCATCGCGGTGAACGAGCCGCCGGGCGAGTTGATGTACATCGTGATGTCGCGCTCGGCGTCTTGGCTCTCCAAGACCAGCAGCTGCGCCATGACGTCGTCAGCGGATGCATCGTCGACCTGAACGCCGAGGAAGATCACGCGATCCTCGAACAGCTTGTTGTACGGGTCTTGACGCTTGAAACCGTATGCCGTGCGCTCTTCGAACTGCGGCAGCACGTAGCGGCTGGAGGGCAGGTTTCCGGCGGATCGGAAGGTGGGGGTGTGCATGTGAGTCCTCTCGAATCCGATTATTCAGCGCTGTCGGCAGTGCCGCCGCCGCCGGTGACGTCACTGGCATGCTCACGAATGTGGTCGACGAAGCCGTACTCGAGCGCCTCATCTGCCGTGAACCAGCGGTCGCGGTCACCGTCTTCGTTGATCTGCTCGACTGTCTTGCCGGTCTGCCCGGCCGTGATCTCGGCGAGACGCTTCTTCATCGAGAGGATGAGCTGCGCCTGAGTCTGGATGTCGCTCGCGGTGCCACCGAAGCCGCCGTGCGGCTGGTGCAGCAGAACACGCGCGTTCGGGGTGATGTAGCGCTTGCCCTTCGTGCCGCTGGTGAGCAGCAGCTGCCCCATCGACGCCGCCATGCCGATGCCGACGGTGACGATGTCGTTCGGCACGAACTGCATCGTGTCGTAGATCGCCATGCCCGCTGTGATCGAGCCACCGGGCGAATTGATGTAGAGGTAGATGTCTTTCTCAGAGTCTTCTGCGGCGAGAAGAAGGATCTTCGCGCAGATCTCGTTGGCGTTCTCGTCACGCACCTCTGATCCCAGCCAGATGATGCGGTCCTTCAGCAGCCTGTCAAAGACGCTGGTCGCGACCAGAGGTTCAGCCATTTCACGCTCCTGTTTCCGTGTTCGGTGATTCGAATCTACCGGCGTGAACGCGACGCTCAGGCCGTGTTCGCCGTCGGCATATCAGGGTGTCGCACACGGTGGTCGCCGACAGCGAGCCACCCACGCGTGTAAGCGAAAGGACGGATGCCGAAGCATCCGTCCTCTCGTCACGATCACGGCGCGATCACTCGGCCGTGTCGGCAGCCTTCTTCTTCGCGGCAGCCTTCTTAGTTGCGGCCTTCTTGGCTGGCTTCTCTGCGGGTGCCTCTTCGACTGCTGCCTCCTCGGCGGGAGCCTCCGCGGCGTCTTCTTCGTCATCCTCAACGGCGACGAATGCCGACAGGTCGACGTCCTTGCCGTTGGAGTCGACGACCTTGACCTTGCCCAGGGCGACGGCGAGTGCCTTATTACGTGCGACCTCACCGGCGAGCGCGGGAAGCTGGTTGGACGACTGCAGCGCCTCGACGAAGTCCTGCGGGGACATGCCATACTGCGCGGCGGACTGGATGAGGTACTGGCTCAGCTCTTCCTGCGAGACCTGCACGTCGGCGTTCTCGGCGATGGTATCGAGCAGCACCTGCGTGCGGAACTGCTTCTCACTCGCCTCGGTGACCTCGGCACGGTGCTCGTCGTCTTCCAGACGGTTCTCGCTCTCGAGGTGGTTGTGCACCTCGTCTTCGATGAGCTGCGGCGGGACGGGGATGTCGAGCTTGCCGAGCAGCACCTCGATGAGCTGGTCGCGAGCGGCCGAGCCCTGGGCGAAGGCACCCTGCTCGTTCACGCGTTCGGCGAGGCTCTCGCGCAGCTCGGCGATGGTGTCGAACTCGCTGGCGATCTGAGCGAAATCGTCGTCGGCTTCCGGAAGCTCGCGCTCCTTGACCGAGGTGATGCTGACCGAGACCTCGGCCTCTTCTCCGGCGTGGTCGCCGCCGACGAGCTTCGAGCGGAACGTGGTGTCTTCACCAGCGGTCAGCGACTCGATCGCGTCGTCGATGCCGTCGAGCAGCTCGCCCGAGCCGACCTCGTACGAGACGCCCTCGGCGCGGTCGATCTCGGCGCCGTCGATCGTGGCGACCAGGTCGAGCTCGACGAAGTCACCCTTCGCAGCCGGACGGTCGACGGGGATCAGCGTGCCGAAGCGTGCACGCAGGTTGTCGAGCTCGGCGTCGAGTGCCGCTTCGTCTGCCTCGACGGCGTCAACCGTCAGAACGATGTCATCGAACGACGGGACCTCGATCTCCGGGCGCACGTCGACCTCGACCTCGACGAGCAGGTCGCCGGAGAAGTCTTTGTCACTCGGCCATTCTTTGATGTCGGCGGTGGGACGACCGACGATGCGCAGCTTGTGCTCGTTGACCGCCTCGCGGAAGAACTTGTCGAGGCCCTCGTTGACAGCGTGCTCGATGACGGCACCGCGCCCGATGCGCTGGTCGATGATGGGAGCCGGAACCTTGCCCTTACGGAAGCCCGGGATCTGAACGTCCTGAGCGATGTGCTCATACGCGTGCGTGATGCTGGGCTTCAGGTCGTCAGGGGTGACCGTGATGGTGAGCTTTGCCCGGGTCGGGGTCAGCTTCTCGGCGGTGCTGTTCGCCATACTTATGTGTTCTCCTTTGGATTTCCGCGCAACGGCGCGGCCTGAGGTCTAGAGGCCGTCGGGGCGACAGGATTTGAACCTGCGACTTCCCGCTCCCAAAGCGGGTGCTCTACCAAGCTGAGCTACGCCCCGGCTGCTCCCGCACGGGGTGAGCCTTGACGAGTCTAACGGACAAGAGCACGCCGAACGTCCGCTATGCTTTATGAGTCCGGTTTGACCGGATCATGATCCCTGAGCTCGGCGAAGGGTTCGGGGCTGTAGCTTAGTGGTAAAGCCTCTGTCTTCCAAACAGATGATGCGGGTTCGATTCCCGTCAGCCCCTCCACTTTCCGCGGAAGGTTGCGAAATGGCCGATTCCGTTGCCCCTGGCTCGGGCGGGCACGCTCTCCCTTCGGCATTCGGCACCACAGAGCTGGCCGCGTCAGCTCGACCGCGCAAGAAATGGCGCGGACTACTCTGGAGCGTCAGCGGTGTGTTGATCATCGCAGCCTCGTGCGCAGGCGTGCACCTGGGCGCGAATCTCGGCTATGACGACGCCCTCGACAGTTTCACGACCGCCGCTGAGGATGCCGCTGAGGAGCAGGAACGACTTGCCGGCCAGTTGAGCACCCTCGACGAGTCGGCCCTGCGCGCATCAGAGGTCGCAGACGCGGCCAGTGGTTCGCTCTTGGACTCTGACCTCAAGACTCAGCTCGACGAGACGATCGCTGATGCCCAAACAGCCCAGGCCGATGCCGTATCCGTTCACGACGAACAGATCCCTGAGGCCGCGGAGAAACCCGACTGGGCCTGGGAACTCTTCGGTGAGACCACACAGCTCAATGCCGATCGCGACACGGCTGAAGGACTCGCCGACGAGTTCGAAGCATCACAGGCGGAAGTAGCCGATGCGGCCGAAGCGCTCGACGAAGCAGGCTTCAGCGCCGTGACCGCCGCCGCTGAAGCAGCCAGCTCGTTCGAAGCCGCGCACGTCTCAGCCAGAAATCTCGACATCATCGCGCTGCGTACGGCCGCCGAACGCGTGCAGGCCACCGAGGCTCTCGATGACAGCGCCGCCGCCGCGTACGTCGATCTCGAAGATGCGGCAGCGAGGATGCTGGCATCAGAGAAGGCGGAGCTCGAGGAGAAAGCCGGTCCGCTGCGCGGCGCACGCACCGAGATCGAGGCCTTCGCGCGCTCGATCGCTCCCGGCGTTCTGCTGGATTTCGACTGGTCCGCGCGCGTGAACGGATACGGCTACGGCGACAGCATGGGCGGATACGCCACATGGTGGTACGCAGACCCCGGCTACGCGACCATCGAACTGTCGAACTCCGTCGCTGAGCAGTGGCCGAGTGACCGCAGCAAGGCCCTGGTCGTGCACGAGGTCGGTCACGCCATGAGCATCAAGTGCCATGACATGTACGACGACTCCACGCAAGAGAACATCGAAGCCTGGGCGACGGCCTGGGCGATCAGCATGGGATACCACGACGATGCGAACGGAACGTGGGCGTATGGTGCTCCCCCGCAGTCGCTGATCGACACAGCAGCCAAGTGCCGCTGACCGTTCTATATTCATTCGAATATATCCTGTCAATTTTGCGCTCTCATCGCCCTTAGCGACGAAGTCCCGCGGTGGGGCTGCGTGTCGACCAGTGGGGCGTATCGCACGCCCCAGAGCAGGGCGTCTCGCGCACGCCCGAGATAAGGGGCAAGAAAATGAGCGAAGCAACTTCGACCACACGCCGCGACCTCCGACGCGGCTCACGCACCAAGGCGATTGTCGCCATCGCAGCTGGAGCTGTGCTCTTGCTCGGTGGCGGGACGACGCTGGCCTACTGGTCGACTCAGGCGACTATCGACGGCGGCACCATCTCCAGTGGTGACCTGAACCTCACACTCGTCGATTCCCCATCCTGGTCGCTTACTCCAGAGGGCGGCACCAGTGCTCCCGTCCCCGACATCGCCGCTATCGACATCGTCCCGGGCGACACTGTCACACTCACACAGGACGTGACGCTGACGCTCGTCGGCGATAATCTGATCGCCGACCTCCCAGTCGGCGGCGTCACCGTTCCGACCGGAATTGTGCCCACTGCAGTCACGCTCACGGACGGGACCGGCGCCACGTTCAGCGGCACGGGCCTGACCTCTGATCTCAACGGTGAAACCGTGACCGCCTCGGTGGCGTTCCAGTTTGACCCGGCTACAGCGGACCGTGACCTGGTCACGACCGACTTCGTCTTTGACGACGTGCAGCTCACCCTCGAGCAGCAGGACCCGACGCCGTAACGGTTACGCGACCGCGAGGTCTTATGCGCCGCGTGTTACTGGGAGTCGCTGCGGGAGCCGTCGTAGCTCTCGCAGCGGCCACCGGTGTGTCCGCATACTGGCAAGCGCAGCAGACTATGACAGCGGGGACCGTGTCGGCCGGGAACCTGGACATCGACGTCGCATGGGACGGAGGCACGACATGGCCCAGAATCGGCCCTGGCCAGACGATCGCCAAGCGGGCCACCGTCGACTTCGTCGGCAGTGGAGATAGTCTGCGTGCCGTTCTGACCGGCTCTACGACACAAGCATCCGCGTTCGACGGGTACGTCACGAGCGACATCTCCCTGGACGACTGCACCAGCGATCCGGGGCCGAGCTTGCCGTCCAACGGATATCCGGACACGGGTTCATTGCTCCCCGGGGATTCCGTGACGGTTTGTGTTCGTTACACGATGGCTTCGGATGCGCCGTCTTCCCTCCAGGGACAGGATCTCTCTCCAAGCGCCACGTTTACGATCTCGCAGCGGACACCGTGATGACAGACGCCATTTCCCAGACCAGAGTGCGGATGCGCACGGCACTGATTACGCTCCTGGTCGCCATCTGCTGCATCGTGGGCGGCGGGGTAGCGCACGCCTACTGGTCGGCCAGTCATACCCACGTCGGTACATCCACAGCCGGTGCCTTACTGCCCGCTCCTGATTCCATCACCTGCAGAAATCAGAGCATCGCACTCATCGCGGTTGCTGAAATAAGCTGGACCGCCGTCACCGATGCGAGCGGATATCGGGTCACCGTGACCCGTGCCTCCGGCGGTGCGGCCTTTACGACTCACCTCGATGGGTAGGACAACACCTCGATCGACCTGAGCACTGGTGTTCTCGGCGACCTGCTGACGGGGCTTCTCGCGCCAACGCTGCTGACCGTGACGGTCACGCCCTACCTCGATGCAGGCAGCGGTGGTCGCTGGCTCGGACCGGACTCGGTCAGCTCCACGGCCAGCGCGACACTGCTGCCGATCGGCACGCTATGCGCGTAGTGTTCCGCATCACCGGCACGATCGTGCTCGCGGTCGTCTGCGCTCTCGCCTTCTTCACGGTTCTCATTCCGCTCGTTCTCGGCGCCCAGAGTTACACCGTCCTGACGGGCAGCATGCGCCCTGCGCTCGAGCCTGGGCACCTGATCGCCGTTCGCTCCACCCCGATCGAAGAGATCGAGCCCGGCGATATCGTTACTTTTCAGATCGAATCAGGCAAGCCCGACGTAGCGACTCACCGCGTCGTCGGCGTCGGCTACAGCAGTGACGGCGAACGTTTGCTCACGACGCAGGGTGACGCGAATAACGTACAGGATGAGGACGCGGTACAAGAGGTGCAGCTGCGTGGCGTACTCGTCTATGCGATTCCGTGGCTCGGATACGTAAACATCTGGGCGACGCCCGCAGTGAAATCACTCGTCATCACGGTCGTGGGCATCGGCGCGGTCACGTGGGGCGTCTTCATGCTGTTCAAGGATTCCCGGCGTCGGCGACGTCTCGCCCGGGTGGGCGCCGCGACAGCGCTCATTGTCGCGCTCGGTGTGTTCGTGCCGAACGCGCCCGCGGCCCACGCGGCGGAACACGATGCGCTGCAACTCAGTACCGACGGCGTCACGTGGACAAGCGCCTCCGCGTTACCGCTGGTCGATGCTTCCGACCGCCTCGTTCCCGGTCAAGACCTCGCGCTCACACTTTGGGTGCGAAATTCCAGTGCCGATGCGGCTACGTTCACGATCACCGGCGCATGGACGCCGTCTGATCCCACCAACGTCCGAGACGGCGCACTTGCAGCAGCCCTAGCCGCGCCATCCGTCGATACGCAGTCGATCGACGCCGGCGAGAGCGTGCGCGTTCCGCTCGCAGTCGGGCTCGCCGAGTCTGCCGCCAACGACACCCGCACCGCATCCGCCATGTTGACCGTGACGGTGACACTGGCCGAACAAGCAGACGCGGCCGAGGAGAATCCGCTGGCTCTGACGGGCGCAGATATCCCCATCGCGCTGCTTGTCGTGGCATTCGCGCTTGTTGCGGCAGGCGTATTGCTCATGGTGATCCGCCTGATCAGGAAACGACGAAACCGCCGCGACCCGTAGGGCCACGACGGTTTCGTCTTGCGGGAAGTTCTACTGCCCGCGACGCTCGCGCAACTGGCTGAGTGCCTCGTCGAGAAGCTGCGTGGCCTCGTCGTCGGTGCGGCGCTCTTTCACGTAGGCGAGGTGCGTCTTGTACGGCTCATTCTTGGCCAGTGCCGGCGGGTTGTTCCTGTCGCGACCGGCGGGCAGCCCCGACTGGGGGTGGTCGATCGTCTCGGGAATCTCCTCGTCAGGCAGACCCGCGGCGAAGTAGCGGACCGTCTCATTACCCAAGCCGTCCCAGTACGACACGGCGGTGCGGTCTGCGTGATAGCCGTGGTCCTGCTCCCCCATCGGGCCGGAGCCCACGCGGGTGCCGCGGATCGCGTTGCCTCCCGTGGCCATGTCAGATCACCTCGAGTTTCGTAATGAGACCCAGCGCGACGACAGACAGGAACCACACGAGCCCCAGAACCACAGTGAAGCGGTTGAGGTTGCGCTCTGCGAGACCGGACGAGCCGATCGCCGATGTCGTGCCGCCACCGAACATGTCGGACAGGCCGCCGCCGCGGCCCTTGTGGAGAAGGATGAGGAGAGTCAGCAGCACGCTGGTGATACCCAGCACGACCTGCATCACGAACTCAAGAATTGCCACGAGGGAGAGCCTTTCATTGGGACAGATTGCCCGTAAGGGTCAAGTATAGCGGTGACGGGGCCGAAGCCCCGCCGCCGCTTATACGCCGACGTGCTTGTCGAAACGAATGATTGCCGCGAAGTCGTCGACGACGAGGCTCGCCCCGCCGACCAGAGCTCCGTCGACATCGGGCTCACGCATGAAGCTGGCGATGTTCGCCGCCTTCACCGAGCCGCCGTACAGGATGCGCGTGCGCGCAGCCGCATCGTCGTCCAGAGTCTTCGCCAGCACCCCGCGCAGCGCAGCGCAGACATCCTGCGCCTGCTGAGGCGTAGCCGCCTGTCCTGAGCCGATCGCCCAGACCGGCTCATAGGCGACGACGACGTCGGCGGATGCCGGAACGCCCTTGAGCGCCGCTTCGAGCTGACCTGCGGGAACAGCGCTCGCGCCGAACTCCTCCAGGTCTTCCGCAGTCTCACCCACGCAGATCACGGGAACGAGCCCGTGCTTGAGCGCTGCCTGAACCTTCGCCGCCACGACATCGTCGCCCTCGGCGTGGTACTCACGACGCTCGGAGTGACCGATGATGACGTACTTGGCGTCGAGCTTCGCCAGGAATGCCCCGGAGACCTCGCCGGTGTACGCACCGGAGTCGTGCGCTGACAAGTCTTGCGCGCCGAGCTCGAACGGGATCTTATCCGCGTCGATCAACGTCTGAACGCTGCGGATGTCGGTGAACGGCGGGAAGACCGCCACCTCGACCGAGTCGTTCTCGTGCTTGGCGTCTTTCAACGCCCAGTGCAGCTTCTGCACGAACGCGACCGCCTGCAGGTGGTCCAGGTTCATCTTCCAGTTTCCCGCGATCAGCGGGGTACGGGGTGTTACGCCCATCCGAGCACCTCCAGGCCGGGTAGTTTCTTGCCCTCGAGGAACTCGAGGCTGGCGCCTCCGCCCGTCGAGATGTGACCAAACTGGTCGTCGGCGAAGCCGAGCTGACGCACAGCCGCCGCTGAATCGCCGCCGCCGACGACGCTCAGGCCGTCGACCTCAGTCAGAGCCTGCGCGACGGCTTTGGTTCCGCCAGCGAAAGCGTCGAACTCGAACACGCCCATCGGGCCGTTCCAGAACACCGTCTTCGAACTGCGGATCGCCGCGGCGAACGCCTTGGCCGTCTGCGGCCCGATGTCAAGCCCGATGCCGGATGCTCCGAACGTCGAGCTTTCGATGGCATTTGCCGCCGTCACCTCGTGTGCGGCATCCGCACCGAACTTCTCAGCGACGACCACGTCGGTCGGCAACACGATCTCGACACCGCGATCGGCCGCATCGGCGATGTAGCCGCGCACCGTGTCGAGCTGATCCTGCTCCAGCAGGCTCGACGCCACAGCGTGACCCTGGGCAGCGAGGAAGGTGAAGAGCATCCCGCCGCCGACGAGAATGCGATCGACGCGGGGCAGCAGGTGCGAGATCACACCGAGCTTGTCGCTGACCTTCGAACCGCCGAGCACGACCGTGTAGGGGCGCTCGGGCTTCTCGGTCAGTCGATCGAGGACATCAAGCTCCGCGGCGATCAGCAGACCCGCCGCGGACGGCAGCTGCTCGGCGAGCTCGTACACGCTCGCCTGCTTACGGTGCACGACACCGAACCCATCAGAGACGAGGGCGTCACCGAGCTCAGCGAGCTCGGCGGCGAAGGCCGCACGCTCATCGACGTTCTTCGAGGTCTCCCCCGCGTTGAACCGCAGGTTCTCCACAACGACGACGCCACCGTCTTCCAGCGACGAGACGGCGTCACGCGCAGACTCACCGACCGTGTCACGGGCGAAAGCGACGGGCTTGCCAAGCAGCTCAGACAGCCGCTGAGCGACCGGCTCCAGGCTGTACTGCGGATCGGGGGCCCCATCGGGGCGCCCCAGATGCGAGCACACGACGACGCGTGCGCCGGCATTGATCAGGGCGTTCAGGGTAGGCAACGAGGCACGAACACGGCCATCGTCCGTTATGGCCCCATCCCGCAGGGGGACGTTCAGGTCACAACGGACGATGACGCGCTTGCCCTCGAGCGAACCCAGCGATTCTAGGGTGCGCAGGGACATGATCTGTTTAGAGACGCTCGGCGACGTACTCGGTCAGGTCGACGAGACGGTTCGAGTAACCCCACTCGTTGTCGTACCAGCTGGAGACCTTGACCAGGTTGCCGCTGACGTTGGTGAGCTCCGAGTCGAAGATCGACGAGTGCGCGTTGAGCTGGATGTCACTCGACACGATCGGGTCTTCGGTGTACTCGAGGATGCCGTTCAGACGGCCATCGGCCGCCGCCTCGCGGTATGCGGCGTTGATCTCATCGGCCGTGAGGTCGTCACGGTCGGCGATGATCGTCAGGTCGACGATCGAGCCGGTGGGAACCGGAACGCGGTAGGACGAGCCGCTGAGCTTGCCGTTGAGCTCGGGCATAACGAGGCCGATGGCCTTGGCCGCACCGGTCGAGGCCGGAACGATGTTGATGGCTGCGGCGCGTGCGCGGCGCAGGTCGCCGTGCGGGCCGTCCTGCAGGTTCTGATCTGCGGTGTAGGCGTGGGCCGTCATCATGAAGCCGCGCTGAATGCCGAACTTGTCGTTGAAGACCTTCGCGAGAGGCGCGAGGCAGTTCGTGGTGCACGAGGCGTTCGAGATGATGTTGTGGCCTGCGGCGTCGTAGGTGTCTTCGTTCACACCCATCACGAACGTTCCGTCAACGTCGGTGCCCGGAGCCGAGATGATGACCTTCTTGGCACCGCCGGCGATGTGCTTGCCAGCATCCGCCGCCTTGGTGAAACGACCGGTCGACTCGATGACGATGTCGACACCCAGCTCGCCCCAGGGCAGGGCTGCGGGGTCGCGCTCTTCGAAGACCTTGATCTCCTTGCCACCGACAGTGATGACATCGCCCTTGTGGGAGACGTCGACGCTGAGGGGGCCGCCGACCGAGTCGTACTTCAGCAGGTGCGCGAGGGCAGCATTGTCGGTGAGGTCGTTGACCGCGACGATCTCGAGGTCAGCGTTCTGTGCGAGAGCCGCACGAAGGAAATTACGTCCGATACGACCGAAGCCGTTAATACCGATCTTGACAGACACTAAGGTCTCTCCCTGTGGTCGTGCGCGATGCGCGGCATTTTCATGCATGCGCAACGAGCGGGTTTTTGGCTGAGCTGGCGCGCCCCGACGCCCCAGGGGGCCGTCGGGACGCGACCCGGTTACGACAGTACCAGCAGGCCGTTCGTCTGCTTACGCGCTGTGTCGAGACGCTGGGCGACGTTCTCCCAGTTGGCGATGTTCCACGCCGCCTTGACGTAGTCAGCCTTGACGTTCAGGTAGTCGAGGTAGAAGGCGTGCTCCCACATGTCGAGCTGGAACAGCGGGATCGTGCCCTGAGCGGTGTTCGCCTGCTGGTCGAACAGCTGCTGGATGATCAGGCGCTGGCCGATCGAGTCCCAGCTGAGCACAGCCCAGCCAGAGCCCTGAATGCCCGTGGCGGCAGCTGTGAAGTGTGCCTGGAACTTCTCGAAAGATCCGAAGAACTCATCGATGGCGGCCTTCAGCTCGCCCTCAGGCTGTCCGCCACCGTTCGGGGACAGGTTGGTCCAGAAGATCGAGTGGTTCACGTGACCGCCGAGGTTGAACGCGAGGTCCTTCTCGAGCTTGTTGACGTTCGCCAGGTTACCGCTCTCGCGCGCCTCGGCGAGGCCGTCGAGCGCCGCGTTGGCGCCCGACACGTAGGCCTGGTGGTGCTTGCCATGGTGCAATTCCATGATCTTGCCACTGATGTGCGGTTCCAGAGCCGCGAAGTCGTAAGGGAGGTCCGGCAGCGTGTAAATCGCCATGTCGCTTCATCCAATCCGCGCCGCGCCGCGGCGCTTGTCGGCCGTCTCCGCCGCCCGATTGCGGCAAGGAGAGGACTTCATCATCTTATCGACGACAACGCACTCGCGCGGAGAATACTTCCTCGAATAACGAGAAACTACACGTCGAGGCCGGCGGGTACGGCAGATTCTGTGCCGGGGATTCCCTGCTGCTGCGCGCGTTTGTCCGCCATCGCCAGCAGCCGGCGAATCCGGCCGGCCACAGCATCCTTCGTCAAGGGTGGATCGGCGTGGTGCCCGAGCTCGTCCAGACTTGCGTCGCGATGCGCGAGGCGCAGCTCGCCGGCCAGCTTCAGATGATCGGGAACGTCCTCTGCGAGAATCTCGAGAGCACGTTCGACACGCGCACAGGCGGCCACGGCGGCCTGCGCCGAGCGACGCAGGTTCGCATCGTCGAAGTTGACCAGTCGGTTGACCCCCGCGCGCACCTCGCGCCGCTGGCGCATCTCTTCCCAGGTGGCGGCGGTGCGCCCGGCACCGATCTGGCTGAGCAACGAGCGGATCGCCTCGCCCTCTCGCACGACGACACGCGGCTGACCGCGAACCTCACGCGCCTTCGCCGCGACCCCGAGCCGGTGAGCGGCGCCGACGAGAGCCATCGCGGCTTCCGAAGAGGGGCAGGACACTTCGAGCATGGCGGAACGGCCAGGCTCAGACAGCGAGCCGGCAGCCAGGAATGCGCCGCGCCAGAGACCGGCGACCTCCTCGATCGATCCGGTCGTGAGGCGGTTCGGCAGCCCGCGCACCGGGCGGCGGCGCTGGTCGAGCAGTCCGGTCTGGCGCGCCAGGGTCTCCCCCGCTGCGATCACACGCACGGCGTAGCGCGCGCCGTCGGGCGAGCTGGCCGATTGCACCTGAGCGATCTCAGGTCGAACCCCGTAGATCTCAGCCAGGTCGCGGGCAACGCGCCGCGCGAGCAGATCGGCATCGACCTCGGCCTCGACCGCGACTCGTCCGGCGATCGAGTGCAGCCCGCCAGCGAAGCGAAGAATGGCGGTGACCTCCGCGACGCGCACCGTCGGAGGTGCGTTGCGGATGCTGACGAGTTCAGCCTTGACGTCGGTGGTAAGTGCCACGGGACTCCTTGAAAACTTCATGCATCGGATCGCGACGCAAAGCAATAGCTTACCGGGCTGAGGGCGTTCCTACTCTCGGCCGAGGTCGCGGTGACGCACGCTGATGGCAACGCCGGGGATCGTCGACAGGCGCTTCTTGAGCTCTTCCGCCATGGCGACCGAGCGGTGCTTTCCGCCGGTGCATCCGATGGCGACAGTCGAGTGCCCCTTGTTCTCGCGCTGATATCCCGCGAGAACGGGTTCGAGGGTGACGGCGTACGCCTCCAAGAACTCCGAGGCCCCCTCTTGCGCGAGGACGTAGTCGCACACCGGCTGATCCTGCCCCGTGAGGCCGCGCAGATCGTCATTCCAGAACGGATTGGGCAGGAACCGCATATCGGCCACGTGGTCGACATCGGTGGGCAGGCCGTATTTGAATCCGAAACTCAAGATCGTGAGGCGGTGACGTGCCGCGCCCTCTTCTGCGAAGGTCTCCGCCACCTGTGTGGCGAGCTGGTGAATATTGAGCGATGACGTGTCGATCACGATATCGGCGGCCTCACGCACCAGCGTGAGCCGCGATCGTTCGAGACGGATGCCGTCGAGCAGAGTGCCGTCGCCCTGCAGCGGGTGCGGCCTGCGCACCGCTTCGAAGCGGCGCACCAGCACGTCATCGGATGCGTCGAGGAAGAGCACCCGCACGCTGCCGCGGGAGCGCAGGGCGCGGGCTACCTCAGGAAAGTCGTTGAAGAGGTTGCGGCCGCGCACATCCACGACAGCGGCGACGCGCGGCAGAGCCCCGCCACCGATACCGGTGAGGTCGAGCAACGGGCGAAGCATCTGCGGGGGCAGGTTGTCGACGACGTACCAGCCGAGATCCTCGAGCGCATTGGCAACCGTCGATCGTCCGGCACCGGACATGCCAGTGACGATGAGGAACTCGTTCTTCTCCTCGTCGTTCATCGCCCATCCTCTCCCTGTCGGCACCAGCCTATCGAGTCGAGAGGTGGGTGTGGATGCTGCGCGCGAGCGCGGGGCCGATACCGGCGACCTCTTCGATCTGCCCGGCGTCCGCACCGCGCAGCGCACTGACGGATCCGAAGTGCTTCAGGAGGCTCTTGATACGCGCGGCACCGAGGCCGGGGATCTCTTCGAGCACGGTCGAGATGTCGCGTTTCCTGCGCTTTCGCTGATGTGCGATCGCGAAGCGGTGCGCCTCGTCCCGGAGACGCTGCAGCAGGTAAAGCGCTTCACTCGTGCGCGGCAGAATGACCGGATAGTCCTCGCCCGGCAGCCAGATCTCTTCCAGGCGTTTGGCGATGCCGCACAGTCCGATCTCGGTGTGACCCGCCTCGCGCAGGGCTCGGGCGGCCGCCTCGACCTGCGGCTTTCCGCCATCGACGAGAAGAAGCTGTGGTGGGTAGGCGAACCGAGTCTTCTTGCGGGTGGTGACCACATCGCCCTCTGTTGCGAGCGGGTCGGTGAGCACATCGCTCTCGGCGGGTTCATCGTCTTCTAGCCGGTCAAGATGGGCCAGCCGACGCATCAACACCTGGAACATCGAGTCGGTGTCGTCGGTGGTCTCGGCGATGTTGAATGAGCGGTACTGGTCTTTTCTCGGCAGGCCGTCTTCGAAGACGACCATCGAAGCGACGACGTTCGTCCCGCCGAGGTGCGAGATGTCGAAGCATTCGATGCGCAGCGGCGCCGACTCGAGGTCGAGGGCCTCTTGCAGATCCGTCAGCGCCTGCGTGCGCGCCGCGTAGTCGCTCGTGCGCCGAGTCTTGTGGCGGATCAACGCCTGCTGCGCGTTGAGCGTCGCGTTGCGCATGAGCTCGGCGCGCTGGCCGCGCTGTGCCACCGCGAGCTCGACCTTCTTGCCGCGCCGTTCGCGGAGCCACTGCTCGAGCTCGGTCGCGTCATCGGGCAGCCACGGGACGATGATGCGGCGCGGAACATCGACCCCCTCGCCATAGGCGCGCTGCAGCACCTGGTCGACAAGCTCAGACCCCGAGATGTCGAGCTCTTTGTCAATGGTCGTGGCGCGCACCCCGCGCACCCGACCGCCGCGGATCACGAACTGCTGCACGGTCGCAGCCAACTCATCTTCCGCGACACCGAAGAGATCGGCATCCTCGTTCGCGGGAAGCACCAGAGCGCTTTTGCTGAGGACAGCGTCGATCGAGGAGAGCTTGTCGCGGTACTTCGCGGCCGCCTCGTAATCCATTGCGGCGGAGGCATCCAGCATCCGCTTCGTGAGTTCTTTGGTGAATCGCTCGTCGCTGCCGGACATGAAAGCGATGAAATCGTCGACCATGGCTCGGTGTTCTTCGATCGTCACCGTCATGGAGCACGGGCCGCCGCATTTGCCGATCTGGCCGGGAAAACAAGGGCGTCCGGTGGCCATCGCGCGTTTGTAGCTGGCGTCGCTGCACGTT
>NZ_JAJUFV010000057.1 GCF_029263575.1 Microbacterium sp. | reverse complement strand
GACGATGAGCGGGTCAGCGCCGCGGATGGCGGGGCTCTCGGCCGTCGCATGCGCGTCGTAATACGCCTGGTAGTCGGCACGGTACTCGGTGTGCAGCTCGTGCAGGCGGGCGATCTGCTCGTCGACGGATGCCGTGGCCGGCAGGTCGAGGATCAGCGGCTTGACCTTGGTGCGCAAGAAGTGGTCGGGGCAGCTCGTGCCGAGCGCCGCGAGAGCCGGGGCCTTCTCAGACGCCAGGAAGTCGAGCACGACATCCGAGTCGGTGAAGTGACCCACCATCGGCTTGTCGGTGGAGGCAATGCCGCGAATGGTTCCCGCCAGCGCTGCTGCGCGCTCACGACGCTCGGCCTCGGGCAGTGCCTCGAAGCCCGCTCGAACGGCACCGAACGGCTCGGCCTTACCCTCGGCGGCGATGTACGCCGCTGCCGTGTCGATGATCCACAGCGAGTTCGCTTCAGCCTCGTCAGAACTGTCGCCCCAGGCGGTGATGCCGTGTCCGCCGAGGATGCAGCCGATGGCCTGAGGGTTGGCGGCCTTGATCTTTGCGATGTCGAGTCCGAGCTGGAACCCGGGGCGTCGCCACGGCACCCACGCGACCTTGTCGCCGAAGATCTTCGCCGTCAGCTCTTCACCGTCGGCAGCGGTGGCGATCGCGATGCCGGAGTCAGGATGCAGGTGGTCGACGTGCGCGGCGTCTACCAGACCGTGCATGGCGGTGTCGATCGAGGGGGCGGCGCCGCCTTTGCCGTGCAGGCAGTAGTCGAACGCGGCGACCATCTCGTCTTCACGATCGACACCCGGGTAGACATCGACAAGTGCGCGCATGCGGTCCAGGCGCAGTACGGCGAGGCCCTGCTCCTTCAGCGTGCCGAGGTCTCCGCCTGACCCCTTGACCCACAGCAACTCGACGGGCTGCCCGGTCACGGGGTCGGTCTCAGTGCCCTTGGCCGAGGTGTTACCGCCGGCGTAGTTGGTGTTCTTCGGGTCAGCGCCCAGGCGATTCGAACGCGCGATCAGGGCGGCAGCGGTGGGGTTGGTCATGACATCTCCAGGACGAGGCGGCGCCCACGATGAAGATCGTGCGCATTGTTCGATCTTGTGAAAGATAACATGAAATGCACAAAACGCCAACGCTCGCGGTCAATAGACCTCGGCGAACTCCCGATACGGGGCAAGCCGATCGTCGTCCGGTTCGAGCTCGGTGATGATGACCGAGATATCGTCGCGCTCGAGCGCCCTCGCCACCGACCGACGCTGCAGTTTGCTCGAATCGACGCATACCACGGTGGTGGCCGCGTTCTCGGCCATGTCCTGCTTGAGCTCGGCCTCCTCGATCGACACCTCAGAGGTGCCGTCGGCGATGTCAAGCGCATCGGCAGAGGAGAAGAACACATCGAAATAGACCGAACGCATGCTGCGGCGAGCGAGCGGTCCGACCAGGCTGCCGGTCGTCGGCTCGGCCGTGCCGCCCGAGAGCACAGCGGTCACGCCCTCGACCGGAAGCAGCAGCTGAAACGACTCGAACGAGTTCGTATACGCAGAAAGGGCCGTCCGCGGGCCGACGACCGAAGCGAGCGTGCTGATCGTCGTCGAAGCATCCAGAGCGATGGTCCCCGAGTCGGGAACCAGACGTAGGGCCTTCTCGGCGATGGTTCGCTTCGCGCTCGCGCGCATCGCCAGACGCGCATCGAACGGGCGGGCGCGAGGCGGCGCGGTCGCGCCTCCGCGGACCCGCCGCACACGTCCTTCTGCCTCGAGCTCAAGCAGGTCGCGCCGAATGGTCATGGACGACACCCCGAAGCGCTCGGCCGCGGCCTCGATCATGAGTCCCTGGGGTTCGTTCGCCAGCTCGACGAGAGCCGCTCTGCGACGTTGCGCCTCGAGATTGCCGGAGAGAGCCATGTGCGGAGTCAGTCGATAGCCGCGTCGCCCCACAGCAACGCCGTCGCCTCGCGATAACTCGTGAGCAGCTCGGCGGCGCCGTGACCGGTCGGTGCGTCGGTGTCGTTGTCGGTGCTCCAGCTCGGGAACTCTCCACGCAGCACACCAGCGGCTTGTCGCGCCATGCCCCGCGCGACGTACTCGGCTGGCTCAGGGAAGGCCACGGGCAATGAGAAGACCTCGCGCACCACCTGCTGCAGCGCGCGATAGCGTGCGCCACCGCCGACGAACAGAGCACGAGTTCCCTGCACGCCTGCGCGCTCGACCGCCGTGCAGGCGTCGGCAAGCGAACAGACGATGCCTTCGACCGCCGCACGTGCCATCGCCGAGGGCGTGAGGTTGGCGAGCGTGATTCCCAGCAGAGTTCCGGTGGACTCGGGCAGGTTCGGCGTGCGCTCTCCGGCGAGGTAGGGCACCAGAACCAGGCCGTCGGCATCGCCGTTCAGAGCCAGATCATCGAAGGCGAGGTGATCGAGTCCGAGCAGCTGTGCCGAGGCATCCAGCACGAGAGAAGCGTTGAGCGTGCACGCGAGCGGAAGGTACCGGCCTGTCGCGTCGGCGAACCCGGCGACCAGGCCGCTGGCATCGCGTGTCGGTGTGTCAGAGACCGCGAAGACGGTGCCCGAGGTTCCGACCGAGACGACGAGGTCGCCAGCGCGTGCACCGATGCCGAGGGCTGCTGCGGCATTGTCTCCGGCGCCCGGGCCGATCGTGATGCCCGACGGTGTCGTGCCCGCCGCCTCGAGCGGGCCGAGCACGCGCGGCAGAATCGGACGATGCGGGAGGATGCTGTCGATGATCTCGTAGCGGTACTCACCCGAGTCGGCGTCGTAATAGCCCGTGCCCGAGGCATCCGAGCGATCGGTCGTCAGCGCCGACAGGTCGGCGTGACCGACATCGTTGCCGGCGAGGCGCCAGGTGAGCCAGTCGTGCGGCAGGCACACGGCCGCGATGCGCGCGGCGTTCTCCGGCTCGTTGCGGGCGATCCACGCCAGCTTGGTGACGGTGAAGGATGCCACGGGCACCAGCCCGACCGTCTCAGCCCACCACTGCTCGCCGTCGTCTCCGCGCTCGCGGATGAGTCGCTCGGCGTCCGGCGCCGAGCGGGTGTCGTTCCACAGCAGCGCGGGACGGATGACCGCTCCGTCGGCGTCGAGGACGACGCATCCGTGCTGCTGACCGCCGATGGAGATCGCCTCGACGTCGTCGATTCCGCCCGCTGCGGCGATCGCTTCTTGGAGGGCATCCCACCAGGCCTGTGGGTCTGCCTCCGTGCCGGCGGGATGCGCGGCGCGGCCTGAGCGGATGACGCGTCCCGTGTCTGAATCGCAGATGACCACCTTGCAGGACTGCGTCGAGCTGTCGACGCCGGCGATGAGTGTCATGTACCTACTCTGCCAGGTCTGACGACCCCGCGAGCTGTGTAAGCAGCGTCTTGGCACCCTGCGTGCGCAGAACGTCGAGTGCGTGCAGGTACGGCTCGGTAAATGCCGGGCGCTCGGCGAGATCGCCGAACAGCTTCTCGTCGCGCACGAACGCCAGGGGGTCGTCCGAGGGCGCGGCGGCAGCCATCACCTGCTCGCGCAGGTTGTCGACGACCTCGATGGGCTGACCCTGCTCGTCGATTCCGGTGGCGTAACGCGCCCACGATGCGACGATCGCCGCCGACCGGGTCACTGTGCCGCCAGCGTCCAGCCGCTCGCGGATCACCGGCACAAGCCATTTCGGGATGCGGTCGCTCGACTCTGCGCACAGACGTGCGACTGTGTCACGGATCTCGGGGTTGCGGAACCGGCTGATCAGCTCGTCGCAGTACGCCGCCACGTCGATGCCGGGCAGCGGGCGCAGCGTCAGCGCTGCTTCTTCGGCCATGTACCGGCGAAGCAGGTCGGCGATCAGCGGGTCGGAGGTGGCCTCGTCGGCCAGCCGGTAGCCGAGGAGGTGGCCGAAGTAGCACAGGCCCTGGTGGGATGCGTTGAGCAGGCGCAGCTTCATCAGCTCATACGGCTCGACGTCGTCGACCAGTTGCACGCGAGTGAGCTCGTACGGCGGGCGTCCGTCGCTGAAAGAGTCTTCCAGCACCCACTGGAAGAACGGCTCGCACACGACCGGCCAGTCTTCGTCAAGCCCGGTCAGAGCTGCGGTCTCGGCGCGGTCTTCGTCGGTCGTGACCGGAGTGATGCGGTCGACCATCGAGTTCGGGAAACGGGTGTGTTGCTCGATCCACGCCGCGAGCTCGGCGTCTTTCGCTCGTGCGTACGTGAGGATCGCGCGCTTGGCGATGCGACCGTTGTCCTGCAGATTGTCGCAGCTCATTACCGTGAACGACGCGGTGCCGGCCTCGCGTCGCAGCCGCAGCGCCTCGGTGATGAGACCGAAGACAGTACTGGGACGCGCACCTGGCTCAAGGTCGGCGGCCACGGCAGGAGTGTCGAGCAGGAACTCACCCGTCGACTGGTTGATGTTGTAGCCGCCCTCGGTGACCGTCAGGGAGACGATGCGCGTCGTGGGAGCGGTGAGCAGGTCGAGGATCGCGTCGACGCCGTCGTCATGGACGGTGAGCATGCCCAGGATCGACCCGATCACGCGCGCGTCGCGGGTGCCGTCGGCATGCTTCTCGACGAGTGTGTAGAGCCCGTTCTGCTTCTGCAGAGCATCGCGCATGCGTGAATCCTCTGCGCGAACCCCGAGTCCGATGATGCCCCACTCCTGCGCCTGCCCCTGACGCAGCAGCTCATCGATCACGAGAGCCTGGTGGGCGCGGTGAAAACCGCCGATGCCGAAATGGGCGATGCCGCCGGTGACCTGCGAGCGGTCATACTCGGGGACGGCGACAGCGGCGTCGATGCTGCCGAGGGTCTCTGATGAGAGGTGGGACATTGTCGTCTCCTGTGTGTTCGTGCCCGTAGGCGGTGTCGTCGTAAAAAGGTGTCAGGCGGGCTCGGCGACGATCACGGCGTCGTCGCGAATCGCGAGGACCGTGGTCTCGGCATCCGAGCTGGCGATGACGGTGTCGAAATCGGTGATCGTGGCGAAGGTGGTGAAGCGGCGCGGATCGGGCTCTCCCAGGCGGAACGCCAGCACCGTGCGTCGTGCGCCGGCCAGGGCGGTGCGGCGCAGCAGCGCGTCAGCGGGGCGAGCGAGCAGCGCGCCGGTCTCGGTGCATCCGTCAGCGAAGATCACGACCGTGTCGAGATGCAGATCGGTGAGGGTCGATCGCGCCCACTCGCCGCTCTGAGCGCCGGTGGCCGAGACCTCGCCCCCGAGCGAGAGGACCTCGATGCCGGCGCGCAGACTCGTCGCGATCGCGAGGTCGAGCCGTGGCGTGACCACGGTGAGCTCGGTGTCTGTCGAGAGCAAGCCGACAATCGGCGTCGAGAGAGCATCACCGTCGAGATACACCGTGCCCTGCGCTGGCAGTTCAGCGGCGATCCGCTCGAAGAACGGGCGGTCGGTCGCATCGAGCGTCGGGATAGCGTGCGAGGCGACGGGCGGACGCACAGCACCGCCGTGCGCGCGGACCAGCCGACCGTCGCTCTCAAGAACACGCAGGTCACGCCGGATCGTCTCTTCTGAGACGCTCAGTCGTTCGGCGAGATCAGAGACCTCGACGCGGCCATCGCTCTCGATGAGCGCTGCGATGCTCTCGTGTCGGCCGATTGCCGACAGCGCTGAGCGCTCGCCCTCCTGCGTGCCGTGCTTGTCATTTGTCATTATTTGATGGCTCCCATGGCGAGACCGCGCACGAGGCGCTTCTGAGCCAACCATCCCGCGATGACCACGGGGAGCACAGCCAGCGTCGCCGCAGCCGACAGCACCGCGAGGAACTGTCCGCGTCCGTCGACGAAGCTGCCGAGGAACGGCGGCGTCGTGCGGGCCACCGTCGAGGTGAGCAGGTTGGCGAGGAAGTACTCGTTCCAGGCGAAGATGAAGCAGATCAGCGCTGCTGCGGCGATGCCGGGCGCCACGATCGGCAACACGACCCTGACCAGTTCGGTCCAGAATCGCGCGCCGTCGATCTGCGCGGCTTCGATGATCTCCACAGGAACCTCCGCGAAGAATGATCGCATCATCCAGATCGCAAGTGGCAGATTCATGCCGACATACAGGATGGACAGTGCCGAAATGTTGTCGAGAGCACCGAGGTTCTGCAGCAGCAGGTAGATCGGAATGATGGCCGCCGCGATCGGCAAGAACTTCGTCGAGATGAAGAAGAACAGTGCATCCGTCGAGCGGATGATCGGACGAACCGACAGTCCGTACGCCGCCGGGATCGCCAGCAGAAGCACGATCAGCGTCGACATGACGCTCGCGGTGAGCGAGTTGGTCAGATACGCCGCGAACCCACGGTCGAGCACCTCGTGGAAGCGGTCGAAGCTGAGCTCGGTGAAGATCGTCGGCGTGCTCGTGGCGGCTGCGCCCTCGGTCTTGAAAGCGGTGAAGACCATCCATGCGACCGGGAAGAAGAAGCCGACGACGATAACCCAGGTCAGCACCGTGATGGCTGCCGAGGTGACGCGCTGCCGCGTCGGACGGCGACGGGTGATGGTGGCGGAGGACATCATCGGGCTCCTTCGGTGCGGAAGATCTTGAACAGCAGTCGCAGGGCGACCGTGGCGACGATGATCGTCAGGATCACGGTGAGCACGCCATATGCCGCCGCTTCGCCGATTTCGAGGCCGACGAAGGCTCGCTCATACAGCAGGTAGGGAAGTGTTTTGGTGCCGCCGGTTCCGCGGGTCATGATCGCGATCGGATCGAACACCTGCAGCAACATGATCGTGCCGAGCAGAACGGCGAGCTCGATGTAGGTGCGCAAATGCGGCAGGGTCATGTAGAAGAACGAGCGGAAGGGACCGGCGCCGTCGACCGCGGCTGCTTCCAGCACCTCTCCGGACTGGCTCTGCAGCCCCGCGAGGATGATCAGCATCATGAAGGGTGTGTACTGCCAGGTCAGCACCATGACGATCGTCAGGATCGGCAGGTCGGTGTTCCATGCCACCGGCGGGATTCCCACGAGAGAGAAGAACCAGTTGACCATGCCGACGTTCGCGTCGAGCATCGACCACTTCCAGATCAGCGCGGCCGCGGCCGGCATCATGAGGAAGGGGGTGATCAGCAGCGTGCGTGCGACGCCCTGACCGAGAAACTTGCGATCGAGCAGGACGGCGAGGAAGAGCCCGAGAATGACCGAGAACAGCACAGAGCCGCCTGTGATGAGCACGGTCGCGATGAGCGATTCGACGAAGGCGCCGTTGCTGAAGACTTTGGCGTAGTTGGCGAATCCGGCGAACGCCTGATCTCCAGGTCGTTGCAGGTTCCAGCGCTGGAACGAGTAGTAGATCGTCACCAGGAATGGCACCTGGGTGATGACGATCGCGACGATCAGGGCGGGCCAGACCAACATGCGTGCCAGGCGCAATGAGCGACGGTCTCGGGTGGTCAGCTCACGCTTTCGGATGCGTCGACGCTTCGCGTCGGGCGGAGCCGTGACGAGTGCGGTGGTCATGTGTTGTTCTCCTCGGGCGGGATGAAAGGGCAGAGGGGAGGCGAGTGGACCGCCTCCCCTCGCACCTTTACTTCTGCGCGGCTCCGGCCTCTTCGCCGAGCTTCTGTCCGGCGGCCAAGGCCTCTTCCACGGTCGCGCGACCGGCGAACACCTCGGCGATCTCCTGCGAGACCTGGTTGCCGAGATCCTGGAACTCAGGGATCGTGACGTACTGGATTCCCACCCACGGCTGCGGGTCGACACCCGGCTGGGTCGGGTTCACCGAGGTCATGATCTCTCTGGTCAGGCCCGCGAAGGCGCCTGCTTCTTCCTGATACTCCGGAATCTCGTAGGTCGACTCGCGCGACCCCGGGGGAACGCGGCTCCAGCCGAGCTCTTCGCCGACGAGCTTGATGTAGTCCTTGCTGGTGGCCCAGCTCACGAACTCCCAAGCGGCTTCCTGCTTCTTGGAGGTCTTCGGGATCGCGAGGTTCCAGGCCCACAGCCAGCCCGACTCCTCGGTCTCAACGACAGGGGCGTGCGTGTAGCCGACGTTGCCGGCGATGGTGCTGAGCTCGGGTGACTCGACAGAGCCCGCGGCCGAGGTCGCGTCGTACCACATGGCGGCCTTGCCCTGGCCGAACAGGTTCAGGCACTCGGTGAAGCCGCTCGAGACCGGATCGGCCTGGCCGGCCTCTTTCACGAGGTCGGTGTAGAACTGCACGGCCTCGGTGAACTCGGGGCTGTTGACCTGGGCGTTCCAGTCTTCGTCGAACCAGTTGCCGCCGAAGGTCTGCACGACGGTGGTCAGCGGGGCGAACAGCTCGCCCCAGCCGGGCTTGCCGCGCAGGCAGATGCCGGCGACGTCATCGCTGTGAACGGCCTTGGCCGCCTCGGCGACTTCTTGCCAGGTCGGGTGGTCAGAGAGTGTGATGCCCGCATCCGAGAGAATCTGCTTGTTGTACATCAGGAACGAGCTCTCGGCGTAGAACGGAACCGCGAAGAGCTGGTCATCGACCGTCAGCGCTTCGCGCACCGGGGCGAGCAGGTCGTCGACGTCGTAGCCCTCGGTGTCTGCGGCGAGGTCGCTGAGGTCGACAAGCCAGTCGTTCTGACCCCAGATCGGAACCTCGTAGCTGCCGACCGTGACGATGTCGTATTGGCCGCCCTGGGTGGCGACGTCCTTGGTGACGGCGTCGCGGAGGTCGTTCTCTTCCATCTGGATGAAGTTGACCTTGATGTCGGGGTGCTCGGCTTCGAACTCGCCCTTCAACTCCTCCATGTCTTTCATCTGGGGGTTGTTGACGGTGGCGAGAGTCAGCGTCGTGGTGCCTTCTTCGCCGCCTCCGCCGCCACCACCGGCGCCGGCGCAGCCGCTGACGGCCATCGCCGAGGCCGACAGCACGGCGGCTGATACCAGCCAGCGTTTCGTGCGGGAGTTGGTCTGCATGATGTACCTCTTTCGTCGTTGAGTTGTCCCAGTAAGTCGACGTCGTTGTGCGGGTATTCGATGCCTGGAACAGGGCGCTCATGTGATGCGATGACCATCTTGGCCCGAATGAGTCGAATATGCAACACTTTCGGGCATCAAATGAAAATAAACAGGCATGCGGTAGGGTTCAATCATCATCGAACAGTCATATCGATGTTCGATTCGCCGACAGGAGACATGGATGTACCCCGCTGAACGCCGACTGGCGATCCTGGCCGAGGCCAGCGCTGGTGACGGACGCGTCTCCGTCGCGCGCCTGAGCTCTCGGCTCGGTGTGACGTCAGCGACGATCCGCCGTGACCTCGATGACCTGGAGCGCGAAGGGATGCTGCGCCGACAGCACGGCGGCGCACGATTGATCCGCACGCTGCCCTTCGAGCTCTCGCTTCCCGATCGACGCAACACCGAGGGCGTCGAACGTGCACGCGTCGCCCGCGCGGTCGTCGACAGGCTGCCGCGTGATGGCGTTGTACTGCTCGACTCGGGCGCCCTGATCCTCAGCCTTGCCGAGGTCTTCCCCCCGAATCGCACACTCATGGTGGTGACCAACAACCTGCCGGCGGCACGGCTGCTCGCCGGTCATGATTCGCTGACGACGCTCGTGCTGCCGGGTCGCGTGCGCCACCTGACCCAGGCGACGGTGGGCGAGTGGACCCGGTCTCAGCTGAGCGGGCTGAACGTCGATCTCGCCGTCATCGGCGCCAACGGCGTCACCGCGGAGGGTGTGACGACGACGATTCCCGCGGAGGTCGCGGTCAAACGCGCCATGATCGCTACGGCACAGCAGCGGATCCTCGCCGTCACCGCGGGGAAGTTCGGCGTGCGATCATTCTGCGGGTTTGCTGAACTCGATGAGTTTGACGAGATCATCACAGACGCGCGCATCGATGACGAGCATCGCCGCGAGATCGTCGAGACCGGTGCCGCGCTGACGGTCGTTGATGCGTAGACCTAGCGAGGGGCGCGACCCGGTCGCGCCGGTCGTCGTCGAGGTGTGTCAGGCGCCCCAGCCGGCCTGGACGCCGCCGACGCGGTCGGTCGCGATCTTCTGCTGGTAGCCGGATGCCGCGTAGGCGGCCATCGGGTCGGCGGCGAGTCCGCGTGACTCGCGCCACTCGGCCAGGGCCGGGCGAACGTCGGTGTAGAAGGCATCCATGAACACCGCATTGGCGGCGAGAACGTCGCCCGAGCGCTGGGCGGCGGTGAGAGCATCCGTGTCGACGAGCAGAGCACGCGCGGTCATCTCTTGAACGTTGAGCACCGAGCGGATCTGCCCGGGGATCTTGTCTTCGACGTTGTGGCACTGATCGAGCATGAATGCCACGTCAGGATTGTTCAGGCCGCCGCCGCGGACGACTTCGAAGATGATGCGGAACAGCTGGAACGGGTCGGCCGCGCCCACGATCAGGTCGTCGTCGGCGTAGAAGCGCGAATTGAAGTCGAACGAGCCGAGCTTGCCCAGGCGCAGCAGCTGCATGACGATGAACTCGATGTTGGTGCCGGGGGCGTGGTGGCCGGTGTCCAGGCACACCATCGCCTTGTCGCCCAACGCCGCGACCTGCGCGTAGCTGGTGCCCCAGTCGGGAACATCGGTGTGGTAGAAAGCGGGCTCGAAGAACTTGTACTCGAGCACCAGGCGCTGGTCGTCGCCGAGGCGCGCATAGATCTTCTGCAGTGAGTCCTGCAAGCGGTCCTGCCGGCCGCGGAGGTCAGCCTGGCCGGGGTAGTTCGAGCCTTCGGCGAGCCAGATCTTCAGGTCACGGCTGCCTGTGGCGTCCATCACATCGATGCATGCGAAGTGGTGATCGATGGCTTTCTGACGGATGGCCGCGTCTTCATGGGTGAGGGCGCCGAACTTGTAGTCGTCGTCTTGGAAGGTGTTGGAGTTGACCGTGCCGAGCGCGACGCCGTGGTCTTCAGTGTGCTTTCGCAGGTCGTCGTAGGAGTCGACGAGATCCCACGGGATGTGCAGCGCGACGACCGGCGCGAGGGCGGTGTGCTTGTGCACCTGGGCGGCGTCAGCGATCTTCTCCCACGGATCGCGCGGGGTGCCGGGCGTGCCGAACACCTTGAAGCGGGTTCCGGAGTTTCCGAAGGCCCAGCTGGGAAGCTCGATGGATTGCTTCTCGAGTTCGGTGAGGATCTCGGGGGACAGGATGCTCATGATGCACTGCTTTCGTTATCGGATGCTGCGGCAGAGAGCTGCTCGGCCAGGTTGAAGACTTCGGTGAGAGGCATTGCCGCTTGGTCGGGGCGCCCGCTCAACCCGACGAAGAACGCCGCCATCTCGGCTTCCCAGCGGGTCGCGATCGCGGACTCGGCGAGGTATCGCTGTGCGGCCTGGTCGTCATCGGTCTCGTAGTAGCCGATGAGGGTGCCGTTCTCCCCCAGGAAGAGCGAATAGTTGCGCCGGCCGGATGCCTCGATCTCGGCGAGCATCTCGGGCCAGACCGCGCGATGGCGCTCGAGATATTCGTCCAGCCGCTCGGGGTGCACCTGCAGCTGAAAGCAGACGCGGGCGGGCGTGGTCATCGTCGACGAGCTCCTTCGAAAGGTGCCATGAGGCACCGACTAGCGGCATGAATCGTTTCAAGCTTAAGTCTACAGGCGCGGTTGTGCAAGCGCGCCTGACCATGCCGATACACTCTCGACAGCGCGAGAAGAGGAGTCTCAGTTGGCAACGAGTGTGCGAGACGTGGCGGTGGCGGCGGGCGTCTCGGTCGGAACCGTGTCGAACGTCCTCAATCGCCCAGAGAAGGTCGCGCCGGCGACAGTCGAGCGGGTGATGGCCGCGATCGACGAACTCGGCTTTGTGCGCAACGATGCGGCCCGGCAGTTGCGGGCGGGAAGCAGCCGCAGCATCGGCATGATCGTGCTGGACGCGGGCAACCCCTTCTTCGCGGCAGTGGCGCGCGGAGCAGAGGCTCGCGCCGATGCCGATGGGCTGTCGGTGCTGCTGGGGAACAGCGATGAGAACGCGGCGCGCGAAGCGGGGTATCTGGAGCTGTTTCGTGAGCAGCGTGTGAACGGCGTGCTCATCACGCCGGCATCCGATGCGACCGAGAACCTCGAAAGGCTGCGCGGCGCGGGAATCCCGGTCGTGCTGGTAGACCATGAGATCGCCGGAAGCGAGCTCTGCTCGGTGTCGGTCGACGACGTCGAGGGCGGCTATCTCGCTGCGGAGCACCTGTTGCAGCAAGGGCGCAGGCGGCTCGCGTTCGTAGGTGGGCCGCCGACGATCGCGCAGGTCACGAACCGCCTGGAGGGTGCCCGGCGAGCAGTCGCAGAGGTGGCCGGAGCGAGGCTCGAAGTGATCGAGATGCCCACTCTCACCGTGCTCAACGGGCGTGCCGCCGGCGAAGCGATCGTGGCACGCGAGGCTGCCGACCGTCCTGATGCGATCTTCGCCGCGAATGATCTGCTCGCCGTCGGTCTGGTGCAGGGGCTGACGATCCTCGGTGGCCTGCGCGTGCCCGACGACATCGCCCTGATCGGTTACGACGACATCGACTTCGCCTCCGCGACCGTCGTACCGCTCAGCTCAGTGCGTCAGCCCGCCGAAGAGATCGGGCACACCGCGGTGGAACTGCTGCTGAAGACGATCGCCGATCCGGACGGGAAGTACGAGCGCCGCGTGCGATTTCGACCCGAGCTCGTGGTGCGCGAATCATCCGCTGGTTGAGCGCTGCTCGTTTCGGTTCGTCCGCGCGGCTCATAGCAGTTATGCTTGCAGGGTGCGTCCGTGCTTTTCGGAGTCGGATGCCTGGAGACGTCGCATAGTGGCCTAGTGCACCACCCTGCTAAGGTGGAGTCCTCTTTAAAGGGGACCGAGGGTTCAAATCCCTCCGTCTCCGCAGTGAAATCCCCGCTCAGGCGGGGATTTCTTGGTCCCTGGAGAGTGGGACCAATCTGGCGTGATTACCGCGTTTCGACCCTCAGGTGTCCCCCCACCGATTTGAGCAACTCCGCGTCTGGTTGCCGGGCGGGGCAGCGTCAGGTGCCGAGCCCCGAAAGGCGATCATCGGGGGAGCGTCGCGCACGGTGTTCGAAGGGCTGGCCCTCATCGAGCCGATTGTGAAGAGACCATAGGTGGCATGACTCATCGATGTCGAGTACTTATCGCCAGTGGCGTTCTGCTGGTCTCATCGCTCGTTAGCGGATGTTCCGCGTCCAGCGAAGGATGCGGAGCGCAGGCGTCGTACGCCAGTCCTGAGTCGGCATACGAGGTTGCGGATGTCGTTTGCCCTTGTCAGAGATCTCGCCCCTCAGAGAACGGTCAGCCACACGATGCGGACGCGACTTACTGGACGGCAAAAGTAGACGAGTGGCCTAAGGGTGATGGGGAATCAGAGATTTTTTTCGGCGTTGCTACCGACTCTTCTTCCCAAGACGGTGTCTCGATTTTCCAACGCCTTGAGGGTCAGGGGGATGTTTATGTCTTCCTCGTCCGAACTGACGATGAGCTTTGGGCGGTCAGTCAAGACCAGGGTGCGGTGGCCGCGTTGCCTGACGGCACCCTTCCGGAGGCTTGGCCACGACCGTGACCGCGCACAATGACGTCCAGTTGGAGTGCGCCAAGAATTCGCAACACGGTGTGAACTCGCGGCCCGGCTGATGTGCTGTTGAGGAGATTGCGTTCTGTCGCGCCATACGTTTGAACCGCGATCCCTGCTTCTTGGGCGACCCGCTCCTGGCTATATCCGCTAAATACTCGAGCATCACGCAGCAGCACCCCGTAGTTCACCTTCTCCAACGCATGAGGTTCTATTACGAGCTCCGTCCGCCATGTGCCCATACCGAGGACCATAGCGCCTTCAGCGTCAGCGCCACCAGTGACCGCCTACCACAGCAATGCCTGGTGGGGCGGTTGGCCGGCTTCTGCCAGTCCCACCGCACAAGTTCCAGAGTGCGGCCCTCGCCGCGGTCGCGGACGATCGGGGCATCCTGGGTGGGAGCAATCGAATACGAGCCCGCCCAGGACTTCCACCAGTCCTCGGGCTTGCCACCTTCCGCGACATACTCCCGGATGAGTTCGTCCGTTTTGTCGGTGGAGAGAAGTATTCCGGAGGGAAATAATCGTCGTGCGAAGAAGACCAGGCCCTCTTGGGTCGCTCAGTCCGGTTGGGGCTTTTGATCAAGCCGTGTGAGGTGTCGGCACGTTGAGCGCCGCAAGTTGCTCCTCAGACCCCCGTGCGATCAGCCGCAGATCGTTACCACTCTCGTCGATGCCCCATTCGACGAAGGCGCAACAGCGCTGCTCTACCTCGACGAGATCCCTCAGCCGACTGATCGAGTCATTGACCTTCGCGTAGTAGATGATGAGTGCAGAGTCCGAGCGCTCCGAGGTGAGCGCGTAGTCGGCGTCGAAGGCCTGCCATCTCTCGACCTGTGCCTTGGCTTCCGCGATGGTCGGGAGTGTGCATGCAATCGGGACGTCTCGGAATGGGCCCTGTGTCATCAGATCTTCTCCTCTGCATAGTCTGCGTCGTCGTCATCGTCTTGCAGGTCTTCGAGAACCTCGAACGGGGACTCTACGTCACCGCGCCATGCCTCGATGCCCTCGCGGATCGCGAGAACCGCGACGACGAGCGCGGCGACGGAATCGGCCCACCACCAGCCGAACAGGCTGTTGAGTATCAGGCCGATGAACACCGCACCGGAGAGGTAGACGCAGAGGATGAGCTGCTTGGCATCGGCCAACACGCTCTTCGAGTCGAGTTCGCGCCCGGTACGGACCTCGTACCAGGCCAACAACGGCATGATCACCAGGCTCAGTGCGGTGATGCCGAGTCCGAACGGGCTGTGGTCCGGACCCTCTGCCTGGATCAGGCTCAGGACCGCATCGACGGTGACGTATGCGGCGAGAGCGAAGAATGCGATGGCGATCGCCTTGACGGTGACCCTCTCCCATCGCTCGGGGTCCTTGCGTGTGAATTGCCATGCGATCGCGGCGGCCGAGAGCACTTCGACGACGGAGTCGAGACCGAAGCCGATAAGCGCGGCAGACGATGCGAGCACGCCGGCCCAGACCGCGACGATGGCTTCGATCACGTTGTAGGTGATCGTGAATCCGACGATGAACCGGACCCGGCGATGCAGCGTCGCGCGGCGTTCCGTGGTCAACGCGGCGCTCATGCCTGCACCTCCGTCGCGCAGCATCCGGGTACCGTGCATGCCGAGTCGAGACACGGTGCGTTCTCGTCGACAGCAAGCGTCACGTCCACCAACGCGGTGAGCGCAGCCGTGAGATGCGGGTCTGCGATCTCGTACCGGGTTTGCCGACCCTCGGGCTCGGCGACGACGATGCCGCAGTCCCGCAGACAGGTGAGATGGTTCGACACATTCGAGCGTGAGAGCTCGAGTGAACGAGAGAGCACCGCGGGATAGCTCGGTCCTTCGAGTAGGGACATCAGGATCCGCGAGCGGGTCGGGTCGGCCATGGCACGGCCGAGACGATTCATCACATCGAGACGGGAAACAATAGTCAGCACACGACGACTATACAGTGTTCAGTGACCTATTGCCGTTCTGGGAAGATGAGACATATGGGAGCCGGCGTGCAGTGGATGGAACGACACCAAGTCGGACTCTACCTAGCCGCTCTGGCCGCAGGTGCAGCGGTCGGTCTGCTCTTCCCCGTCCTGGCGCATCCCGCCGAGACCGCGATCAATCCGGTGCTGGGATTACTGTTGTATGTCACTTTCCTCGGCGTGCCTTTCGCGAGACTAGGGCAAGCGTTTCGCGATTGGCGGTTCCTGGGGACGTTGCTCGTGGTGAACTTCGTGCTGGTGCCGCTCGTTGTGTTCGGGCTGTCGCGTATCGTCGCGCACGATCAGGTGCTGCTGATCGGCGTGCTCTTCGTGCTACTGACCCCATGCGTGGACTACGTCATTGTCTTCGCAGGGCTGGCTGGCGGTTCCAGAGATCGACTTCTCGCGGCGGCGCCGCTGTTGATGCTCGCCCAATTTCTCCTGCTCCCGGCATGCCTGTGGCTCTTCGTCGGCGATCAGTTCGTTCAAGCCATCGATCTGCGACCGTTCGCAGAGGCATTCCTGCTGCTCATCGTTCTGCCGCTCGCGGCTGCAGGTCTCACCCAGCTCGCGGCCACTCGGACAGGCTGGGGACGCTCTCTCGAGCGGGTAGGGCTGGCAGCGATGGTGCCGCTCATGATGCTCACCCTTGCCGTCGTCGTGGCGTCCCAGATCGCCGGTGTCGGGCAGGAAATCGCGAGGCTGCTCCTGGTGGTGCCCGTGTACGTGCTCTTCGCCGCGATCATGGTCCCCGTCGGCATGATCGCCGGTGCTGCGGCGCGGCTGGATGTTCCCGCGAAACGGACGATCGTGTTCAGCGGTGCGACGCGGAACTCCCTGGTTGTGCTACCGCTGGTCCTGGCACTTCCTGCGGCTTTTGACCTTGCTCCGCTCGTCGTCGTCACTCAGACGCTCGTTGAGCTCATCGTCATGGTCGTGTTCGTACGGCTCATCCCCCGATTGCTCCCGGAGAGATCCGGTCGGATTACCGCGGCGTAAGAGCTGCGGGGTAAAGCAGAACCTCAGATGAGTTCGCTCACCAGTTGCTCGATGCGTCCACGGATGTCGTCGCGGATGGGGCGCACCGAGTCGATGCCCTGCCCTGCCGGGTCGTCGAGCTCCCAGTCCTCGTAGCGCTTTCCGGGGAAGAAGGGGCAGGCGTCGCCGCAGCCCATCGTGATGACGACGTCAGAGGCCTGCACCGCTTCGGTGGTGAGCACCTTCGGGGCTTCGGCAGTGATGTCGATGCCCAGCTCGGCCATGGCGTCGACGGCGACGGGATTGATCTGATCGGCGGGCATGGATCCTGCGGAGCGCACCTCGATGCGGTCGCCGGCGATGTCGCGGAGGAATCCGGCCGCCATCTGGGAGCGGCCGGCGTTGTGTACGCAGACGAACAGTACGGAGGGCTTGGTGGTGGTTTCTGACATGGTGACTCCAGGTTTCGAGAAGCGGTCAGTGGGCAAGGTCTGCGACGAGGGTGCGGACGCGTGCGGTGATGTCGTCGCGGATGGCTTCGACGCCTTCGAGGGAGGCGAGAGCTGGATCTCCGACCGCCCAGTCGTCGTAGCGGACGCCGGGGATGATCGGGCAGACATCGCCGCAGCCCATGGTGATCACGACATCCGCCGCTCTCACGGCGTCGTCGGTCAGCGGCTTCGGGAATCGCTCAGCGGCGTCATCGCCTTCGATCTCGGCGAGCAGCGACCGCACGTGCGGGTGGATGACATCGGCGGGACTGGAGCCTGCCGACCGCGCGACGACCCTGCCACCGGCGAGCTGGTTGACGAGTGCGGCGGCGAGCTGTGAGCGACCGGCGTTGGCGACGCAGACGAACAGCACCTGAGGCACTGCCGTGTCGCGGTCGCGGGTGAGGTCGCTCAGCCGCTGCCTGGCGAACCGCTCCGTAAGTGGGATCAGGGCCGAGGTCACCCGGGCGGTGCGGGCGAGGGCGGTGTAGGACTCTCGCACGATGGTGAGGACGGTCGCTGAGTCGAGTTCCGGGATCTCGGCGGCCAGCTCGTCGGCGAGGTGAGTGACTCGTGCGTCGAAGTCTGGTCGGCGTGCCTCGTCGGCTGCGTCTTCTGTCCAAGGTGCGACGGTCGCGGGCGCGAAGGAGTCCAGCAGTGTGGTGACGGCGCGGCGGCGGTTCGGGTTGATCCGGTACCAGACCCAAGTTCCGCGACGCTCGGACGTCAGCACATCGACGTCCTTGAGCACCTTAAGGTGGTGCGACACGGTCGGCTGGGACACCTCGGCGAGCTCAGCGAGGTCACAGACGCAGGATTCCCCGCGCGGGTCGGAGGCGATCGCGGACAACATTCGCAGGCGCAGGGGGTCAGAGAGCGCCTTCAATGTGGCTGCGACGGATGACGCCGCGTCCTGCCCGATCGCGTGCGAGGCGACCGGACTGCAGGTATCTTCAGCGGTCAAAGTGGCATTCATGATGGCGTCCTTACGTCGGTGTATGGAGCTGCGGTGTATGGATCGGTGTGGAACCAGCGCCTGGCCGCCCAGAGCGAGACAT
>NZ_JAJUFV010000056.1 GCF_029263575.1 Microbacterium sp. | reverse complement strand
GCACGTGCTCATCGTCGAAGACATCATCGACTCGGGACTGACGCTCAGCTGGCTGCTCGAGAACTTCGAGTCGCGCGGCCCGGAGTCCATCGAGGTACTCGCTCTGCTGCGCAAGCCCGACGCGGCGAAGGTCGAGATCGACAGCAAATACGTCGGCTTCGACATCCCGAAGGACTTCGTCGTCGGCTACGGCCTCGACTACGACGAGCGCTACCGCAACCTGCGCGACGTCGCGGTGCTGGCGCCGCACATCTACAGCTGACCGCGGCGGCGTACGCCGTGGGCGAATCACAGCGGACCGCAAAGAACGAAGCGATACGCTGAACGGATCATGGATGTGAAGAAGATCACCCGGAACCCACTGCTCTATGTAGTGCTGATCGGTGCTTTGCTGTTCGGCGGCTTCCTGCTGATCTCGAACCTCGGCGCACCCAAGTCGATCACCACCCAGCAGGGCCTTGACCTGCTGGATGGAAAAACGGTGACGGAGGTGACCAACACCGACGGCGACCAGCGCGTCGACATGACCCTGTCGGAGGAGTTCGAGGGCTCCACGTCGGTGCAGTTCTACTACGTCGACGCTCGTGCCAGCGAGGTCGTCGAGGCGATCACATCCGCTGATCCGAAGGACGGCTTCAACGATGTCGTCCCGCGCGCCACCTGGTTCGATGGCTTCCTCTCCCTTCTTCTGCCTCTCGTCCTTCTCGGTCTGCTGTTCTGGTGGCTGCTGTCGTCGATGCAGGGCGGCGGCGGCAAGGTCATGCAGTTCGGCAAGTCCAAGGCGAAGCTCGTCAACAAAGAGACGCCGACGGTTACGTTCGCCGATGTCGCCGGTGCCGATGAGGCCATCGAAGAGCTCCACGAGATCAAAGAGTTCCTCGAAGACCCGGCGAAGTTCCAGGCCATCGGCGCCCGCATCCCGAAGGGCGTACTGCTGTACGGCCCTCCCGGAACGGGTAAGACTCTGCTCGCTCGTGCCGTCGCCGGTGAGGCCGGCGCCCCGTTCTACTCGATCTCGGGTTCGGACTTCGTCGAGATGTTCGTCGGTGTCGGTGCGTCCCGTGTCCGCGACCTGTTCACCCAGGCGAAAGAGAACGCCCCCGCCATCATCTTCATCGACGAGATCGACGCCGTCGGCCGCCACCGCGGTGCCGGTATGGGCGGCGGTAACGACGAGCGCGAGCAGACCCTGAACCAGATGCTCGTCGAGATGGACGGCTTCGACCCGAACGCGAATGTCATCGTGATCGCGGCGACCAACCGTCCCGACATCCTCGACCCCGCGCTTCTGCGCCCCGGCCGCTTCGACCGGCAGATCGGCGTGGATGCCCCCGACCTCAAGGGACGCTTGCACATTCTGCAGGTGCACGCGAAGGGCAAGCCGCTCTCGCAGAGCGTCGACCTCGAAGTCGTCGCGCGCAAGAGCCCCGGCTTCACCGGTGCCGACCTCGCGAACGTGCTCAACGAGGCCGCGCTGCTCACCGCGCGCTCGAACGCGCAGCTGATCGACAATCGTGCCCTCGACGAGGCCATCGACCGTGTCATCGCCGGTCCCCAGCGCCGCACCCGCGTGATGAAAGACCGCGAGCGGCTCATCACGGCGTACCACGAGGGCGGTCACGCGCTCGCCGCAGCGGCGATGAACTACACCGACCCCGTGACGAAGATCACGATCCTTCCGCGTGGCAAAGCCCTCGGTTACACGATGGTGATGCCGGTCGACGACAAGTACTCCGTCACCCGCAACGAGCTGCAAGACCAGCTGACCTACGCCATGGGCGGTCGCGTCGCGGAGGAGCTCGTCTTCCACGACCCCACCACAGGAGCCTCGAATGACATCGAGAAGGCGACGAGCATCGCCCGCAAGATGGTCATCGAGTACGGCATGACGACCGAGCTCGGCCCGGTCAAGCTGGGCTCCGAGGGTGGCGAGCCCTTCGCCGGGCGCGACATGGGCCGTGGCCGCGAGTACTCCGAGACGATCGCCGAACGCGTCGACACCGAGGTGCGTGCGCTCATCGAGCAGGCGCACAACGAGGCCTACCAGGTGCTCAGCGAGAACCGCGACGTCCTCGACCGGCTCGCCCTCGCCCTGCTCGAGGAAGAGACCCTCGATCACAACCGCATCGCCGAGGTCTTCACCGACGTGCGTAAGCTGCCCGAGCGCCCGCAGTGGCTCTCGAGCGAAGATCGCCCGGTCTCGGATCGTCCGCCCATCGACGTTCCCAAGCGTGTGGTCCCCGCGGATGCCGTGGCCGCCGTCGACGGTTCGACCGATGCCGCCACGTCCCGTGGCGCAGCTGACGGAACACCGGCATCCGGGCAGGCCCGGCCGGCGACGGCGTAACCGTGGCTGTCAACAGGCAGCGTATTGAACAGCTCACGCGTGAGCTGTTAGAGGCCATCGGCGAAGACCCGGAGCGTCCGGGCCTGAAGCAGACGCCGGCCCGCATGGCCGAGCTGTACGCCGAGTTCTTCGCCGGCGTCGGCGAGGACCCTGCGGTCGCACTCGAGCGCACGATCAGCGTCTCGCGCGGTCCAGCGCCCGAGACCCTGCCGTCGGGCGCCGTGCTGCTGCGCAACGTCAGGTTCCGCTCGGTCTGCGAACACCACCTGCTGCCGTTCGCCGGTCACGCCCACATCGCCTATCTGCCCGGAGAACAGGTCGTCGGTCTCGGCGCTCTCGTCCGCGTGGTCGAGACGCTCGCGACGCGACCACAGGTGCAAGAACGCCTCGGTGAGCAGATCGCCGACACGATCGCCGAGCACCTCGACACGACCGGGGTGCTGGTCGTGCTCGACGCGGTGCACGGCTGCGTCACGATGCGCGGCGGACGCCAACTTGACGCATCGACGGTCACCATGGCTGCGCGCGGCGCATACACCGATCCTGCCCAGCGGGCCGAGCTGATCGCCTTGATCGGCGGCCTGGCAGGCGGGATATCGGATGCTTCGGCACCCGGCACAGGGAGCGAGACGCGATGACCGCGATCTGGGGCATCGTCAACGTCACCCCCGACTCGTTCAGCGACGGCGGGCGCTACCTGGATGCCGAACGAGCGATCGCGCACGGCATCCGTCTGCATGAGGTCGGTGCGTCGGTGCTCGACGTGGGCGGCGAGTCGACGCGGCCCGGCGCTGTCCGCGTGGACCCGGTGGTCGAACAGCAGCGCGTGGTGCCGGTTGTTCAGGAGCTCTCCGCTCGAGGGATCCCCGTGAGCATCGACACGTTGAACGCCTCGACCGCCACCGCGGCGGTGGAAGCCGGCGCACGCATCGTCAACGACGTCTCGGGCGGACTCGCCGACAGTGAGATGCTTGCCGCGGTGGCCGCGTCCGGCGCCGACTTCGCCATCGGGCACTGGCGCGGACCGTCGGACGACATGTACGCGCGCGCCGAGTACCGCCGCCCCGCGCGCGAGGTCGCAAGCGAACTGCGCGAGCGCATCGCGCAGGCGGCAGCCGCCGGCATCGCGCCGGCTCGCGTGATCGTCGATCCAGGCATCGGCTTCGCCAAGACCGGCGCACAGAACTGGGAGGTGTTGCGTGGGCTCGACGACATCACCGCCCTCGGCTACCGCGTGCTCATCGGCACCTCACGCAAGAAGTTCCTCGCCGAGACGCTGGGGGTACCGGATGCCTCGGCGGGGGTGCCAGGCCCTTCGAGCCCCACGCCCTCTCACGCCAGCGCCAGCGCTGACGCGAGCCTCGGGGCGCGTGGGCCCTGCTCAGGGACCGGCGCGGATGGTTCAGAGACCGGGGGCGTGACGCAGGAGCGGCGCGACCTCGCCACTGCTGTCACCAGCGCGCTCGCCGTGCGCTACGGGGTATGGGCTGTTCGCGTGCACGATGTGGCGGCGACGCGGGATGCTCTCGCGATCGCACACGCGTGGGAGGGCTGAGATGAACCCCCTGGATGAGATCCGACTGACCGGCCTCACGGTGTTCGGCAGACACGGCGTCTTCGATCACGAGCGCGAGAACGGGCAGGAGTTCGTGATCGACCTGCGCCTGCAGCTGGAACTGGCGGCGGCCGCGGCATCCGATGATGTGACCGATACCGTGCACTATGGCGAGCTCGCCGAGAAAGTGACGGCCGTCGTCGGCGGCGAAGCCGTCGACCTGATCGAGACGCTGGCCGAGCGCATCGCGACTGTCGTACTCGAAGACGAACGCGTCCAGCGTGTGGGCGTCACAGTGCACAAGCCGCAGGCGCCGATTCCTCTGACCTTCTCCGACGTCTCGGTCACCGTGCACCGCGAACGAGGGGAGGGGCGGCGATGATCCGCCGACCCCCGCCCGAGGTGCCGAGGTCAGGTCCTGGACGCGAGCAGACGACCGCCGTGGTGGCGCTCGGATCGAATCTGGGCGATCGTGCGGCGACGATCCGGCGTGCCGTCGAGCGCATCTCTCGGCTGCCGCTCGTCGACGACGTTCGGCTCTCGGAGCTCTTCGAGACCGTCGCGCTGCGCGTGGACGGCCCCGATCCGGATGCCCCGACCTACGTCAACGCGGTCGCCCTGGTCACCACGAGCCTGGCGCCGCAGGTCTTGCTCGGGATGCTGCATGCCATCGAGGCCGAGAACGGCCGCGAGCGGCACGAACGCTGGGGGGATCGCACTCTCGATCTCGACCTGATCAGCTACGGCGATGTCACCAGTGACGACCCGCAGCTGCTGCTGCCGCATCCGCGCGCTCATGAACGGCTGTTCGTGCTCGAGCCCTGGCTGAGCCTCGATGCCGAGGCTGAGATCCCCGGTCGAGGAAAGGTCGCCGCTCTCGCCGCGCGTCTGCGCGCCGAGAGCAAGCCCGACGGGGATGGCGTATGAAGCGCACCTCGGCGACCGTCCTCATCTCTCTCGCCCTCGTCAGCGGCGCGGCCGGATACCTGACCGATCACCTGCTGACCGTGACCGGACACGCGACCTTCACCCCTTCCGGCTTTCTGCCGGTACTGCTTCTGCTGCTCGCTGCGGCCGCCCTCGCGCTCGCCTGGCCGGTGCGGCGCAGCGTGCGCGGGCTGACCCCGGGACGCATCGACCCGTTTCGGGCGCTGCGCGCGGCCACTCTGGCGCGAGCGTCGAGTCTGCTGGGCGCGATCATGGCCGGAGGGGGAGCCGGGCTGGGGGTGTTCCTGCTGTCGCGTCCGGTCGAGCCCCAGGTAGGGTCGATCATGGCGATGGTCGCGCTCGTGGCGAGTTCTCTCGTGCTCGTGGCTGCGGCTCTCGTCGCCGAACAGTTCTGCACTCTGCCGAAGGATCCTGATGACCGACAGCCAGATGACCCCGCCGCCGGAGCCGAACCCAGGAACTGAGCCCTCGCGGCCCGCCGTGCCGCCGCCCGCAGCACCGCCGGCACCTGTCGCCACGCCACCGGCGACGACGGGCGCCACCCCACCCGCAGCCCCTGCCGCGCCACCCGCGGCGCCGCAGCATCCGCACACACCCGCGCCGCAGGCCGCGCCGGTCACCGCGCCCGCCGCGCTCGACGAGGGAACCTACGAGAAGCTTCGCGAGCCCCGCGGTGAGGGACGTCTCGGCCTCGACGGCACGTGGCACCAGATCTCGCCGCGGTACGTCGTCTCGCAGTTCGTGCAGAACGGCATCATCCTCGTCGTCATCATCGCCGCCGCCCTCATCGTCGGGCTCGGCTTCGATCAGTCATGGGTGTGGATCCCCGCCGGCATCCTCACCCTGATCGAAGTGCTCACGCTCGTGATCCTGCCCCGCCAGGCGAGAGCGATCGGCTACATGCTGCGTGACGATGACATCGTGTTCCGCAAGGGAATCCTGTGGCAGCGCATCATCGCCGTGCCGTACGGCCGCATGCAGCTCGTCGACATCACCCACGGACCGCTCGATCGCGCCTTCGGCGTCTCGCAGTTGAAGATGGTCACGGCCGCCGCGACGACGGGCGTTCAGATTCCCGGTCTCACGCAGGCGGCCGCCGAGGCCCTGCGCGACACGCTCATCGACGTCGCCGAGACCCGACGGACCGGCCTGTGAATATGCCCGAACAGCCCGACCCGCAAAGCGGCGAAGCACCGCAGCGCCCGGCATCCGTCGATACCAGTGCGCTCGCCGATGGCGAATGGCATCGCCTCCACCCGCTGACGCCCCTGTTCAAGGGCGGCCTGGTGCTGATCATCGTCTTCGGCCTCGTGCTGAACAACTTCCGCGACCGGATCATCTTCGGACTCGTCAGTCTCTTCACGCCGGAAGAAGCCCATGTCGACGAGTACGGCGGCGGTAGCCCTATCGACTGGGTGCTGGCCAACAACCTGCTGATCGTCGCGCTGCTGGTCGTGCTCGGCGTGCTGCTGATCGTGATCGTGGCGTTCTGGCTGGTCTGGCGGTTCCAGCAGTTCCGCATCTCCGACGAGTACGTCGAAGTGCGAAAGGGCATCATCTTCCGCTCGCAGCGCCGCGCTCCGCTCGACCGCGTGCAGGGCGTGAATCTGACCAGGCCCTTCCCCGCCCGCTTGGTCGGTATGGCCAAGCTCGAGGTCATCGGCGCGGGAACCGACGCCAACGTGCCGCTCGACTACCTGTCGACCTCGAACGCGGAGACGGTTCGAACCGACATTCTGCGCCTGGCATCCGGTGCCCGCGAAGCGCGCAAAGCGCGCCACCGCGGTCAGACGGCTCCTGCCCAGGACGCCACGGTGCGCTCGCAGCTCGTCGGCTCGATGAACGACGGCGTCAATGACATCATCGGCGGCGTCGACCTGGGCGATGTCGCGCCCGAGAGCGTCGTGAAGATCCCGACCGGACGCCTCGTCGGATCGCAACTGCTCACCGGCGTGCTGTGGTTGGTATTCTTCCTCGTGCTGCTCGGGATCTTCCTCGGAATCATGCTGCCCATCGCGCTCGCGAATGAGGACGGCGATGGACTGATCGTGCTCCTCGGTGCAGGGCTCGGTATCGGCATCCCCTTCGTGATCGCCGCGCTTGCGATCACCTGGGCGCAGATCTCGAAGTCGCTGCGCTATTCGATTGCGCCGACGCCCGACGGCGTGCGCATCACGTACGGGCTCTTCACCACTGTGACCGAGACCATCCCGCCGGGGCGAGTCTTCGCGGTCGAGGTCACGCAGTCGTTGCTGTGGCGACCGTTCGGGTGGTGGGTCGTGAGGATCAACCGCATGTCGGGCAAGAGCGCTTCTCAGCAGCAGTCGAGTTCGGCCCAGCAGTTCAACATCGTGCTGCCGGTGGGCACGCGCGCCGATGTCGAACGCGTGCTGCACCTGATCCTGCCGAACCTGCCGACGCAGGACGACCCGCTGATCTGGGAGCACGGCATCCTCGGTCCCCAGCAGGACGACCCGTACCGGGTGATGCAGTCGCGTGGCTGGTGGCGACGCCCGTTTTCGTGGAAGCGACACGGGTTCACCGTGACCGACTTCGGGCTGATTCTGCGGCGCGGTGTGCTGTGGCGCAAGCTCGCCGTGATTCCGCTCGCGCGTGTGCAGGGTGTTTCTGCTGAGCAGGGTCCGATCGATCGGATGCAGCGGGTAGGTGCGATCAGGGCGCACAGCGTGGCCGGTCCGATCGATGGAACCGTCGTCGGTCTTGACAGCGCCGAGGTGAGCACTGCGCTCGACGGGATCGTCCGTCGTGCCGCCGATGCAGCGGGCCGCGATCACACGCACCGGTGGGCTGCGCAGGGTTCGCAGGAGGTCTCGGATGCCGAGGGGGCCCTCACGCGTGAACCGTGACGGACGCCTCGGCGTCGGCATCGTCGGCGCCGGGCGGGTAGGACCGGTGATCGGTGCGGCGCTCGCCGGCGCCGGACACGCGATCACCGCCATCACGAGCGGGTCGGACGACGATCGCGTGGCCGGCGTGCTGCCCGAGGTGCCGGTGCTTGACGCGCCCGAAGTGCTGCGCCGCAGCGAACTCGTCGTGCTGGCACTGCCGCACGACGAACTCGCCGGATTCGTCGCGGGCATGGCCGAGCTGGGCGCCTGGCAGCCGGGGCAGCTGGTGCTGCACACCGACCCGGCCTATGGTTCCGGTGTGCTCGAACCGGCACAGCGGCTGGGCGCGATCGCACTGGCCGTGCACCCGGCGATCTCGTTCACCGGGACGTCGATCGATCTGCGGCAACTGCAGGCGAGCTTCGCGGCGGTGACCGCCGCGGCTCCTGTGCTGCCGATCGCGCAGGCGCTGGCGGTCGAACTGGGCTGCGAGCCGGTGGTCGTCGCTGAAGCCGACCGGCCGGTGTACGCCGAGGCCATCGCCACGGCATCCGAGTTCTCGAAAGCGATCATCGGGCAGTCGACGACGCTCTTGCGCGGTATCGGCGTCGACAACCCGGGAGGGTTTCTCTCGGCTCTCGTGCAGTCGACCGTCGAACGGGCACTGCGCGAAGCATCCGACCCGCCAGTCATCTGACGCCCGTGTTCGGCGCCGTTCACCGACCTCCGGAGAACCCGCCGCCACCGCCGCCGCCCGAGAATCCGCCGCCCGACGACCCGCCGGCGCTGCTGCTGCCGGGAGCGACGTAGGTCGCTGAGGATCTCGCCGCTGACGACAGAGACGACACGCGAAGGCCGATCCCGACATACGAGCCGTTGACCCAGGTGGGGTCGCGCCGCGCCTGGCTGTACGCGACCTCGAGAACCTCGCCCCATTCGCGCTCCTGCCCGAACAGGATCGCGTAGGGGAGCAGTTTCTCGTAGATGTGGACGACATCGACGCTGCCGTCGCTTCGCCGCTCGGCGCCGGTGTACGACTGCAGCATCTGCAACCGGTCTTCTTCTGCGACGCGGATGAACTCGCGCACGCCCTCGAGGTATTCGAGTTGCAGCGCGCCCTCTTTCGTGAGCACCGTGTATCGGTGAAACGCTACGATGCTGGCCACGATCGCGGCCGCGCCGACCATCACGGTGACGAACGTGACCGGCCCGGCCGACTCCCGGCCCGTGAACAGCGCCCAGCACATCAGCACGACCAGCCCGACGAACACCGCGAGCGCGACGAACTGGATGATGCGCGCGGCGAGGCTGCGCTCCTTCGTCGTGTACCCGCGCCGTGCCGCCTCCGCCTTGCCGGTCTTGAGCAGCTTCTGCATGCGCGCGGCGAACGACGAGCTGTTCTTGGGAAGTTTCACGACGCTGTCGACGCCGGCGCCGTTGAACAGCGCCGTCATCGCCTGCTCGTCGAGCGGATCGGGGTACGGCGCGTCGAGCCGTCGCAGACGCGGTCGCCGCTTCTTCGTGCCGGTGCCCTCGGGAAGCTCTTCGACGCGCAGCACGCCGCGCACGGCGAGGTGGACGATCTGCGCGGCCAGAGGAGTTCTGGGTTTGGGGAGCAGCGTGCTTGCGAGCAACGGCGGCAGCGTATCGGGCACGTCGTACTGAGCGACGACGATGCCGGTGCCGCGGCGCCGTGAGCGGACCATCGCGCCGGCGGCGAGCCAGGCCCCGATCGACAGAGCGAGGGTGCCGCCGCCGAGCCAGTAGGGGAGAACATCGGTGACGGCGTTGGGGAGCCGGGCGCTGGGCTGCGTGATGGTGCCCGGTTCGAGGGCGATCGCGACGGTGACGCCGGAGCCGGCGGCCAGATCGCTCTCGTCGACGACGATGGTCGAGCCGGTCTGGTTGCTGAGCTCGCAGGTGTCGGTGGATCCGTGGCGGCCCACGTAGCAGGAAGAAGCGCCGGTGAGATGCGCCGCCAGCTCGTCGGTGAAGGTGATCTCGGCGTGGAAAGAGTCGATGTCCTGCGTGCTGTCGAGCGGAAGCAGATCCCAGTAGAACTCGTCGACCTCGGTCTCGGTCGCGGCGAGAACGACATCGCGCATCTCGTACTCGATCACGTAGGTCGTCGAGCCGTGCACGTAATCATCGTCGCCGGTGAGGACGAAGAGCATGCCGTCGTCGTCTTCGGTCTCGAAGGGGACGTCTTCTCCGTGCTCGTCGCGGACGGAGAGGATGCGGGTGTCGATGTCGGCGCTCTCGTAGCGCAGCGGGAAGCCGGCGACGATGCCGCGGTTCTGATCGGTCTCGGGAAACTCCGCGACCCGTGTCTCCTCGACATGCAGTGTCGCGCGTCGGTCGTCGTCGATTCCGACGTCGTAGGTGGCCTCCCATGACGAGAAGTCGAAATCGTTGACGTCGCTGCGCACGTCGACAGCGGATGCCGCGGCCGCCGGCCACACGGCGAAAGCCGCCGAGACGACCGCGGTGAGGGCGACGGCGCGGACAGGGCTACGCCGGAGCAGGCGTCGAGCAGGAGACATACATCGAGCGTACCGAGACGGACGCCGGCATTTCCCGACGCGCGCTCGGAATGGGAGACGGCGTGGCCGCCCGGTAAACTGGGCTCGACTTTCAAGGAGCCGATATGACCCCCGCGCCCGACGCGCCTGCCCTCACCCCTGATGACGCCGACGGCGAAGAGATCCACGAGCAGAAGGCCGTGCGCCTCGCCAAGCGCGAGAGGTTGATCGAACAGCGAACGGATGCGGCGGGTGGGGCGTTTCCGGTCGGTGTGCCCGTGACGCACACGATCCCGGCGCTCCGCGACGAGTACGGCGGGCTCGAAGCAGGCGACGAGACGGGCGTGGTGGTCGGCATCGCCGGGCGGGTGGTGTTCAGCCGCAACACCGGCAAGCTCTGCTTCGCGTCGCTGCAGGCCGGTGACGGCTCGCGCATCCAGGCCATGATCTCGCTCGCCGAGGTCGGGGAGGAGTCGCTGGCGCGGTGGAAGGAGTTCGTCGACCTGGGCGACCACGTCTTCGTGCACGGTCAGGTCATCTCCAGCCGCCGCGGTGAGCTGTCGGTCATGGCCGACGACTGGGCCATCGCATCGAAGGCGATCCTGCCGCTGCCCAATGCGTACTCCGAGCTGAGCGAAGAGAGCAGGGTGCGCAGCCGCTACCTCGATCTCATCGTCCGCGAGCAGGCTCGCACGACCGTTCGCGCGCGTGCCGCTGTCAACGCCAGTCTGCGTGCGACTTTCGGCTCGCACGATTACCTCGAGGTCGAGACGCCCATGCTGCAGGTGCAGCACGGCGGGGCATCCGCTCGTCCGTTCATCACCCACTCGAACGCCTTCGATACCGAGCTGTACCTGCGCATCGCGCCGGAGCTCTACCTGAAGCGCGCCGTCGTCGGCGGCATCGAGCGCGTGTTCGAGATCAACCGCAACTTCCGCAACGAGGGCGCCGACTCGACGCACAGCCCCGAGTTCGCGATGCTCGAGGCCTACCAGGCATACGGCGACTACAACCAGATGGCCGAGCTTACACAAGAGCTCGTGCAGCAGGCCGCCATCGCCGTGAGCGGTTCGACCACGGTCACCTGGGCCGACGGCACCGAGTACGACCTCGGCGGCGAGTGGGACCGCATCTCGATGTACGAGTCGCGGTCCGAGGCCGCAGGGCGTGAGTTCACGGCATCCGATTCCGTCGACGATCTCACGGCGTTCGCCGAGAAGCACGGCGTCGACATCCCTCCCCACGCGACGCACGGCAAGCTCATCGAAGAGCTCTGGGAGCACTTCGTCAAGGGCGAGTTGACCCGCCCGACGTTCGTGATGGACTTCCCCGTCGACACCTCGCCTCTTGTGCGCGAGCACCGCTCGAAGGCGGGCGTCGTCGAGAAGTGGGATCTGTACGTGCGCGGCTTCGAACTGGCGACCGGATACTCCGAGCTCGTCGACCCGGTCATCCAGCGCGAGCGTTTCGTTGAACAGGCGAAGCTCGCAGCCTCCGGCGACGTCGAGGCCATGCGTGTCGACGAGGAGTTCCTGCGTGCGCTCGAACACGGCATGCCGCCGTCGGGTGGCATGGGCATGGGCATCGATCGCCTGCTCATGGCGATCACCGGTCTTGGCATCCGCGAGACGATCCTCTTCCCGCTCGTGAAGTGACACCGCGCTGGCACAGGTCGTTCATGGCGTGACCTCGCCACGGCGGAAGACCCACTCGGGCAGCAGTGCCGCATCGATCATGCTGTGCAACAGCGACGCCATCGAATGGGCCGGGTCGATCTCCAGCGCCTGCGTGAGGTAGTGCGCCGCGTGCGTGGAGCGACCCAGCGCCCACGACAACCATGCCGCTGCGGTCAGCGCCGCAGGACGAGACGCCCGCGGCGCCCGAGCCGCGACATTTCTCACGAGCGTCAGGGCGAGGCGAAGCCGGTCGGGGTCGGGCCGCGCCCCGCGGCCCACGAACACCTCGCCGATGTCGGCCGGAACCGCGACGCCCGCGTCTGCGAACGCCAGTTGAGCCTCGAGCGCGCGCAACCCCATGGAGATGTCGGTCGCCCACTGCACGAGAGCCACATCACGAAACCGTGGCCGATCGAAGCACCACAGCAACGCCGCGGTCGCGAACGGCTGCGGGTTCTCCGGCGTATCGAGCAGGTCTTCGAACAGCAGGGGCAGATCTTCCAGCAGCATGGCTGCCGCCAGCGCCTGGGGGTTCTCGCGCCGGGTCTCGTCGCCCGACGACGCCGGATGCGCGATCACATCGGAGAGCTCGTGCAGAGCCCGACCGACGCGCTCCTTCTCAGCCAGGTCGACCCTGGGCAGCTCGACGCCCGCGGCCTGGTCGCCGGAGACATCAGAGATGCCCGGCAGGGGCGGCGCATCGGGGACCTCGGTTGTCGGGAGCAGAACCGGATCATCATCCAGATAGCTCGACCACCCGTCTGCCGTGACGCAGAGCGCCTCGACGATGCCCAGGCCGAGGTCTGCCGCCAGGGCGAGCAGTTCGTCGACGACGATGCTTCTCGGCAGCACGACGCCGTCGGGGGTGTGCTGGGCGGGCTCATCTGTGTAGACGACGACGGCGATGGCGTCGGTGTCGGGAACGCGCGAGACGAGCCCGATCGCGGTGCCGACGAAGTCGTCGAGCTCGACCTCGTCGTGCGGAAGGTCGATGCGCATCGCGCCGTGTGCGCGCGTCTTCTGAAACGGCAGCAGCACGATGCTCTGATGCGGGGTGAACCCCGCGAGCGCGGGGACGAGGGCAAGGAAGTCGGCCGAATCTGCGGCGCGGAGCACGGTGTTCATACCGAGAGTGTGCGGGTTCGCGAGGGTGGAAAACCGGGTTCCACAGGCAGATCCGCCGATCTCGGTCTGTGCAGAGACAGTGACCGACGCCTGTCCGAGGCCGCGTACGATAGAGGTATGGACAATTTCTGGGTCGTCGCGGCGTGGTCGATTCTGCCGACCATCGCAGTGACGTTCCTCTTCTTCTTCGTCGTGCGCAGCATCCTGCGATCCGACCGCACCGAGCGCAAGGTTCACGCGAAGATCGAGGCCGAAGAACGCGCCGCTCGCGGCCTTCCGCCCCGCGCCTCCTGATTCAGAAGAGTCGCGCCTGCCGAGCCGTGTCGACGGTTGCGGCTACGCTGGGTCCACACGCCGCATCGGGCGCGTGGTGAAGTCTGACGTCGGGGGTGAGACGAATGATTCCATGGCCGTGGTGGGTTCTGGCGTTCCTCACCCTTGTCGATCTCACCATCCGCATCATCGCGATCATCGTCGTTCCTCGCAATCGACGCCCGACGGCGGCGATGGCCTGGTTGCTGGCGATCTTCTTCATTCCGTACATCGGGGTGCTCCTCTTCCTCATCATCGGAAACCCGCGCCTGCCGCGGGCGCGACGCCGCAAACAAGACCAGATCAACGAGTACATCAACGAGACGAGCGATCAACTGCACTTCGGCACGCTGCGTCCTGATGCGCCGTCGTGGTTCCCCCCGATCGTCGCGATGAACCAGAAGCTCGGCGCTCTGCCGATCTCGGGTGACAACGGCGCGCATCTGATCGGCGACTATCAGCAGTCGCTCGACGCGATGGCCGATGCGATCCGCGAGGCCGAAGACTATGTGCACGTCGAGTTCTATATCCTGCAATCGGATGCGGCGACCGACAATTTCTTCCGCGCGCTCGAAGAGGTCGCCGCCCGCCACGTCCAAGTGCGGGTGCTGCTCGATCACTGGGCGAACCGCTGGAAGCCGCGTTACCGCAAGACGATCAAACGGCTCAACGCGATGGGGGCCGACTGGCACCTGCTGCTGCCGATGCAACCGCTGAAGGGCCGCATGCAGCGCCCCGACCTGCGCAATCACCGCAAGCTGCTGGTGATCGATGGGCGCACGGCCTTCGTCGGCTCGCAGAACATCACCGATTCGTCCTACAACCTGCGTAAGAACATCAAACGCGGGTTGCACTGGGTCGATCTGATGGTGCGCGTCGACGGACCGGTCGTGCTCAGCATCAACGCGATCTTCCTCAGCGACTGGTACAGCGAGACGGACGAGGTGCTGAGCGAGATCGACATCACGCGGGCCGAGATCGGCAGCGGCGATCTCGACTGCCAGATCGTGCCCTCAGGGCCGGGGTACGAGTCCGAGAACAACCTGCGGTTGTTTCTCGAGCTGCTGTATGCGGCGAGCGAGAAGATCATCATCGTCAGCCCTTACTTCGTGCCGGACGAAGCGCTGCTGCTCGCGGTGAGCTCCGCGTGCGATCGCGGCGTGCGCGTCGAGCTGTTCGTCTCGGAAGAGGGCGACCAGGCCATGGTCTACCACGCCCAGCGCAGCTACTACGAGGCGCTGCTTCGGGCGGGCGTGCGCATCTGGATGTACCGTAAGCCGTACATTCTGCACACCAAGTCGCTCACGATCGATGATGAGGTCGCTGTGATCGGCTCGAGCAACATGGATATGCGCTCGTTCGGTCTCAACCTCGAGATCTCGATGCTCGTGCGCGGTGAAGAGTTCGTCGCAGAGGTGCGGGACCTCGAGGCCGAGTATCGCTCACTCAGCCGGGAACTGACGCTCGAGGAATGGCTGCAGCAGCCCTTGCGGTCGACGATCCTCGACAATCTGGCGCGCCTGACCTCGGCGTTGCAGTAGCGCGCGTTCGGGAGGCTGCCCATCGTTGCGGGCGCCGAAGCGTAGGCTGGCCGCATGGCTCTCATCGCTCGCACCGCGTCTTCTCGCCGCACCGGGCTGGTCGCATCGGCCGTGTTGGCGGCGGTCCTTCTCGTTTCCGGATGCGCTACGGCCCCCGGTTCATCGACATCGTCCGCGCCTGATCCGGCACCGACGAGCTCGCCCGGGCCGGATCAGTCGCCGGGGACGGTGGGCCCGCATGCACCGGACGACATGGAAGCCGTCTGGCTGGACGACGGCCGGAAGTTCGCGGTCGTGACCTGGGGATCGAGCGGTTGCATCCCGACCGTGGCCGAGGTGTCGGCGAACGGGCAGCAGGTCAGCGTCGAATTGACCGAAGGCGACAACGCTGAGGTGTGCACCGCCGACCTCGGACCGCGCGCCAGTCTCGGTGCTCTTCCCGAGGGCGTCGATCCGACGCAGGATGTCGAGCTCATCGTGACGCTCGGCGACGTGACCGACGATGTCGAGCTCGACGGCAATGCCGCGTTCACGCCCAGCGCGCAGGGGACAGAACCCAGCGCCGGGTGGTTCGACGAGGACGGAATCGTGCTTCTCACCTGGGGCTCGTCCACGTGCGGCCCCATCATCGAGGATGTGCAGCCCAACAGTTCCGGCGCCACCGTGACCTTCGCGACGGACGATCGCGTATGCACCGATGATCTGGCCCCGCGCGCCACGATCATCTTCGTCGGTGACGATGACGACACGGACGGCGATGATGACGGCGATGACGATGCGGACGATGACGACGCGTTCACGCTGACGCTCGTCGGCGGCGGTCTCGACGCGACGGTGCCGGTGCACGAGGGCTGAGCACCGCGAGCTGAGCCGAGAGGGCTGGGGGCCGAGAAGGCTGAGGGCCGAGAGGGCACTTGGGAACGGTGCGCCGCGTTCGCACCGTGCTGAACTGCCCGCTCGGTGTTCGGGGGTACGTAGCGCACGCAGCGCGGGCGGGTGCGACCGCGCGCCACCGATCAGATCGCGTCGATCGGGTGGCTCTCGGGAAGCGCGAGCAGCAGCGCCCCGGCATCGACGCGGCAGCGGATGCGGACGGCCTGACCGAACTCGTCACCGTCGAGTTCGATCGGGACCGGCGTGACGGCGGCAGTTTCGATGGCCTTGCCGCGCAGGTATCGCACCGAGGCATCCTTCCCGCGACGCTGCAGAACGAGTCGTCCGGCGCGGAAACGGCGAAGCACCGAGTTGTCCCACCAGATCTTGCGCCAGACTCCGAGCCACCCCAGTGGTCCGCTCGGCTGGATGATCGCAACGTCCAACTCGCCGTCGGCAATGGATGCCGAGGGGATGAGCGAGATGCCGGCTGGCAGCGTGCCGCAATTGGCGAACAGCACGCTGTGCACCTTCGTGGAGTGCAGGCGCGACTCGTCGAGTTGATAGACGACGCGGAACGGCTTGGCGTTCGGCAGCGAACGGGCGGCGCCGTCGACGTATGCCACCCACCCCACGGACTTCTTCAGGTCTGGTCGGGTGTTCGCGATCATGTCGGCATCGAGGCCCATGCCCGCCAGGACGACGAAAGCGTGCTCGGCGGTCTCTCCGTCGGCGCGTGTCAGGGCGGCCCAGCCGATATCGATCGGATGCCGTTGGCCTTCGAGCGCCGCGCGGATCATGATGTTCGGGTCGACCAGCGGCAGGGCGAGGTTGCGCGCGAGGAGGTTGCCCGTCCCGCTCGGGATGATCGCCAACGGCACACCTGTTCCGGCCATCGCCTCGGCCACGGCGCGCACGGTACCGTCGCCGCCGGCGACGAGCACGACCTCGACCGACCGCTCCAGGGCCTTGCGGGTGGCCTGCTGCCCGGCATCCGTCACGGTCGTGGGATAGAACGCGGGAGACGCCCATCCTGCTTCTTTCGACAGGGTGCGCACGGCGCCGCGCAGGCGCTTCTCGTCGACCTTCAGGGGGTTGTACACGAGAGCGGCCTGGCGGTGACGCGTCGGGCTCTTGCTCATGTCGATCACTCTACGTCGCGCATCCGTTCGTCCGGGTCAGGCCAACTAGACTTGACGAATGATCGACCTCGCTCTTCTTCGCGACCAGCCCGAGCTCGTCCGCCAGTCTCAGGCCGCCCGTGGCAACGACGTCGCCACGGTTGACGCCGCCATCGACGCAGACCGCACACGCCGCGCCGCCCTGAGCGCGTTCGAAGAGCTGCGCGCCGAGCAGAATGCTTTCGGCAAGCAGGTCGCCAAGGCGCCGAAAGAAGACAAGCCCGCCCTTGTCGCGCAGGCCAAAGAGCTCGCCGAGAAGGTCAAGCAGGCCCAGCACGCGTCGAATGAGGCGGCGGATGCCGCGGCATCCGCTCTGTCCCAGATCGAGAACATCGTGATCGACGGGGTCCCGGCCGGTGGCGAAGACAACTTCGTCGAGCTGCGCCGCGTCGGCGAGGCACCCACGTTCGAGTTCGAGCCGCGCGACCACCTCGAACTCGGCGAGATCCTGGGCGCGATCGACATGGAGCGCGGCGTCAAGGTCTCGGGCTCACGGTTCTACTTTCTGCGTGGTGTCGGCGCGCGCCTGGAGATCGCGCTGATGAACATGGCGCTCGACAAAGCGCTCAACAACGGGTTCGAACCGATGATCACGCCGACGCTCGTGCGCCCCGACATCATGCAGGGGACAGGTTTTCTCGGAGAGCACGCCGATGAGGTCTACCACCTCGACAAGGACGACGATCTTTATCTGGTCGGCACGAGCGAGGTCGCGCTCGCCGGGTATCACAAAGACGAGATCGTCGATCTCGCAGGAGGTGCTCTGCGGTACGCCGGCTGGTCGACGTGCTACCGGCGCGAGGCGGGGTCGTATGGCAAAGACACCCGCGGCATCATTCGCGTGCACCAGTTCAACAAGCTCGAGATGTTCGTGTACACCGACCCCGACGACGCCGAGGCAGAGCACCTTCGGCTCGTCGCACTGCAGGAGGAGATGCTGACGGCACTGGGACTGTCGTACCGCGTCATCGATGTGGCTGCGGGTGACCTGGGCTCGAGCGCCGCGCGAAAGTATGACATCGAGGCGTGGGTTCCCACGCAGGAGGCTTTCCGCGAGCTGACGTC
>NZ_JAJUFV010000055.1 GCF_029263575.1 Microbacterium sp. | reverse complement strand
GATCGAAGACATGGGCATCGATGTCTTCAACGGCAAGGCCCGTGCCTCCGTGCTCGCCTACACCGAGGAGTGGAAGGAGTACGTCACCCGCCAGGCGCGCTGGGTGGACTTCGACCGCGGCTACAAGACGCTCGACCTCGGTTACATGGAGAGCGTCCTGTGGGCGTTCAAGACCCTCTACGACAAAGATCTCGCGTATGAGGGCTACCGTGTGCTGCCGTACTGCTGGCGCGACGAGACGCCGCTGAGTGCGCACGAGCTGCGCATGGACGACGACGTCTACCAGGAGCGTCAGGATCCCTCGGTTACCGTGACCTTCCCGCTCACCGGCGCGAAGGCCGAATCCCTCGGACTCACCGCCGTTCGCGCCCTCGCCTGGACGACCACGCCATGGACGCTGCCCACCAACCTCGCCCTCGTCGTCGGCCCCGACATCGAGTACGTCGTGCTCCCGGCCGGCCCCAATGGTGCGGCCGACATCGCCCCTTCGACCGCTGAGCCTGTCGAAGCGTCAGGGAGCGATGGTGTCGCCGAGAGTGCCGCGCACCGCTACCTCATCGCCCGCGACCTGCTCGGTGGCTATGCGAAGGACCTCGGGTACGAGTCTGCTGACGACGCGCTCGCCGCGGTGGAGGCATCCCACCGCGGAGCCGATCTCGAAGACGTCACGTACGATCGCCTGTTCGACTACTACGCGGATGCCGAGGCCTGGGGCACAGAGAACTCCTGGCGCATCCTCGTCGATGATTACGTCACGACCACCGACGGCACCGGCATCGTCCATCAGGCGCCGGCTTTCGGCGAGGACGACCAGCGCGTCACGAACGCCGCCGGTATGCCCACGATCCTGTCGCTCGACGACGGCGGACGCTTCCTCGCCAGCGTCACGGATGTCGCGGGCGAACTGTGGATGGACGCGAACCGCCCGCTCATCCGCTTGATCAAACAGCAGGGACGGATGCTGCGCGAACAGAGCTACGTGCACTCGTACCCGCACTGCTGGCGCTGCCGGAACCCTCTGATCTACAAGGCGGTGTCGAGCTGGTTCATCCGCGTGACCGACATCAAGGAGAAGATGCTCGCGGGCAACGAGCAGATCACCTGGGTGCCCGAGAACGTCAAGGACGGCCAGTTCGGCAAGTGGCTCGAGGGCGCCCGCGACTGGTCGATCAGCCGCAACCGCTACTGGGGCTCGCCCATCCCGATCTGGAAGAGCGACGACCCGGAGTACCCGCGCATCGACGCGTACGGGTCGCTGGAGGAGCTGGAGCGCGACTTCGGCACATTGCCGCGGAACCCCGAGGGCGAGATCGACCTGCACCGCCCGTACATCGACAACCTGACGCGTCCGAATCCCGACGACCCGACCGGCAAGAGCACCATGCGCCGCATCGAGGACGTCTTCGACGTCTGGTTCGACTCCGGTTCGATGCCGTACGCGCAGGTGCACTATCCGTTCGAGAACCGCGAAGGGTTCGACTCGCACGCACCCGCCGACTTCATCGTCGAGTACATCGGCCAGACGCGTGGCTGGTTCTACGTCATGCATGTGCTGTCGACGGCGCTGTTCGATCGCCCGGCGTTCACGGGCGTCAGCTGTCACGGCATCGTGCTCGGCAACGATGGCTACAAGATGTCGAAATCGCTGCGCAACTATCCGGACGTCTCTGAGGTCTTCGACCGTGACGGTTCGGACGCCATGCGCTGGTTCCTCATGTCGAGCTCGGTGCTGCGCGGCGGCAACCTCGCCGTCACGGAAGAAGGGATTCGCGCAGGTGTTCGTGAATTCCTGTTGCCGCTGTGGAGCTCCTGGTACTTCTTCGCCACGTACGCGAACGCGTCGGGAGGCGACGGGTATGAGGCGACGTGGCGCACCGACTCCACGGATGTGCTCGACCGATACATCCTGGCGCGTCTGGGCGAGCTCGTTCGCGAGGTGCAGGCCGACCTCGAAGGACTCGATTCGACTACGGCATCCGCACGCCTGCGAGACTTCGCCGAGCTCATGACCAACTGGTATATCCGCCGCTCGCGAGATCGGTTCTGGGTGGGAGCCGAGGGCGGGACGGAAGCGTTCGACACGCTGTACACCGTGCTGGAGACGCTGACGCGCGTGGCGGCGCCCCTCGTGCCGCTGATCAGCGAACGCGTCTGGCAGGGGCTCACCGGCGGGCGCAGCGTGCACCTGACGGATTGGCCGGATGCCTCGGCATTCCCCGCGGCGGATGACATCCGTGATGCGATGGATGCCGTGCGCGAGCTCTCCAGCGTGGGCAACGCCCTGCGTAAGAAGGAGAAGCTGCGCGTTCGCCTGCCGCTCGCGCGATTCACGGTCGTCTCGCCGATGGCAAATCAGCTCGGGCAGTTCGAAGACATCCTTCGCGATGAACTCAACGTGAAGTCGGTCGAGCTCGTGCAGCTCACCGACACCGCCGCCGCCGAGTACGGCATCAGTCATCGTCTCAGCGTCAACGCTCGCGCCGCTGGTCCTCGGTTGGGCAAGCAGGTGCAGCACGTCATCGCCGGTGCCCGCGCGGGCCTGTGGGAGGAGCGCGATGGCGTGGTCGTCGTCGACGGCATCGCGCTCGAGCCGCAGGAGTACGACCTCGTGCTCGAGACCGCAGGGCGCCCCGAGGGCGAAGCCCTGGCCGTTGTTCCCAGTGGCGGATTCGTCATGCTCGACACGCAGACCACGCCGGAGCTGGAGGCGGAGGGACTCGCTCGCGATGCCATCCGTGTCGTGCAGGAGGCCCGCAAGAACGCCGATCTCGACGTCAGTGACCGGATCATTCTCGCCCTGAACGTGTCGCCGGAGAACGCCGAGGCGCTGCAGGCGCACGCCGACCTCATCGCGGGTGAGACCTTGGCCGTCGCGTTCGCCGTGCAGGCCACAGACGAGATGGACGACCTTGTGAAGGACGTCACAAGCCCCGGTGACGGGGTGTTCTGCACCGGGGCGACGGCGCTCGGCTCAGACAAGGCTCCCGTCATCGTCACGATCGACACGAACCTTGAGGGAGTGACGAATGACTGACCGCGACCGCGCGGACGCCGTGTACGACAAGCTGCTCGAACGGGCGGGGGAGCGCTGGGTGCAGCCGCGCAAGGAACGCACGGCGCGCATCCTCGAGCTGCTCGATGATCCGCAGCGCAACTATCGAGTCGTTCACCTCACCGGCACGAACGGCAAGACGTCGACGGCACGCATGATCGAGAGTCTGTTGCGCGCGCACGGACTGCGCACGGGCCTGTTCACGAGTCCGCATCTGGAGCGCTTCACCGAGCGCATCATGATCGACGGTGAACCCATCGCAGACGCGGCGATCGCGGATGCCTGGGACGAGATCGAACCCTTCATCGGAATCGTGGATGCCGAGCTCGAGGCGGCGGGCGACGCACCGCTGACGTTCTTCGAGCTGCTGACGGTGCTGGCCTTCGTCGCGGCATCCGATGCGCCGGTCGACGTGCTCGTGCTGGAAGTCGGCATGGGCGGCTCCTGGGACTCGACGAACACGGCCGACGGCGACGTCGCGGTGTTCGCGCCGATCGCGATCGACCACGCCGATCGGTTGGGCAGCACACTCGCAGACATCGCCACGGTCAAGGCCGGCATCGTCAAAGACGGCGCCGTCGTGGTCTCTGCCGAGCAACCCGCCGAGGTCGCCCAGATCCTTCGCGAGGCGGCAGCGGCGAAGAACGCATCGATCGCGTTCGCGGGGGATGAGTTCGGCCTGACCGAGCAGAAGCTCGCCGTCGGCGGACAGCTGCTCACGATCCGCGGCGTCGCCGGAGCCTACGTCGAGGAATACCTGCCGCTGTATGGTGCTCACCAGGGGCACAACGCTGCCCTGGCCGTGGCGGCCGTGGAATCTCTCATCGGTGGCGGCACGCAGCGCATCGCTGACGACATCATCACCGAAGGATTGCAAGGAGCGACCTCTCCTGGCCGACTCCAACTGCTCGGCGTCTCACCGACCGTGATCGTCGATGCCGCTCACAACCCGCACGGAGCCGCAGCCCTTGTGCAGTCTCTCGATGACAGCTTCGATTTCGACGAATGGGGATTGGTGCTTGGCGTCTTGGCGGACAAGGATGCCGCAGGCATCATCGCCACGCTCGCGCCCGCTGCCACCCACATCTTCGCGACGGCACCGGAATCCACCCGCGCGAACGACGCCGACCTGATTGCCGATCTCGTCGAAGCTGCCGGATACCGAGCGACGGTGCACCCGTCGCTCGCCGATGCGGCGGATGCTGCGCGCGAATGGGCCGCTTCGGCAGAGCGGCGCGCCGTCGTGATCGCCGGATCGATCGTGCTCGCCGGCGAAGCGATCGCTCTCGCCGAAGAAGAAGATTGGAAGTCCGGGTGGCAAGCATGACCTCTCGTGCCACGCGCACACTGGTTCAAAAGCTCGCATCCGTCGTGCTCGGGTTCGAAGCGGTCATCGTGCTCCTGGTCGGCCTCACCATCTTCGGCCTGCGTGCGCTTCCCGAGGGGGTCGAGCCCTGGTGGGCGATCGTCGGCGCGGGCATCGTCGCGCTGGCGATGGTCGCGGTCGCCGGCATGATCACGAAACCCTGGGCGATCCCGGCTGGATGGGCTCTGCAGGCCGTCGTCGCGCTGTCTGCGATCTTTGAGCCGACCATCTTGTTGGTCGTCGTAGTTTTCGGAGGGATGTGGGCATATGCGACGATCATGGGGGCCCGCGTGGACGCACGGCGTCTGACGGACAAAAACTCGATAGAAACCGATCACGAAACTCACACAGAGAGCGATTGACATGGCCACCGAAGAAACCCTCGTCCTCGTTAAGCCGGATGGTGTCGCCCGTGGGCTCACCGGCGCGATTCTCGCCCGGATCGAGGCGAAGGGCTATGCGCTCGTCGACCTTCGACTCGTGGAGCCGGACCGCGACCGTCTTGCCGCCCACTACGCCGAGCACGAAGGCAAGCCCTTCTATGAGCCGCTGCTCGACTTCATGATGTCGGGGCCGTCGGTTGCGATCCGCCTGACCGGAAACCGCGTGATCGAAGGCTTCCGCTCGCTCGCCGGCACGACCGACCCGACCACGGCCGCGCCCGGCACGATCCGCGGCGACTTCGGACGTGACTGGGGCCTCGCTGTGCAGCAGAACCTGGTGCACGGCTCAGACAGCCCCGAGTCGGCAGCACGCGAACTCGGCATCTGGTTCGCCTGAGCCAAAGTCAACGGCGCCCGCCCCGAGATTCTCGGTGCGGGCGCCGTGCGGTTCAGGACGCTCAGAACAGGATGCGAGCGACCTCGCCGAGGAAGTCGAGCTGCTGCAGCTGTGCCAGAGCGATAATGATCGCGAATGCGAGGACCGTCGCCAGTGGGACCCACGCCATCAGCCGCCCCGCGCGCTCTTGCACCGTGGCCGATCGGCTGAAACTGCCGTTTCGGAACAGGTGGACGATCGTGGCGAAGAACGTCGGGATCGTGACCGCCCACGTCACCATGCACCACGGGCACAGCACGAACAGGTCGTACAGGCTCTGGAAGATCAGCCAGCAGACGAACCCGAAGGCGAACGTGATGCCGGCGCCGAAGGTGAGCCAGAACCACCGGGGAAAGCGCGCTCCGGCGATGATCGCGACGCCGACGACCAGCGGCGCAATCCACCCGGCGATGCCGATGATCGGGTTGGGGAATCCGAAGACCGAGCCCTGCCAGGACTGCAGGTTCGTGCTGCATTGGATGAACGGGCTGAGGTCGCACGCCAGAGATTCTTCGGGATTCTCGAGCAGCGCGAACTTCTCGACGGTGAGTTGGAACGCCGCCCACCAGCCGATCACGCTGGCGAGAATCAGCCAGATTCCGAAGCCGACGGGGCGGGTGCGCTGCTCGCTCATCTGTCGATTATCTCAGGGACCGCTATGGATGCGTCGTGAGATCTGACAGGGGGTCGCGACAGAGTGAATGCCACGAACTGGGCAACATGGTGCGATAATGACCTGTGATGCATTGCGCGGCGCAGCTGCAACACGCATCGACGCAGACTTCGGGGTCCTATACCCCTCGCGATCAGAGCTATGAGCCGGTCGCAAACCGAGTGAGTTCGCGACACCCGCGGGTGTCGCATGAGATTTCGCGGAGCATGAGTGCCCGCGCAGGGAGCACGCCAGAGATGGCCGAAGAGAACAATGACACCGACAACACCCCTACTCTCGATGCGGACACGGAGGCTTCGGTAACGTCAGAAGCACCTGAGTCCGACGCGCAATCGCAACCGGAGACGGACCCCGCGCCGGAAAGCGAAGCGGCGACGGCGGAGCCGGATGCTGCGCCTGCCGAGGCGACGGCGAAGCCGGAAGAGGATGCTGAGGCGAAGGGCGAGCAGACGGCTGCGCCTGTCGAGGCACCGGCGAAGCCGGAGCCGGTGACCGCGGTCAGCCTGGGGTTGCTTCCGGAGGTGTTCGTGTCGAGCGTCTCCACGCAGCTGCATTTCTATGCCCCAGAGGTCACGCTGCTTCCGGCGCGTCCGGGCCGCGGCTCGGGCTCAGATTCGCCGAGCGACGACAACGAGGGGTCTTCGTCGGGCCGGCGCGGTCGCCGGCGCCGCGGTGGCAACGACCAGGGTGATGGTCAGGGTGAGTCCCGCCAGCGCCAGCGCGCGGTCGAGTACATCACGGAGCCGAAGGCGATCAAGGGTTCGACGCGTCTGGAGGCTAAGAAGCAGCGCCGCCGCGACGGCCGCGACGCCGGGCGCCGTCGCCCGGTCGTGACGGAGGCCGAGTTCCTTGCGCGCCGGGAGGCCGTCGACCGCAAGATGGTCGTGCGCACCAAGAGCGGTCGCACGCAGATCGGCGTGCTCGAAGACGGCGTGCTGGTGGAGCACTATGTCGCGCGCAATCAAGACGCGTCGCTCATCGGCAACGTGTACCTCGGTCGGGTGCAGAATGTGCTTCCCAGCATGGAAGCCGCGTTCGTCGACATCGGTCGTGGCCGCAATGCCGTGCTGTATTCGGGTGAGGTCGACTGGGATGGTGTTGAGACCGGCAACCAGCCGCGTCGCATCGAACTCGCGCTGAAGCCCGGTGACCGCGTGCTGGTACAGGTCACGAAAGATCCCGTAGGGCACAAGGGTGCGCGCCTGACCAGTCAGGTCTCGCTACCCGGCCGCTACCTGGTCTATGTGCCCGGCGGGTCGATGAACGGCATCAGCCGCAAGCTTCCCGACAACGAGCGGGCGCGCCTCAAGCGCATCCTCAAAGAGGTGCTGCCCGAATCGAGCGGGGTCATCGTCCGCACCGCGGCCGAGGGAGCGACAGAAGAGCAGCTCACCCGCGATGTGAATCGCCTCACGTCGCAGTGGGAGCACATTCAGAAGCAGGTCGAGAGCCAGCAGGCTCCTGCGTTGCTGCACGCCGAGCCCGATCTGCTTGTCAAGATCGTCCGTGACGTCTTCAACGAGGACTTCACGAAGATGCTCATCCAGGGTGATGAATCGCAGCGCACAATTCGTGCGTACCTCGAGAGCGTCGCTCCCGACCTGCTCGAGCGCATCGAATCATATGACGGCGATGCTGATCCCTTCGACGCGTTCCGCATCACCGAGCAGATCGAGAAGGCGCTCGACCGCAAGGTCTGGCTTCCCTCCGGAGGCTCGCTGGTGATCGACCGCACCGAGGCCATGACGGTCGTCGACGTAAACACCGGAAAGTTCGTCGGCACTGGGGGAAACCTCGAAGAGACCGTGACGAAGAACAACCTCGAGGCCGCAGAAGAGATCGTTCGTCAGCTGCGCTTGCGCGACATCGGCGGCATCATCGTCGTGGACTTCATCGACATGGTGCTCGAGTCGAACCGCGACCTCGTGCTGCGGCGCTTGATCGAGTGCCTGAGCCGCGACCGCACCAAGCACCAGGTTGCCGAGGTCACCTCGCTCGGCCTCGTGCAGATGACGCGTAAGAAGCTCGGTCTGGGCCTGCTCGAGACGTTCAGCGAGGCGTGTGAGATATGCGCTGGCCGTGGTGTCATCGTTCACCATGACCCGGTGATCAAGCACCGTTCGAACTCGAACAATGGCCAGTCCAACCGCCGCCAGCGCGGGGGCAACGGGCAGAACCAGAACAATCAGCAGACGAACTCGACGACGCACAGCATCCCCGAGGGTGCCAAGTCTGCGCTTGCGCAGATCGCGGCATCCACTCTGGCCAGCGCAGAGATCGCTGCTGGCGCCGCGCTCGACGAGACCGAGCAGTCGGAACCGGCCGAACGTCCCAAGAAGCCGCGCAAGAAGCGTTCCTCGGAGCGCAACAACAAGGCTCCGAAGACTCCGGCAGAGCAGATACTCGACTCGGTGCTCGACGCGCTTCCCGAGCCGAAGGCACCGGGTCAGGGGCGCAATCGTCGCCGGGTGTCGACGGCGGCGCTCACCGGCACCCCGATCTCGGTGAACACCTCACCGACGCCGATCGCGAGCGGGGACGCGGAGTCCTGACGCGATCAGCCTTCGGGTGAGCTCGCGGGCGCCGACGTGTCGTGCGCCGGCGGCAAGAAGGCGGGGGAGCGAGTCTTCGGGAACGTCGTAGTGATCACGGTCGAACGCTTGTGACGGAATGTCGTTCGCAGCGGCGAAGGCGTGCAGCTCGTCGAGGCTGTCGTCGCTGATCAGATGTGACCAGAGCCGTCCGTGCGCGGGCCACATCGGGTCGTCGATGAATACGGTCACCCCGTGATCCTATGATGGCGTGACACGGCTGCGGGCCGCTTTGCGGCACAGCCATCTATCCGGTAAAGTTGTCCCTTGGTGCGTGAGCTGAGCCGTCCCTACCGGGCGGAGTGGTGAAGCCTTGTGCTCGCACCCGTCAGACTTGCGACCAACGCAAGCACAGTCTTCCCGTGAGATCTACAGAGCGTCAAGCTCTCCAACGAAACAGGTATGAAGTGGTTTACGCAGTTGTGCGCGCCGGTGGGCGACAGGAGAAGGTCGAGGTCGGCACGATCGTCCAGCTCGATCGTGTTCAGGCAGGCCAGGGCGAGAAGATCGAACTTCCCGCTGTCCTCCTCGTCGACGGCGCCACGGTGACCACCGACGCCGACAAGCTGGCGAAGGTCAAGGTCACCGCTGAGGTCATCGGCAACCTCCGCGGCCCGAAGATCGTCATCCAGAAGTTCAAGAACAAGACCGGCTACAAGAAGCGTCAGGGCCACCGCCAGGAACTGACCCGCGTCAAGATCACCGGCATCAAGTAAGTACAGAAGAGGCTCTGACATGGCACACAAAAAGGGCGCAAGCTCCACCCGTAACGGTCGTGACTCCAACGCCCAGCGCCTCGGCGTGAAGCGCTTCGGTGGTCAGCAGGTCAACGCCGGCGAGATCCTCGTTCGCCAGCGTGGCACCCACTTCCACCCCGGCGCTGGCGTCGGCCGCGGCGGCGATGACACGCTGTTCGCGCTGGAGGCAGGAGCCGTCGAGTTCGGTGCGAAGGGCGGCCGCAAGGTCGTCAACATCGTCGCCGCAGCTGCTGAGTAATCGCAGCACGACAAAGACATCCGGTTCGGGGCGGGCTTCGGCTCGCCCCGTCCGCGTATCTATGGGCATCTTCAGACGCTGAATCTGATCGAGCGTCAGGAGCGAGCTACACGAGAAGTGAGATAAGACATGGTTTCGTTCGTCGACACGGTGACGCTGCACCTGCGTGCCGGTAAGGGCGGCAACGGCTGTGTCTCCGTTCACCGTGAGAAGTTCAAGCCGCTGGGCGGACCTGACGGAGGTAACGGAGGTAACGGGGGCGACATCGTGCTCGTCGCCGACACCCAGACCGGCACACTGCTGTCGTATCACCACGCACCGCACCGCAGCTCGGCGAACGGCGGGTTCGGGATGGGCGATCATCGGTCGGGTTTCGCGGGCGAAGATCTTGAACTTCCTGTTCCCGTCGGCACGGTCGTCAAGCGCCCCGATGGGGAAGTGCTCGCCGACATGCTCACGCCCGGTATGCGCGTCGTCATCGCCCAGGGCGGGCGCGGCGGTCTCGGTAACGCGGCACTGGCCACGACCAAGCGCAAGGCTCCCGGTTTCGCATTGCTGGGCACACCGGGCTTCGAGGGCGACGTCGTTCTTGAGCTCAAGACCGTCGCCGATGTGGCGCTTGTCGGTTACCCCTCGGCCGGCAAATCGAGTCTGATCGCAGCGATCTCTGCCGCCCGGCCCAAGATCGCCGAGTACCCCTTCACCACGTTGCATCCGAATCTGGGCGTCGTGCAGGCGGGCGATTCTCGCTACACGGTCGCTGACGTTCCAGGACTCGTCGAGGGTGCCAGCGAGGGCCGGGGCCTTGGTCTGGAGTTCTTGCGCCACGTCGAACGCTGCTCCGCGCTGCTGCACGTGCTCGACTGTGCGACACTCGATCCCGGCCGCGACCCGATATCCGACCTCGATGTGATTCTGGCTGAGCTCGAAGCCTACGAGGTGCCCGAGGGGCAGACGCCGCTGCTCGATCGCCCGCAGCTGATCGCGCTGAACAAGATCGATGTGCCGGAGGCCCGTGACCTCGCCGATCTGGTGCGTCCTGATCTTGAGGCCCGCGGGTTCCGTGTCTTCGAGATCTCCACGGTCTCGCACGAGGGGCTGCGTCCGCTCACCTTCGCGCTGGGTGAGATCGTCGAACAGCACCGGGTCGAGGCCGCCGCCCCAGTGCCGGCCGAACGGGTCGTCATCCGCCCGCGCGGCGCCGATAAGCCGTTCACGATTCGGGTCGAGGGCGGGTCGTACGGCACGTATTACCGCATCCTCGGGGAGAAGCCCGAGCGGTGGGTGCAGCAGACCGACTTCCAGAATGAAGAGGCCGTGGGGTATCTCGCGGATCGTCTGGAACGTATCGGTGTCGAGACCGAACTGTTCCGGCTGGGTGCGACTCCCGGCGCCACCGTGGTCATCGGTGAGGGAGAGGGGCTGGTGTTCGACTGGGAGCCGGCTATGCGCTCTGCCGCAGAGCTCATGACCGCCCCGCGTGGCACCGACCCTCGTCTGGCACCGAACGCACGGCGTACGACGAGCGAACGCCGTGAGCAGTATCAGGAGCGTATGGACGCCAAGGCAGCCATTCGTGCTGAGCAGGAACTCAAGCGCCGTGTCACGGCTGAGGAAGAGTACGGTTCCGACGACGGAGATCACGCGTGAGCGCACGGACGAGAGCCGAACTCGCATCCGCCGAGCGCATCGTGGTGAAGGTTGGCTCCTCATCCATCAGCGGAGAGTCGTCATGGCGCATTCCGCTCATCGTGCATGCGCTGGCCGGCGCGCACGCCCGCGGTTGCGAAATCGTGCTGGTGTCATCGGGGGCCATCGCCACAGGCATTCCCTTCCTCGATCTGGAAGCCCGGCCCACTGACCTCGCGACCCAGCAGGCGGCAGCCGCGGTCGGCCAGAACATTCTCGTCTACCGCTACCAAGAGGCGCTGCGCCCCTTCCAGGTGGTCGCCGGGCAGGTGCTGCTCACCACCGGAGACCTCGAGAATGCTCTGCCGCGCAGCAACGCCCGTCGGGCGATGGAGCGTCTGCTCGGGCTGCGGATTCTGCCGATCGTCAATGAGAACGACACCGTCGCCACGCAGGAGATCCGCTTCGGTGACAACGACCGGCTCGCAGCTCTCGTCGCCCAGCTGATCGATGCCGACGCGCTGGTTCTTCTCAGTGACGTCGAGGCGCTCTATACGAAACCGCCGACGGACCCGGACGCAACGCCGATCGACCTGATCGCTGCGAATGCCGATCTCGATGGCCTCGAATTCGGTGCGACCGTGGTCAACAGTGTGGGGACGGGAGGCGCCGCCACCAAGGTGTCGGCGGCACGGCTTGCCGCGGCATCCGGCATCGGTGTTCTCGTCACGAGCGCCGATCTCGTCGATCGTGCACTCAAGGGAGAAGAGCTCGGCACCTGGTTCGAGCCCGTTCTGGGCGACTCGGCAGAGGGTTGACCGTCACGAGCGGCGCCGCAGTGCGCCGCTCTCGATACACTGACGAGATGACCGCCGCTGCCGTTTCCGAGACCGTCCAGACCGCTCAGGATCGCCTGAAGCTCGCCAAGGATGCTTCACGGGCCATTGCCCGCCTGACAAGCGACGACAAGGCGCGGGCACTCGAGGCGGTTGCGCAGGCTCTGGAAGCATCGTCGGCAGCCATCATCGATGCGAATGAGCGTGACATCGCGCGGGGGAGAGCAGGCGGTATCGCCGAAGCGCTCGTTGACCGTCTCCGACTCGATGCGAAGCGCGTCGTTGACCTTGCTGCGGCTGTGCGCGAGGTCGCAGCCCTGCCCGACCCGGTCGGTCGTGTCGTCGGCGGACATCGGATGCCCAACGGTGTCAGGCTCGAGCAGGTTCGAGTGCCGTTCGGCGTGGTCGGGGCGATCTACGAGGCACGTCCCAACGTGACGGTCGATATCGCCGCCTTGGCGCTTCGCTCGGGCAACGCCAGTGTCCTTCGCGGCGGAAGCGCCGCGAAGGAATCAAACACTGTCCTCGTGCGTATCATGCGCGACGCCTTGGAGAGTGTCGGGATCACCGGGGAGGCCATCCAGAGCGTCGATGATTTCGGCCGTGACGGCGCCCGTGCGCTCATGCACGCTCGCGGCCTGGTCGATGTGCTCGTTCCGCGTGGCAGCGCATCGCTGATCGAGACCGTTGTCACCGAATCAACTGTGCCCGTCATCGAGACCGGCGCCGGTATCGTGCACATCGTGCTCGACGAATCCGCGCCAGTGGACTGGGCGTGCGAGATCGTCGTCAATGCCAAGGTGCAGCGCCCGAGCGTCTGCAACGCTGTCGAGACCGTGCTGGTGCTGCGTCAAGCTGCGCCCCTGCTGGTGCCCGCTGTCGCCAGCGCACTTCAGAGTGAAGGCGTCGCCATTCACGGTGACGACGTGGTCGCCGGCCTCGTCAGCAATATCATCCCCGCCACCGAAGAAGATTGGGCAACAGAGTATCTTGGCCTCGAAGTGGCCATGCGGGTCGTCGACACGCTCGATGACGCTCTCGAGCACATCCGGATGTACAGCACGAAGCACACCGAGTCGATCGTGACGAATGACGCGCGCAACCAAGAGCGTTTCCTCGCCGAGGTCGACTCGGCCGTCGTGATGGCCAACGCGTCGACGCGATTCACCGACGGTGCCGAGTTCGGGTTCGGCGCCGAGGTCGGGATCTCGACGCAGAAACTGCATGCGCGCGGTCCGATGGGCCTGGCGGAGCTCACCAGTACCAAATGGCTGGCGCGTGGAGCAGGCCAGACGCGCGCCTGAGAGATAGGATGGGGAGGCGTCTTATCGCCCCCGGTCACGAAACGGAGTCAGGATGAACCTCGTCGCACAGATTGCGATGGCAGCTGCCGAGACAGAGCACCACGGAAACGTCGCGTTGGAAACGCTGATCTTCGGTGTCATCGCAGCGGTGATCTTTGCGCTGATGGGGCTCGTGGCGTTCTCGTACCGCCACGTCGCGAACCGTCACTCGGCTAAGGCAGAGGCATACGCTGAGCGTCACGGGCAGGACGGCCACGGGGCAGGGCACGGCCACTAGGGCGTATGAACACGACGGCCACACGCGCCCCGCGGATCGGAGTGATGGGCGGGACATTCGATCCCATCCACCATGGGCACTTGGTCGCGGCCAGTGAGGTCGCCCACTCGTTCGATCTCGACGAGGTTGTCTTCGTTCCGACCGGACATCCCTGGCAGAAGACGAACGTAACTGCGAGCGAGCACCGCTATCTCATGACGGTCATCGCCACGGCGTCGAATCCGCAGTTCACGGTGAGCCGTGTGGATATCAACCGAGAGGGGCCCACGTACACGATCGATACTCTCCGCGATCTGAAGCGTGAACGACCGGATGCTGAGCTCTTCTTCATCTCGGGTGCAGACGCCGTAGCGCAAATTCTCAGTTGGAGAGACCATGATGAGTTGTGGGAGTTGGCACACTTCGTCGCGGTCTCTCGTCCAGGACATGTTCTGAGCACAGACGGCCTCCCGGGCGACAATGTGAGTCAGTTGGAGGTGCCGGCGCTCGCGATATCGTCGACGGCATGCCGCGAGCGCGTGAGCGATGAGCAACCGGTGTGGTATCTGGTTCCTGACGGCGTCGTTCAGTACATCGCGAAATATCATCTGTATCGGAGTGAGGCATGAGTACATCGGATCAGCACGGCAAACAGCCGCTGACCCGCAAACAATTGCGGGAGATCCGTCTCACCGGTGCGACCCCGGTGATCAGCGACGAGGAGGCAGCGGCCGCCGCTGAAGCGGACGCAGAGTCTGCTGCTCCGGAAACGGCGCCTGCTCCCGAAGCGCCGGCGCCGGCTCCGCGACCCGACGCGGAAGTCAATCTTGACGAGCGTCCGTTGACCAGACGGCAGATTCGGGAGCAGGAACGCATTCGCACAGCCTCCGTGCCCGTCGTCGACTTCGACACCAGCGCAGATGAGTCTTCTGCAGCCACGTCTGTCGACGAGGCGCCTGTCGACGAACCGTCTGTCGAAGAGATCCCTGTCGAAGAGATCGCTGTCGAAGAGTCGCCCATTGACGAGTCGCCGGTCGAAGAGCCTGCCGTGGAGGAGACGTCCGCTGAGGTCGTCGCTGAAGAGGAAGAGCCCGCCGCGGTCGTCGACGCCGAAGAAGACCCCGAGATTGTCTTGGGAGTTCCCACGTTCGCGGCACAGGCCGCCGGTGACACGGATGCCGATGACGACGACCGCGCCGACCAGGACGATCGCGACGACGAGGAAGGCGCCGCGAGCGATTTCGAAGGCCTCATCGGCGCTGACGATTCCGCTGACTCCGGTGAAGATGACGACGACGTCGATCCGATCGCCACAGGCGAGCATCCGGTCGTCAGCTCCGCGTTCGGCAAGGGCGTGCAGGCCGACGTGCCCGCCTTCGCGCCGTCGTTCGATGAATTGATCTCCTCGGGTGCTGGCGGCTCGCAGAACCATGCCCCGAACACTCTGATCTTCACGCCGCTGCCGGGCCGCGGATCACTCTCCGGTCCGATCGCGTCCACGGGGGAACTGCTCATCACCGGAAGCTACGAGCTGCCGAACGGAATCGGCTCGCAGGGACACGCACACGGCGCAGCTGATGGTAAAGACGTCGATGCGGTGCTGATCGATGGCGAACTGCCTGCATCATCGTCGCCGACTCCGATCGCGGCCAGCTCCGCGGTCAGCACCACCAAACCTGCCGGCGAGGTCATCCGCCCTCCCGCGCCCGAAAAGGGCAACAAGCTCATGCTGACGCTGGCGATCATGGCAGGCGGGCTTGCGCTTGCTCTCGCCGTGGTGCTGATCGTCGCGTTCACGATGAATCTGTTCTGATGCAATCACCCGATAACGCCGAAGAGATGCTGCAGATCGCAGCCGCCGCCGCGATCTCCAAGGGCGGTGAAGACCTTGTCGCGCTCAATGTGTCTGAGCCGCTTCCGCTCGTAGACATCTTCCTGCTCGTCACCGGAAACAGCGAGCGAAACGTCGCTGCGATCGCCGACGAGATCGAAGACCAGCTCATCGAAGCCGGCCACAAGCGGGTGCGGCGCGAAGGTCGGCAGGAAGCTCGCTGGGTGCTGCTCGACTTCGGAGACCTCATCGTGCACGTCTTCCACGGCGAAGAGCGTGTGTACTACGGCCTGGAGCGGCTGTGGAAGGACTGCCCTGTCGTTCCGATCGACGTGGCGCAGCCGGCATCCGACGCACCGTGAACGAGCTGAACGCCTCAACGACTGTCATGTGCGAAGTCGTTTCGAGGCTGCTCCGAGCGAGGTCGACACGGCGACGATTCGCGCCGTAGATGAGGATGTCGACGAGCAGCTGCGCGATCGCTGAGCAAAGCGGGGCAGCGGCGGATCGCGTCGCTGCCCCGCTTCGTCGGGTGAGGATCGTCAGATGATCTGGCGGCCCTCCTTCTTCGCAGCGCGCGCGTCCTTCAAGAATGCACGGATGATCACGGCCAGCACGCCGACCACAGCGACGGGCCATACCAATACGTAGGCGGTGAGAAGAATGACGTCCATCATGCGTCCTTTCCTGCGAGCGCCTCGGTGGTGGAGGCATCCGCGACAGTCTCGGCTTCGTCACGGTCGAAGTCGCCCGTGCGCTTCTTGATGAGATCGAAGTCGAATCGTCGGGTCTTATTCAGCATTGTCAGCGCCACGCACACGATCGTGCTGACGGCGTAGGCGATCAGCGAGCCCGACAGCACCGGGTAGGTGTGCAGGAAACCGATCGCGAACGGCGCCGACGCAACGCTGGCGATCGCTCCGACGATGACGGCTACGCGCAGGCCGAAGAAGCCGAACGCCATCAGCGCCAGCACGACGCCGATACCGATGACAGATACGACGTCGCTGACGATACCGAGGCCGCCGGAGAGGTCGACCCATTCGAAGCGCACCGGCAGGAACGCAGCCAGGGCCGCGACGACGGCGACGCTGAAGGCGACGTTGGTGACGCGGTTCCAGTAGAAGCTCGCGATCACCGGGAACACGAGTGCACCCCACATCGCGCCGACGAACACCAGCAGATCGAGGATGTTGAACTGCATGGTTGCGAAGCCGAGCGCTGCGGCCGTCGCGCCGACCATCGTCAGGCGGCCGACCAGCAGCATCGTCTTGGGGCTCGCGTGCTTCTTACCGGCGATGTTCTGTCCGTAGACATCGGCCATCATGATCGACGACAGCGCCGTCATGTCGGCATCCGCCGTCGACGACAGCGAACCGATGATCATGACGAAGAACACGCAGATGAGCAACGGCGGAAGGTAGGTCGCCGCCATCTGCGGGATGAGATTGTTGACGTCGCCGCCCATGGGCTCGATGCCCGCGTACAGGGCGATGACACCGAGCATGCCGATACCGATGATGGATGCACCGTAGCCGAACGTCGCGGTGACGAACGTCTTCTTGATGAGATCCTCACGTACAGCGAACAGACGCTGGGCGATGGTCTGGTTTCCGATCGCGTAGGCCAGCACCGCGGCGATGTACGGAGCGCCCTGGTTAAAGAAGGCATCCGACGAGAAGAAATCACCCTGCTGGGGCGTGACGTTCTTCGCGCCGGTCACGAACAGATCGGGCCCGCCCGCGGCGAAGAAGATCACCGGAACGATGACCGCGACGGCGCCGAGAATCGCCAGAACCTGCGCGAAGTCGGTCAGCACGGAGGCACGGAACCCCGACCACAGGGTGTACGCCAGCACACCGACGGCGATGGCGACGATGCCCTGGGTGAAGGTGAACGGCGAGAGCATCGAGATGAGCGCTCCGCCCGCGATGAGGTTGGACGTCAGGCTGATCAGGCTGCCCAGGACGTTGGATCCTGCGAGCATGAGCTGGCTGGAGCGCCCGTGACGCGCGAACATCACCTCGGCGATCGTGTGCGCCTTCGGCGCGACTTTTCGGATGCGGCGGCCAAAGGGGTAGATGAGCAGAATCATCAACGCGCCCCACAATCCATAGTGGATGGGGCCGGAGATTCCGTACGTGTAGCCGGACGTGGCCGAGGCATACATCGAGGATGCCCAGATCCAGGTCGCCGTCATAGAAGCGGCAGAGATGCCGAAGCCGATCTTGCCGCCGGCGGTCATATAGCCGTCCGCGTTCTCCTTCTTCTTGGAGATGCGAATCGACATGTAGAGGCTGCCGCCGAAGAACAGCAGCATGAGCAGGATCACAATCGGTCCTGACAGGGTTTGGAGGTCGCCCACCGGTAATTCTCACTTTCCTAGAATGATGCGGCAGCTGCCGCAGATGCCGAAGAAAGTGCTCGCTAAGTGGGGGAATAGATGCGGATGTGGAGTTTTGAAGCTGTCAGCATGGCGAACGAACCTGGGCCACTGAGGCGCGTGGCAGCGCACAGACGAGAGGCCCGGGGTGCGGCTCCTTTCAAGGGCGTGGCTTTCGGGCGCGCCGAGTATCGGTGCATCCCGAGTGGGATTGGAATGACGGCGGTGCGCGCGTTCTACGCGCGTTCCGCGGAAGCGAACAGATGCGCTCCCTGCTCATGCATGCACGAGCATCCTTTCCACGATAGCAAGTTCCTG